>CANCER010000010.1 GCA_947375135.1 Comamonadaceae bacterium | reverse complement strand
CGGTCGATGTCGGCCAGGGTGAAGTCGATTTCGGCCTCCTGGGCGATGGCCAGGATGTGCAGGATGGTGTTGGTGGAGCCGCCCATGGCTATGTCCAGCGTACACGCGTTCTCAAAGGCCTTGAAGCCCATGGAGCGCGGCAGCACGCTGCTGTCGTCCTGCTCGTAATAGCGCTTGCACAGCTCCACGGCCAGGTGGCCGGCGCGCTTGAAGAGTTGTTCGCGGTCGGCGTGGGTGGCCACCACCGTGCCGTTGCCGGGCAGGGCCAGGCCCAGGGCCTCGGTCAGGCAGTTCATGGAGTTGGCGGTGAACATGCCGGAGCAGGAGCCGCAGGTCGGGCAGGCGGAGCGTTCCACCTCGGCCACATCGGCATCCGACACCTTGTCATCGGCGGCCATCACCATAGCGTCGATCAGGTCGAGCTTTTTGAATTCGATCTTCTGTGTGCCGGGGTTGAGCAGCTTGACCTTGCCGGCCTCCATCGGGCCGCCGGACACAAACACCACCGGGATGTTCAGCCGCATGGCCGCCATCAGCATGCCGGGGGTGATCTTGTCGCAGTTGGAGATGCACACCATGGCGTCGGCGCAGTGGGCATTGACCATGTATTCCACGGAATCCGCAATGATGTCGCGGCTGGGAAGCGAATACAGCATGCCGTCGTGACCCATGGCAATGCCGTCGTCCACGGCAATGGTGTTGAACTCTTTGGCCACACCGCCTGCCGCCTCGATTTCGCGGGCCACCAACTGGCCCAGGTCCTTGAGGTGTACATGTCCCGGCACAAACTGGGTGAAGCTATTGACCACGGCGATGATGGGTTTGTCGAAGTCGCCATCCTTCATGCCGGTGGCACGCCACAGCGAGCGGGCACCTGCCATGTTGCGGCCGGCGGTGGAGGTCTTGGAGCGGTATTGGGGCATTTTGAAAAGCTTTCGGGCTGATGGGAGTGCGGAGCTAAGCCGCCTGGTCTGCGGCGGTGCGTTGCGATTTTATGCCGCCGCCACACCCCTGCGGCGCGATGCAGGGGTAAACCACTTTTTGCGCTGGACCTCTTGCGCGCAGCAGCCCGTGCGATGCCAGGCATTGGACCCCGCCTGTCTGAGCGCTGGGCGCGTCAGGTGCCCGGCAGCTTGTGGGGGTTGATCAGGTACTTGGTGCCGGTGGCCCGCAGGCCGTACACCGCGATGGCCTGTGGTTGCAGGGCCTGCGCCAGAGAAATCTCGTGCGCGTAGCGGCTGGCAAAGGTGGTGCGGAGTTCGTCGGCCACGCGTTGGCGCAGTGCCTGCGCTGCGGCCTCGCCGATGCGCTGCAAAAACGGAAACAACAGCCAGCCCCCCATACCCCAGGAGAAGCCGAAGTTGCGAACGAACTCGGTTGGCCGGCTGTCCAACCCGCCGTAGATGTAGACCTGTTTGTGCGTGCTGGAGCCGTAACGGCTGTATTCGGTGGCGCTGCGGTTGAGCGCAGCCTCCATGCAGCCCAGAATCTGGCCAGCCAAGGCCCCGCCGCCGGTGGCATCAAACGCCAGCGTGGCGCCGGTATCCGCCAGGGCCTGCGTCAGGTCGGCCAGAAAGGCGGGCGATGAACTGTCGCATACGAAGCGGGCGCCCATCGCCTTGAGCATCGCAGCCTGCTCCGGCCTGCGCACGATGTTGACCAGGGCGATCTGGTCCTTGATGCAAATCCTGTTCAGCATCTGCCCCAGGTTGGAGGCCGCCGCCGTATGCACCAGGGCCTTGTGGCCCTCGCGCCGCATGGTTTCCACCATGCCCAGCGCAGTGAGCGGGTTGACAAAGCAGGAAGCGCCGTCCGCCGGCCGGGTGCCCGCTGGCAACGCCAGGCACTGCCCGACCGCGATGCAGCGGTATTGCGCATACATGGCGCCGCCCAGTAACGCGACCGTCTGCCCCAACAGCGCCTGCGCCTGCCGGGACGATCCCGCAGCGATCACCACGCCGGCTCCCTCGTTGCCCACGGGCAGGGACTGGCCGATGCGCCCGGCCATGCCCGGCATCAGGTGTGCAGGGATCTGCAGGGTCACCACAGGACTGTCTGCGCTGCCCGACAGCACGCTGCTGCGGGTATCGGCTGCGCCAAAGAGCAGGCCGATATCCGAAGGGTTGATAGGCGCCGCTTCCATGCGCACCACCACTTCGTCAGGCCCCGGATCGGGCGTGGTCACGCTGTGCAGCGACAACTCCAGGGTGCCGTTGGCCAGGACCAGCGAGCGCAGTTGCAACCCGGTAAGGGCGGCGGGGCTTCGATCACTGCTGGAACTCATAGGTGCCCCGCCAGCCCTTGCCGGCGTGCTGCATGAGCGCGGGACATCACTCCAGCAATGCGCTTGCCGCGCTCTGCTTGGCATCCCGCGCGATGGCCAAGGCCGTCAAGCCGCGGTTGTCCTTCTGGCCCTTGTCGGCACCTTGCGCCAGCAGGAATTGAACCATCTTGTCCTGCCCCGACCCGGAGGCCCACATCAGCAAGGTCAGTTCGTTTTCCAGCACTGCATTGACCTTGACGCCGGAGGCCAGCAAGGCCTCCATGCAGGGAATGCAGCCATTGGCCGCCACGTAGGTGGCCGCCGTCTTTTTGACCCGGTCCACCGCGTCGGTGCGGGCACCTGCGGCGAGCAATTTCTTGATGAGCTCCGCATTGGAAACAAAGCTTGCACCCATCAGCGGGGTGACTTCCGAAAGGTTGGCCAGGTTGGGGTCTGCGCCTGCACCCAGCAGCACCTCGACCATTGCCAGGTTGCCTTTGCCAGCTGCCATATTCAGGGGCGAATTGCCCAAGCGGTCACGCGAATTCACAGCCGCGCCTTCGCGCAACAGTTGGGCCACACGCTCCACCTTGCCGGCCTTGGCTGCCAGCACATATTGCCCGTTGCGATTGATCTGGTCCGCACCCATTTGTGCACTTGCCATGCTGCTGATGCCGAGCATGCAGAGCCCAAAACCCAGTTGAAATGTTCGCGAAAAATGCACGGAAAACTCCCAAAGTTGATGCAATCGAGTCGACGGTATACGCGTCTTCATTGCGCGGCGAAGCGTCTGGCGGGAATACCTGTCCGGGAACGAGGGATTAGGAGAAGCCCTGCGCGACCGCTTGGCAAACGCTTTGAAAATGCCGTTTCCTCAGGTCGTAATTTTGTAAAAAAATTACCGCTTGGGGCGATTGTTGCCTGCCCAATACCAAAGAGAGAGACCGAATATGAATATCCCTTATCGAAAAGTCATCGCCCTCACGGCCGTGGCGCTTAGTACCCTTGCGGGAATTGCTTCAGCGCAAGAAATTCAAGGCCAGAAGGATGTGGGCAGCGGTGCGAGCACCCTGTCCAAAGGCATCAATGTGTCGCAGTCCCAGCTGGACCAAGCCGGCGCGCAGGACAAAGACTGGCTGCACACCAACGGCAACTACGCACAAACCCGCTACTACCCCGGCAAGCAGATCAACACCGGCAACGTCAAGAACCTCAAGCCGAAGTTCACCTTCCAAACCGAAGTGCTGGAGTCCATGGAAACCGCGCCCATCGTGGTCGATGGCGTGATGTTTATGACCACCTCCTACAACCACGTCTATGCGCTGGACGCTGTGACCGGCAAGGAGTTCTGGCACTACAAGCACAAGATGGGCCCCATCACCACCTTCTGCTGCGGACCCAATAACCGCGGTGTCGCGGTAGAGGGCGGCAAGCTGTTCATGGGCACGCTGGATTCGCGTCTGGTGTCTCTGGACGCCAAGACCGGCAAGGTGCTGTGGAACATTGAAATCGCTGATCCTGAAAAGGGCTACAGCGAAACCATGGCCCCCACCGTGGTCGGCGGCAAGGTGTTGATCGGCACCAACGGCGGCGAGTACGGCATTCGCGGCTTCGTCAAGGCCTTTGATGCGGCCAACGGCAAACTGCTGTGGACCTTCCACACCATCCCCGAAAAGGGCAGCGAAGGCGTCTGGGCCGTTAACGACGCCACCGGGCGCGACATGCACCGCGACATTGCGGCCGAGAAGGCCCAGCTGGCGCGTGATAGCTCGTTCTTCCAAACCCTGGGCGGCGGTGTCTGGATGAACCCGGCGGTGGACCTGAAGTCGAACACCATCTTCTTTGTGGTGGGCAATCCGTCGCCCGACCTGTATGGCGCCGAGCGCCCCGGCGACAACCTGTACACCGACTCTCTGGTGGCAGTGGACCTGAACACCGGCGCCTACAAATGGCACTTCCAGTACATCGCCCACGATGTCTGGGACCTGGACGCGGTCAGCCCCCCGATTCTGGTGGACGTGCAAGACAAGTCCGGCAAGATGGTGCCCGGCGTGATCCATGGCGGCAAGACCGGCCATGTGTACGTGCACAACCGTGAGAACGGCGAACTGATCCGCTTCTCCGAAGCCATGATCCCGCAGGAAAACATGTGGGTCTTGCCCACTGCCGACGGCGCACGCATGTTGCCCGGTGCCAATGGCGGCGTCGAATGGTCGCCCATGGCCGTCAACCCGGAGCTGCACCTGAGCTATGCACTGAACCTGCACCAGCCCATGACCTACCACGTGGAAACCGCCAAGTACCCTGGCGGCAAGCTGTGGCTGGGCGGCGCCTTCAAGGTGGTTGAGGGTGAAAAGCAGTGGGGCCGTCTGGCAGCCGTGGACTACAACACCGGCAAGATGGTCTGGAAGTTTGACACCGAGCAGCCCCTGATTGGCGGCGCACTGGCAACCGCCGGCGGCCTGGTGTTCTACGGTGAAGGCAATGGCCTGTTCCGCGCACTCGACGCCAAGAGCGGCGCGTTGCTGTGGGAACACAACTGCGGCGCCGGCGCCAACGCCATGCCGGTGGCCTACAACGTGTCGGGCAAGCAGTACGTGGCCATGGGCTGCGGCGGCAACAACCAGCTCGACTTCAAGCGCGGCAACTCCATGGTGGTTTACGCCGTGGATTGATCCGGCCTGCGTGCCGGTGGTATCGCAATTCCTGTGATTGCAATCGAATGGCGGCTCCTTTGCGGGCCGCCATTTTTTATACTCTTTTTTGATTCACATGAAGACCTATTCATTCCTACTGTCACTAGCCGTCGCCTGCACGTTTCTGACCCCTTCCAGCAGCAGGGCGCAGGACATTGCAGCGGGCAAGGCAAAGGCGGCCCTGTGCGCCGCCTGCCACGGAGAAGATGGCAATGCCGTGGCGCCCATCTTCCCCAACCTGGCCGGCCAGAGCTGGCGCTATATCTACATCCAGCTCAAGGATTACAAAGAGGGGCGCCGGCACAACGACATCATGTCGCCCATGGCTGCCACGCTGAGCCGCGAAGACATGATCAATGTCGCCAATTACTTTGCGGCACAGCCTGCCAAGGCCAACCCGTTTGTGACGGACGAAACCAAGGTCCAATTGGGCAAAGCCAAAGCCGATGAAACCCTGTGCGCCATGTGCCACTTGGGCGGCTTTTCAGGGCAGAACGAAATCCCCCGCGTTGCCGGGCAGCAGTACGATTACGTGATGACGCAATTGCGCAACTTCAAAGCACGCACCCGAACCAACGATGCGGGCAACATGACCAGCGTGGCACAAACGCTGAGTGAAAAAGACATGGAGAACCTGGCGCATTACATCGCGAGTTTGCGCTAAACCAGCGGCACTTGTTCACGCTGCTGCGCCGCAGGCAAGAGATCGGAATCCAGAGTACCCTTTCAGCCCGCTTCAAAGAGAGATGCCAATGACGCAACTTCACGTGAACAATGTCTTGCGGTCCGTCGATGCCGAGGCCGATACCCCGCTGCTGTGGGTGATCCGTGAGCAACTGGGGCTGACCGGCACCAAATATGGGTGCGGCATGGCACTGTGCGGCGCCTGCACCGTGCATATCGACGGGGTGGCCACGCGCAGTTGCGTGCGGCCCTTGTCGTCGGTAGCCGCCACTTCCAAAGTGGTGACGATTGAGGGCCTGTCGGCCGACGGTTCGCACCCGGTGCAACGGGCCTGGGCTGCTTTGGATGTGCCGCAGTGCGGCTTTTGCCAGAGCGGCATGGTCATGGCGGCCACCGCCTTGCTGCGCGAGAACCCCCATCCCACGGATGCCGACATCGATGCCGCCATGACCAACATCTGCCGCTGCGGCAGTTACAACCGCGTGCGGGCAGCTATTCATGCGGTGGCCTCGGGCAAGCTGTCAGATGCGGGCCTGAAGATTCAACATGCCGATGGGAGCAGCACATGAACACGACACGCCGCAGCTTTCTGAAAACCTCTTCCGTGCTGGGCAGCGGTCTGGTGCTGGCTTTTCACATTCCGCAAGAGGCGCAAGCGGCCGAAGCGGCCGTGGCACCCGAAGTGAATGCCTGGGTCGTGGTGCGGCCGGACGATACCGTGGTCATCCGCATTGCCCGCTCCGAGATGGGGCAGGGCACGCTCACGGGCCTGGCCCAGTTGGTGGCCGAAGAGCTGGACTGCGACTGGGCGCGCGTGACCACCGAATACCCCACGCCCGGCCAGAGCCTGAAACGCAACCGGGCCTGGGGCAGCTTCAGCACAGGCGGCAGTCAGGGCATACGCCAGAGCCATGAGTACGTGCGCAAGGGCGGTGCGGCCGCGCGCCAGATGCTGCTGCAGGCGGCAGCCCTTGCCTGGGATGTTCCCCCGGCCGAGTGCCAGACCGGCAAGGGCGTCATCACGCACAAGCTGAGCGGCCGCAGCACCACCTATGGCGCGGTGGCGCAAGCGGCTGGCAAACTCGCTGTGCCCAGCGACATCACGCTCAAGCCGTCTGCTGAATGGAAGCTGGCCGGCAAACGCCTGGCCCGGCTCGACACCGTGGACAAAACCACGGGCAAGCAAATCTACGGCATGGACCTGGTCCTGCCCGGCATGCTCAATGCAGCCATCAAAGACTGCCCGGTGTTTGGTGGCACCCTGGCCGGTTTTGATGACAAGGCCGTGCTGGCGCGCCCCGGCGTGAAAAAAGTGGTGCGGGTTGGCAGCAGTGCCGTAGCCGTTATTGCAGACACCTGGTGGCGTGCCAAGACGGCCTTGGATGCCCTGCCGGTGCAATGGGACGAAGGGCCCAACGCCACCGCCACCAGCGCCCGATTTGCCGAAGTGCTCAAGGCCGGGCTCACGCAGGAATCGGCCGTGGTGGGCCATGAAGCCGGCAACGTGAAAGAGGCCCTGGCCCAAGCCATCCATACGATGGAGGCGGTGTATTCCTACCCGCACCAGAACCACGCCACCATGGAGACCATGAATGCCACCGTGCTGTGGACGCCCGCGCTGTGCGAGGCCTGGGTGCCTACGCAGAATGGCGAAGCGGCGTTCAACGCGGTGGTCGAGGCATCGGGCTTGCAGGCAGCGCAATGCGAGCTGTACAAGCTCCATCTCGGTGGCGGTTTCGGACGCCGGGGCGCCACCGACTATGTGACGCAGGCGGTGCAGATTGCCAAGGCCATGCCGGGCACCCCCATCAAGCTGATCTGGTCGCGCGAAGAAGACATGGCCCACGGGCGCTACCACCCGGTCACGCAGTGCAAATTCACCGCAGGGCTGGACGAGCGGGGTGAACTGAGCGCATTGCACATGCGTATTTCAGGCCAGTCCATTCTGGCCACCGTGGCTCCGCAAAACATCAAGAACGGCAAAGACCCGGTGACTTTCCAGGGGCTGAACCCGCCCGGCCCGGAGGCTTCTTTGTGCTATGCCATCCCCCACTTGTTGATTGACCATGCGATGCACAACCCGCATGTGCCCGCCGGCTACTGGCGGGGCGTCAACCTGAACCAGAACACGTTGTATCTGGAATGCTTTATCGACGAGTTGGCCCATGCCATGGGCCGGGACCCGCTGGCGCTCAGACGCAAGTTGCTGGCGCAAAATGCCAAGGCCCTGGCGGTGCTCAACGCGGTGGCGCAGCGTGCGGGTTGGGACACGCCGGCACCCCAGGGTGTCTTTCGCGGGCTGGCCCAAACCATGGGCTTTGGCAGCTATGTGGCGGCGTGTGCCGAGGTCTCGGTGGATGCTGCGGGGGGCCTCAAGGTGCATCGCATCGTTGCTGCTACCGACCCCGGCCACGCGGTCAACCCGCAGCAGATCGAAGCCCAGATCGAGGGCTCGTTTGCCTACGGCTTGTCGGCAGCACTGTATGGTGCCTGCACGGTAAAGGACGGCCGCATCGAGCAGAGCAACTTCCACGACTATCCCGTGCTCAAGCTGGCCGAGATGCCCCGCGTGGAATCCATCGTCATGCCTTCCGGCGGTTTCTGGGGCGGTGTGGGCGAGCCCACCATTGCCGTAGCCGCACCCGCCGTGCTCAACGCGCTCTTTGCCGCCACGGGTAAACGCATCCGGGATTTGCCGTTGAAAAACCACACGCTGAAAAGCGCCTGATCAAAAGCGCCTGGAACGGCAGGGTATGCATTCGATTGCATAACCGGCGCGTCTCAAATTGAGAATACGCTTATTGACATAGGGCAAACCCGATGCGGCAAAAGTGTGCTTAGGCCGTAGTCTTGCAGGGCATGTGGAAATAGACTTCCCTGTTCTTTTTTGCACCATTTAATACATCCCAAGGAGCCTGCACAATGAGCACCACGTTTCAAGTCAACGGCAAGGCAGTGCTTGCCAATGCCGAGCCCGACACCCCGCTACTGTGGGTAATTCGCGATGAATTAGGAATGACCGGTACGAAGTTCGGCTGCGGTGCCGCCTTGTGCGGTGCCTGCACCGTCCACATTGACGGCAAGCCGGCGCGCTCCTGCCAGACCCAGTTGTCCAGCGTGGCTGGCAAAAAAATCTCCACCATTGAAGGCCTGTCCAAGGACAACAGCCACCCCCTGCAGGTGGCCTGGGTCAAGCACGATGTGCCGCAGTGCGGCTATTGCCAGTCCGGCCAGTTGATGAGCGCTGCCGCCCTGTTGACTGTCAACAAGAACCCGTCGGACGCCGATATTGACGAAGCCATGAGTGGCAACATTTGCCGTTGCGGCACCTATCCCCGAATCAAGGCTGCGATCAAAGATGCGGCAACCATGATGCGTCAAGCCTGAGGAGAACCCCCATGACTACATCCCGTCGCGCCTTTCTGAAGACCTCTACTGCCCTGTCCGGTGGCCTGCTCATGGGCTGCATACTGCCCGGCAATTTGCTGGCAGCCGGCACACTGCATACGCCCAATGCCTGGGTGCATATTGCCGATGACAACACCATCACGCTGCTGTGCGCCCGCTCCGAAATGGGCCAGGGCGTCTATACCTCGCTGCCGATGCTGATCGCCGAAGAACTGCACGTCAACCTCCAGTCGGTCAAGGTGCAAAACGCACCGCCCGCAGCGGTCTATGTCAATGCCCTGCTGGGTGCCCAAATCACCGGCGGCTCGACCTCCGTGCGCGACGGCTGGGAGAAGCTGCGCGTGGCCGGCGCCCAGGTGCGCGAAATGCTGATCAGCGCCGCCGCTGACGAATGGAAGATGGACCGCAGCCTGCTCAAGGCGGACCAGGGTTTTGTCACCGGCCCTAGCGGCAAGCGGGCGTCCTACGGGCATCTCGCCGAAGCTGCTGCGAAATTGCCGGTGCCGGAGAAAGTGGCGCTCAAGGACCCCAAGGACTTCACCATCGTGGGCAAGCGCACCAAGCGCCTGGACACGCCGCAAAAGGTCAACGGCGGCGCCGAATACGGCATAGACGTGAAGCTCCCCGGCATGCTGTATGCGAGCCTGGAGCAATGCCCGGTGATCGGCGGCAAGGTGGCCGGATACGATGCCAGCGCGGCCAAGGGCATGCCCGGTGTGGTGGATGTGGTGCAGATCAACGACGGTGTGGCGGTGGTGGCCAAGAGCTACTGGCAGGCTGTCAAGGCGCGCAAGGCACTGACCGTCCGCTGGGACGAAGGTGCCGGTGCCGCACTCGACCACCACACGGTGCTGGCAGCTACCCGCGGCGCCATGACCGGCATCAAGGCCTTGCCCATCGGCAAGCCGGTGGGCAATGTGGAAGAAGCCATGAAGGGCGCTGCCACCTATGTGTCGGCCGAGTACATCAGCCCGATGCAGGCGCATGCGCCGCTGGAGCCCATGAACTTCACTGCCAGCTACAAGGACGGCAAGGTTCACCTCATCGGGTCTACCCAGTTCCAGCAGGGCGCACAGGGCGCCGTGGCGGCGGCACTGGCACTCAAGCCGGAGGATGTGACGCTGCACACCACCTTCCTGGGCGGCGGCTTCGGACGTCGCCTGGAGCTGGACTTTATTGTGCAGGCGGCACAAATTTCCAAGGCCGTGAACCAGCCGGTCAAGCTGGTGTGGTCGCGCGAAGATGACATGACGCACGACTTCTACCGCCCCATGGGCGTGAACCAGCTCAAGGCCGGTCTGGACGCGCAGGGCAAGCCGGTGGCGCTGCACTTCAAGGTGGCCTCGCAGTCGGTCACGCAGCGCGCCTTCGGCCTGCCCAAGGAAACTTTTGACCCCTTCATGGCCGAGGCGGCCGTGGCCGGTTACGAGATTCCCAATACGCAGCACGACCTGCACATTGTGGACACCGGTATCCGGGTGGGTTACTGGCGCGCGGTCAGCCACAACATGAACGCCTTTGCCAACGAAAGTTTTATCGACGAACTCGCGGCAAGCGCCGGCAAAGATCCCTACCAGTACCGCATGGCCCTGCTGGCCAACAAGCCGCGCTTTGCAAATGTGCTCAAGCTCGCCGCCGAGAAGGCCGGTTGGGGCAGCGCCCTGCCGGCTGGCCGTTTCCGCGGCATTGCGCTGATGGAAGGCTATGACTCGTACATGGCGCAGGTGGCCGAAGTGTCGGTGGACGCGCAAGGCGTCCAGGTGCACAAGGTGACCGTGGCGGCCGATGTGGGCCACATGATCAACCCGGACACGGTGGAGGCGCAAATCCAGTCCAGCATCGTCTTCGGCATGGGCGCCGGCCTGATGCAGGAAATCACCATGGACAAGGGCCGTGTGCAGCAGACCAACTACAACCGCTTCCCCGTGGTGCGCATGTTCGAGTCGCCGGTGATAGACATCGTGCTGGTTGCCAGCACGGAAAAGCCCGGCGGTATCGGCGAGCCCGCCACCGCGCTGGT
The DNA here is from genome assembly GCA_947375135.1 of Comamonadaceae bacterium. Taxonomy (GTDB): domain Bacteria; phylum Pseudomonadota; class Gammaproteobacteria; order Burkholderiales; family Burkholderiaceae_C; genus Allorhodoferax. The sequence continues at coordinate 106,247 of CANCER010000010.1, read as the reverse complement.
GGTGCCGGCCATTGCCAATGCGGTATTTGCCGCAACCGGCAAGCGCGTGCGTAAGCTGCCGCTGACGGCGCAGGCCATCCAGGAAGCCTGAGTCCGACCGGCGGAGTCACCCTTCCATGGAAAGTCTGGACCTGCGGGTATTGGAAGATGCCCTGGCATGGCGCCAGGCCGGCCACGCCGTCACGCTGGTGACGGTGGTGGAAACCTGGGGCAGCGCACCCCGCCCGCCCGGTGCGCTGCTGGCGGTGCGCGGTGACGGCGTGGTCAGCGGTTCGGTGTCGGGCGGTTGTGTGGAGGACGATTTGATCGCCCGCACCCAGGCCGCCTTGAACCAACCAGCCGCCGAGCGCGCCACCCGGCCGGCCATGATCGCCTACGGCGTGAGCAAGGAAGAGGCGGCCCGTTTCGGCCTGCCCTGTGGCGGTACGCTGCGCCTGGTACAGGAGCCGCTGCAGGACACCCAGTGGATTGCCACGCTGTTGCAGCGCACCGCCGATCACCGCCTGGTGTCGCGCACCCTGACGCTCAGCACCGGCGAGGTGACCTTGCACGACGCGCAGCGCGGCCAAGCCATGGCGTTTGACGGGCTCCAGCTCACCACCCTGTTTGGCCCCCGCTGGCGTTTGTTGCTGATCGGTGCCGGGCAGTTGTCGCAGGCAGTGGCCAGCATGGCCACCGCGCTGGACTTTGAGGTGCTGGTGTGTGACCCGCGCGAGGAATATGCGCAAACCCTGCTCGACCGCGCCACGCCCCATGTGCGGCGTGTGCTGGGCATGCCCGACGATGTAGTGCGTGAACTGCAGGTGGACGCCCACACCGCCATCGTCGCCCTGACGCACGACCCCAAGCTCGACGACATGGCGCTGCTGGAAGCCCTGGGCAGTGATGCGTTTTATGTGGGCGCCCTGGGGTCGCGGCGTAACCAGGCCACCCGCAAGCAGCGCCTGGCCGAACACTTTGACCTGAGCACCGCACAGCTGGACCGGCTGCACGGCCCGGTCGGGCTGCGCATTGGTGCGCGCACACCGGCCGAGATTGCCCTGTCCATACTGGCCGAAATCATCGCGGTCAAAAACACACTGGCGCCCGCGCCCGTTGCGACGGCTGCGTCCTGTGCGCTGGCCTGATTGGCGGGCCGGGGTTTGACTACGCTGACTTCTCCCGTGGAAGCAGCCCAGCTGCCCACGGTGCTGGTGCTGGCGTCCGGACGCGGCGAGCGCTATACCGCGTCGGGTGGAGGCGGCCACAAACTGCAGGCCGACCTGTGTGGCAGGACGGTGCTGCAACGCACCCTTGATGCCGTGCGCGCAAGTGGCTTGTTGTGGCATCTGGAGGATGCCGGCCATCCCGGCATGGGCGATACGATTGCCGCTGCCGTGCGCGCCACGCGCAACGCTGCGGGCTGGCTGGTGCTGCCGGCCGACCTGCCGCTGATCCAGCCGCAGACCCTGGTTGCACTGGCGCAGCTCAAGACACAGGCCCGCGTGGTGGTTCCATTTTTCGGGGAACAGCGCGGCCATCCGGTGCGCTTTGCACCCGACTGTGGCGATGCGCTGATGGCGCTCCAGGGTCAGCAGGGCGCGGCGCCCGTCATCGCGCAGTTCGCCTTGTTGAAGTGGCAGGTACAAGATGCCGGTTGCGTCACGGATATCGACACCCTGGCGGACGTACTGCGCGTGCGGACCTTGCTCGCAGCGTCAGAAACAGAGGGCCTTGCAGCTGCCGAGCAGGCGGCCCGGCAAGCGCCACCATCCATCCCATCCCACAGCCAAACGGTTCTGTTATGAAACACCATGCACTGGCCCTCGCCCTGCTCCTCTTCAGCGCTGCAGCAGGTGCCGAAGTCAAACCGCTGCCACGGGACCAGTGGCCGCAATCGGTTGCCGAGGCAGTTCCCCGCATTCTGAGTGCGCTGTTGCCAATGCAACGCGCGATGATTGGTGACACCCGCAAAGACAGCCTGTTCCTGATGCAAGGTGAGTGGGGCGAGGATGTGGAACAACTGCTGGGACTCCATCACGGAAACACGGCGCTCGTGGAGGCCACCTGTGGTCACTCCTGCACCGTTGACCAGGCGACGCTGCTGCTCATGGAGGCCAGCTGGGAGGCTTTGCAGCACTGATTGCCATGGCAGGCGTGGTTTTTTGTAGCCTGGTCTTTCCCTAGGCGGTGCGTGCTGTGGGCGCAGTACCATGCAGCTTCCCATGCGCCACTTCCCTCCCACATGCTAGACCGCCATGCCGTCGCCCTGCTGCGCCCGCTGGTGACTGCGGCCGCGCAGACACTGGCGCGCGCAGGCGTGGGGGCCAATGCCATCACCCTGCTGGGTTTTGCCATCGGCCTGGGTGCGGCACTGGCGATTGCGCTGGGGGCTTTTCTGACGGGCGCTGCACTCATTCTGCTGTCGCGCCTGTGCGACGCGCTCGACGGTGCCGTGGCGCGCCAGAGCCGGGCCACCGATGCCGGTGGCTTTCTGGACATTGCGCTGGACTTCGTGTTTTACGCCAGCATTCCGCTGGCCTTCGCGCTGGCGGTGCCCCCTGCCAACGCCTTGCCCGCTGCTGTGTTGCTGGCCGCGTTTATAGGCACCAGCTCCAGCTTTCTGGCCTTTGCCACCTTCGCCGCCAAGCGCGGCATGGCAAGCCTGGACTGGCCGGATAAATCGCTTTATTTTTTGGGTGGCCTCACCGAAGCCACCGAAACCCTGGCCGTGTTTTTGGCCATGTGCCTCTGGCCGCAGCACTTTGCGCCCCTGGCCTATGGCTTTGCAGTGTTGTGCGCCATCACCACCGCCAGCCGCATCCGGTGGGGCTGGAGGGCGTTTCAATGAAAACCACACGCTGGCTGGTGGCGCTGGCTCTGGTCCTTGTGCTGGGGCTGTTCTTTGCACTGGACCTGGGCCGTTTTCTGACGCTGGATGCCCTGCAGCAGCGCCATGCGGGATTTGCCGCGCTGTATGCGCAGCGCCCCTGGGAACTGCGCGCGCTTTACTTCGCGCTGTATGTTGGCGTGGCCACCCTGGCGCTGCCGGGTGCCGCCTTGTTGACGCTGGCAGGCGGCGCGGTGTTTGGCTTTGGTTGGGGTTTGCTGCTGGTGTCGTTTGCCTCCAGCCTGGGGGCCACCCTGTCCTTCTGGATAGCACGTCTGCTGCTGCGTGAAGTGGTCCAGGCCCGGTTTGCAAAGCCACTGGCCGAGATCAACGCGGGTGTGCAACGCGCGGGCTGGCTGTACTTGCTCAGCCTGCGCCTGATTCCGGTGGTGCCGTTTTTTCTGATCAACCTGACCATGGGGCTCACCGCGCTGCGCAGCTGGACCTTTTATTGGGTCAGCCAACTGGGCATGCTGGCGGGCACGGCGGTGTATGTCAATGCCGGTATCCAGCTGGGCCATTTGCGCAGCCTGGCGGATGTGGCCAGCCCGGCCTTGCTCGGGTCTTTTGCCTTGCTGGGTGTGTTTCCCCTGGTGGTGCGTCGCGTCTGGCGGCACCTGGAGCGTCTGCGCGTCTACGCCCGCTGGCGGGGCTCCAGGCCCAAGACCTTTGACCGCAACCTGGTGGTGATTGGCGCCGGTGCTGGTGGTCTGGTGTCGGCCTACATTGCCGCAGCGGTCCAAGCCAAGGTGACGCTGGTGGAAGCCTACAGAATGGGGGGCGACTGCCTCCACACGGGCTGCGTGCCGAGCAAGGCGCTGATCCGCAGTGCCAGGCTGGCGCAGCAAATGCGCAATGCACACGCCTATGGTCTGCATCCTGCGGAGCCGGCGTTCGACTTCCCACTGCTGATGCAGCGCGTGCAGCAGGTCATTGCCGACATTGCGCCGCATGACAGCGTGCAGCGCTACACCGCGCTGGGTGTGGACGTGGTGCAAGGCCGCGCCACCATCATCAACCCCTGGACCGTGGAGATTGCGCTCCATGGCGGCGGCACACAGCGGCTGACCACGCGCAGCATCGTGATTGCCGCCGGAGCCCGGCCAGTGGTGCCGGAGCTGCCGGGCCTGGAGCAGGTGGGCTACCTGACCAGCGACACGCTGTGGGCGCACCTGGCCACCCTGGCGCAGTTGCCCAAGCGCTGGGTGGTGCTGGGCGGCGGGCCGATTGGCTGTGAACTGGCGCAGGCCTTTGCGCGCCTGGGCGCCGAAGTCACCCAGGTGGAAAGGGCAGGGCGCTTGCTGCTGCGTGAGGACGATGAGGTGTCGGGCTTCGTCCGGGCTGCGCTGCAGGCCGACGGTGTGCAGGTGCTCACCCGGCACGAAGCGCTGCGCTGTGAGATGCAGGGCGACACCAAGCTGCTGATCGCCTTGCACGACGGCCAGGAAGTGCGACTGCCCTTTGACTGCCTGCTCTGTGCCGTGGGCCGCGCAGCGCGCCTCACCGGCTATGGGTTGGAAGAACTGGGCATTGCCACTGGCAAGACCGTGCAGACCGACGACACGCTGCAAACCCTGGTGCCCAATATTTATGCTGCAGGCGATGTGGCAGGCCCCTACCAGCTCACCCATGTGGCTGCGCACCAGGCCTGGTATGCCACAGTGAACGCGTTGTTTGGCGACTTCAAACGCTTGCGGGTGAACTACAAGGCCGTTCCGCAGGCCACGTTTGTAGACCCTGAAATCGCCCGCGTCGGCCTCAACGAGCGCGAAGCGCAGGCACAGGGCGTGGCCTATGAAGTCACGCGCTTTGACTTGGCAGGGCTGGACCGCGCCATCGCCGACAGCGCAGCGCATGGCTTTGTCAAAGTCCTCACGGTGCCGGGCAAGGACCGCATTCTGGGCGCCACCATCGCGGGCGCGCAGGCGGCCGAACTGCTGGCTGAATATGTGCTGGCCATGCAGCACGGTCTGGGCATGGGCAAAATCCTGGGGACGGTGCACAGTTACCCCACCCTGGCCGAGGCCAACAAACACGCCGCCGGTCAGTGGCGCCGCGCGCACCCGCCAGAGCGCCTGCTGCGCTGGCTGGAAAAATTTCATGAATGGAGACGCGGATGAACATGAGCCCCGCCGGGCCGCCCCAAGGGGCGAAGGCCCCCTTGGGGGGCAGCGAACCACGCGCAGCGGGAAGCGTGGGGGCCAGCATGCCCCCCGCACGCCAACTGCTGCTTTTGGGGGCGGGACATGCCCACGTGCATGTGCTGTCGCACATGGCCAGCGCGCCCTGGGCCGGTGTACAGGTGACGCTGATTGCGCCCTGCGACCGCCAGCTCTACTCCGGCATGGTGCCGGGCTTTGTGGCCGGCCACTACGCGCTGGAAGACTGCGTGATTCCCCTGGAGCCCCTGGTGCGGCGCAGCGGCATACGCTGGATTCGGGGCAGCGTGTGCGCCTTGGATGCCGTGGCGCGCACGGTGACGCTGGAGGACGGCAGCTGCCTGCACTACGACTGGCTCTCCCTCAACACCGGCCCGGTGCAAGACCGCGCGCGCATCGAACAAGCCCTACCCGGCGCGCGCGAAAACGCCCTGTTTATCCGCCCCATCGAGGCCTTTGGCGCGCTCTGGCCCCCGGTGGTGCACAGGGCGCAAGCCAAGCCCCTGCGCATCACCGTGATTGGCGCGGGGGCAGCGGGTATGGAACTGGCCATGGCCGTGCGCCACCGTATGCCGAAGGCGGCGGTCACGCTGCTCTGCGGCAGCACCCCGGTGGGCGCAGGCTACACCGAGCGCGTGCAAGCCCGTCTGAAGGCCGCGCTGCTCCAGCGGAAAATCACGCTGCTGCAAGACACGGCAAGCGGCGTGCAACCGGGCGAAGTGCTGCTGGCCAGCGGTGCCACCCTGGCCTGTGATGTGCCGCTGGTGGCCACCGGCGCGCAGGCGCCGGCCTGGTTGCTGGCCAGCGGACTGGTACTCGACCTGCAGGGCTTTGTAGCGGTGGACGCCTGCCAGCGCTCCACCAGCCACCCGGAAGTGTTTGCCGCGGGCGATGTCAGCACGCGCATGGACCGCCCCATGGCACGCAGCGGCGTGGTTGCGGTGCGCGCCGGCCCGGCCCTGGCCATGAACCTCGCGGCGGCAGTGGCCGGGCAAGCGTTGCGCGAACACCAGCCGCCCGAACGCACCTTGAACCTGGTTTCCTGCGGCAACCGCTATGCCATTGCCAGCTGGGGCCCGCACAGCGCGCAGGGGCGCTGGGTCTGGTGGCTCAAAGACTGGATCGACCGGCGCTTCCTGCGGCGTTACCGGGAATAATGCGCCATGCACTTGCTGTCACAAAGTCTGTACATCCTGCGCGTGGAGGCGCAGGCCTTCACCCGCTATCCCAAGCTGTTTGCAGCCACCCTGCTGGTGGCCCTGATACCGGCGCTGTACGCCTTTATTTACCTGTCCAGCGTGTGGGACCCGGCCTCCCGCATAGGCACCTTGCCGGTGGGCCTGGTGAATCTGGATGAGGGCGTGGAGTACCGTGGACAGGTGTTCAACGCCGGCTGGGAGGTGGCCTCCACCCTGCACAAGAAGCACACCTTTGGGTTCCAGGATTTTGAGAGCGAGGCCGAGGCACGCGCGCAGGTGCGCAGTGGTGCACTGGCTTTTGCGCTGGTGATCCCGCCGGACTTCAGCTCCAACGCTATTCCCGGCCACGAAGCGGGAGCCGGCAAGCTGGTGGTCTACACCTCCGAAGGCAATAACTTCGAGAGCGCGCTGCTGGCGCGCAGCTTTGCCAGTGAGCTAGGCCACGACGTGAACGAGAGCCTGAACGAGCGGCGCTGGAAACTGGTGCTGCTCAATGCCGCCGGCTCGCAACGCGGCGTGGAGCGCCTGCGCGACGGCGTGGAGCAGTTGCGCAGCGGCGCCCACGAGCTCAGCAAGGGCATGCTGCCGCTGGTCACCGGGGCCAGGCAAGCCGCTAGCGGCGCGCAACGCGTCAACAGCGGGGTGGACCAACTCAACAACGGCATGCGGCAACTGGGCGGCGGCCTGAAGACCATGGACGCCAAACGCCCGCGCAACAGTGAGCTGGACCGTCTCAAGGCCGGGGCCGAGCAACTGGCCGCCGGCCACACCGAACTGGCCAGGGGCATGACCGAACTGCAGGCCGGCAGCCAGGTCATACGCAGCAGCGTGGGCACGTTTCGCGACCAGGCGCAGGACAGCCTTCTGGTGCCCGCCAAGGTGGCCGAGAACCTGGGCCAGCTCCACACCGGCGTCACCCAACTCGACGCCGGACTGCAAACGGCGGCCGAAGCCCAGGGCAAGCTGCAGGAGGGCGCAGACAAGCTCAGCAACGGCGTGGGCGCAATGGCTACCGGGGTGCGCGCCATGAACGCAGGGTTGCGCACCATGGTGCAAAAGCTGCCGGACGACAGCCAGCTCGATGAGCTCGACCGCGGCACCGACGCGCTGGTGAACGGCACCACGGCGCTGGCCGAGGGCGCGCAAAGTGCGCGCCAAGGTGCCGAGCGGCTCAGTGCCGGCCTGGACTTGCTGGGCACTTCGCTGCCGGCTGACATCGTCAAGCCCGATGGCAGCGCCCAGGGCCTGGCCAATTCGGTCAGGCCCGTCATGGAAGTGGAGGCCCCGGTGCCCAACAGCGGCAGCGGCTTTGCCCCCAACATTCTTCCTGCAGCGCTGTGGCTGGGCGCTGGGGTGGCGGCGTTTTTGATCCATGTGCGGGTGCTGCCCAAACCGGCACAGAAATTTTCCGGCCCGGCCAAGCTGCTGGGCAAGCTGGCCATTCCGCTGCTGATCGTGCTGGCACAAGCGGCGCTGGTGTATGCCACGGTGGTCTGGGGCCTGCACATGCGCATCGCCAGCCCGGGGCTGTTCCTGCTCACGCTGGCGCTCTCGGCGCTCACCTTTCTGGGCATCGTGTTTGCGCTGACACGCTTGATGGGTGACGCCGGCAAAGCGGCCGCCATGATTTTTCTGGCGGTGCAACTCTCCAGCTCCGGTGGCATTCTTCCGGTGGAACTCAGCGGTACGCTGTTCAGCAATATCAGCCCCTGGCTGCCGCTGACCTGGGTCGTGCGGGCCATGAAAATCAGCATGTTCGACGCCTATGGCGGCGCGTGGCAGCACCCCATGGCGGTGATCGCTGCCACCTGCGGCATCGCGCTCATCAGTGCCTGCTGGCTGGGTCGCTGGCGTTATGTGCGGCCCTCGGCGCTGCGCCCGGCGGTGGATTTTTAACACCCGTTGTGCGCCCGGCCCGTTGCGGTGATCGCCCTGCCTGAATGGTCGACTGAGGGTGCGAATGCAATAGGTGGTGGTCAGCGCGGGTTTACCCCTTCTGGCTATACTGGTTTCTGCGGGTTGGACAAAGTCTTTTGTCACCCATCACCGTTTTCTGACCGGGGCTGCGAGGCCCCGCTTTCATTTCCTAAGGGTTCAATATGCATGCATTGAAAAATGCCCTGGTCTCCGGTTGGCAGCGCGCGGACGCGCGTCTTGTGTTACTGGGCGCAACGGGTTTGCTGGCCGCCTGCGGTCAATCCGCAGCGCCGCCTGCAGCCGGTGCCAGCCAGGCACCACCACCTGCCCAGGTGGGTGTGGTCACGGTGTCGCGCAGCACCGTGGGGCTGGTGACCGAGTTGCCCGGTCGCACCGAAGCCTCCCGCGTAGCCCAGGTGCGTGCCCGCGTGGCCGGCATTTTGCAAAGCAAGCAGTTCACCGAAGGCAGCGAAGTGCACGCCAACCAGACCCTGTTCCAGATTGATGCCGCGCCCTACAAGGCGGTGCTGGCCAGCGCCCAGGCTTCGCTCGCCAAGGCAGAAGCCAATCTGACTTCCACGCAGGCCCAGGCCGAGCGCTACAAGCCGCTGGCTGCCGCCCACGCCATCAGCGACCAGGAATTGATTTCCGCCGTGGCCGCACAGAAACTGGCCGAGGCCGATGTGGCCGCTGCCAAGGCGTCCATTCTGTCGGCACAAATCAATGTGGGTTACGCCACCGTCACCACGCCCATCTCCGGGCGCATAGGCCGCGCGCTGGTGACCGAGGGTGCGCTGGTCGGGCAGGGCGACGCCACCCAGCTGGCGCTGGTGCAGCAGATCAACCCCATGTTCATCAACTTCACGCAGCCGGTGGCCGATGTGCTGCGCCTGCGCGCGGCAATAGCCAGCGGTGCGCTCAAGAGCGCAGGCGGGGCCGAGTCGGCCCAGGTGCGCCTCGTGCTGGATGACGGCAGTGTCTATCCGATAGCCGGCAAGCTGCTGTTTTCCGACCTGAGCGTGGATCCGACCTCGGGCCAGATCACCCTGCGCGCCGAAGTGCCCAACCCCAAGGGCGTGCTCCTGCCTGGCATGTATGTGCGTGCGCAGTTGCAGCAGTCCGCCGTTGCTGGTGCGATCTTGTTGCCGCAACAGGCCGTGCAGCGCAGCCAGCAGGGCGACAGCGTCAAGGTGGTCGGAGCCGACGGCATGGTCGAGACCCGCCCGGTCAAGGTGGGCAACGGCAAGGACAACCAATGGGTCGTTCTCTCCGGCCTGAAGGACGGCGAACAGGTGGTGGTGGACGGCTTCCAGAAAATGATGGGCAAGGCTCCGGTCAAGCCCGTGCCGTGGACGCCCGCCGGTGCTGCACCTGCTGCGCCCGCCGCCGCAGCCAGTGCCCCGGCCGCAGCGGGAAGCGCCCCCGCGGCTGCAGCCTCCGCTGCAGCCAAGTCCTAAGAGGCCCACACCATGGCGCGTTTCTTTATTGACCGGCCCATCTTTGCATGGGTGATTGCTTTGTTTATTGTGGTGGCCGGAGCGGTCGCCATTACCCAGTTGCCGGTGGCGCAATACCCCTCGGTGGCGCCGCCCTCCATCGTGGTCTCTGCCTCCTACCCGGGCGCTACGGCCACCACGCTGGAAAACAGCGTGTTGTCGGTGATCGAGCGCGAGATGAATGGCTCGCCCGGCCTGCTGTACATGGAATCCGTGGCCCAGGCCGATGGCAGCGGCTCCATCACGCTCAGCTTTGACCCCAGCACCAGCCCCGACCTGGCGCAGGTGGACGTGCAGAACCGCCTCTCCAGGGCGGCGCCCCGCCTGCCTTCGGTGGTGACGCAAAACGGCGTGCGCGTGGACAAGGCGCGCTCCAACTTTCTGCTCTTCACCATCCTGTCCTCCGACAACCCGGACTTCGACCCGGTGGCCCTGGGTGACTACGCCTCGCGCAACATCCTGCCTGAAATCCAGCGCGTGCCTGGCGTCGGCCAAGCCCAGCTGTTCGGCACTGAGCGCGCCATGCGCATCTGGATCGATCCGGCCAAGCTGGTGGGCTTCAAGCTCAGCAGCAACGACGTGACCGCAGCAATAGCCGCGCAGAACGCCCAGGTCACCTCCGGCACCATTGGCGACCTGCCCAACATTCCGGGCCAATCCATCTTCGCTGCCGTGGTGGTCAAGGGCCAACTGACGTCTGCGGATGAGTTTGGCGCCATCGTGCTGCGCGCCAATGCCGACGGCTCCAGCGTGCGTCTGCGCGATGTGGCGCGCATTGAACTGGGTGCCCAGTCTTACAGTCCGCAGGCGCGGCTCAACGGCCAGCCGGCCAGCGGCATTGGTGTGCAACTCGCTCCCAGCGGCAATGCGCTGGCCACGGCCAAGGCCATCCGCAAGCGGCTCGATGAGTTGTCCCGCTACTTCCCGCCCGGCGTGAAGGCCAGCATCCCCTATGACAGCTCCAAGTTTGTGGAAATCTCGATTCGCCAGGTGGTGGAGACCCTGCTGGAAGCGGTGATCCTGGTGTTCCTGGTGATGTACCTGTTTCTGCAGAACATCCGCTACACCATCATCCCCACGCTGGTGGTGCCCATCACCCTCTTGGGTACCTTTGGCGTGCTGCTGGGTCTGGGTTACTCCATCAACGTGCTGACCATGTTCGGCATGGTGCTGGTGATCGGCATCGTGGTGGATGACGCCATCGTGGTGGTGGAAAACGTCGAGCGCATCATGAGCACCGAGGGCCTGCACCCGCTGATGGCCACGCGCAAGGCCATGGGCCAGATCTCGGGCGCCATCATCGGCGTCACCGTGGTACTGGTGTCGGTGTTTGTGCCGCTGCTGTTTTTCAGCGGCTCGGTCGGCAACATCTACCGCCAGTTTGCGGTGGTGATGCTGAGTTCGATTTTGTTCTCGGCCTTCATGGCGCTGTCGTTTACGCCAGCCCTGTGCGCCTCCATCCTGAAGCCCGTGGAAGCGGGCCACCACCATGCCAAGACCGGCTTCTTCGGCTGGTTCAACCGGGGTTTCAGCAGCGTCAACCATGGCTATGAAAGCCTGGTGGCCCGCATTCTGAAGCGCACCGGCCGCTTCCTGGCGATCTACGGCGTGATCATCGCCTGCGTGGTGATCCTGTTCGGCCGCCTGCCCACGTCCTTCCTGCCCAATGAAGACCAGGGCACGATTCTGGTCAACGTGCAGTTGCCCCCGGGCGCCACCACCAACCGCACCAGCGGCGTGATGACGCAGGTGGAGCAGTTCATGCTCAAGCAACCGGAAGTGGCCGACATGGTCAGCGTGCTGGGCTTCAGCTTTTCCGGTACCGGCCAGAATGCGGCACTCGGCTTTGTGGCCTTAAAGGATTGGAAGGAACGCGCCGGCCCCGAGCATGCCGCCAAGTCCCTGGCGGGCCGTGCTTTTGGTGCGCTCATGGGCATACGCGATGCGTTCATCTTCCCGCTCAGCCCCCCGCCGATTCCTGAGTTGGGCCGCTCCAACGGCTTTGCCTTCCGCCTGCAGGACCGTGGTGGCAACGGCCACGACGCCTTGCTGGCTGCGCGCAACCAGTTGCTGGGCATGGCCGCCCAGAGCAAGGTACTCACCGCTGTGCGCCCGGACGGACTGGAAGACGCCGCGCAGTTGCAACTGAACATTGACCGCGACAAGGCCAGTGCGCTGGGCGTGAACTTCACGGCCATCAACAGCGCCATCTCCACCGCGTTGGGCTCGAGCTATGTGAATGACTTTCCCAATGCCGGTCGCCTGCAACGGGTGGTGGTACAGGCCGATGCGCCCACGCGCATGCAGCCGGACGATTTGCTGCGCCTGAACGTGCTCAACAGCAGCGGCCAGACCGTGCCCTTCTCGGCCTTTGCCCGCACCGAATGGATTACCGGCCCAATGCAGACCATTCGCTACAACGGCTTCCCCACCATGCGGATTTCCGGCGAGCCCGCGCCCGGCAACAGCACGGGCACCGCGATTGCCGAGATGGAACGCCTGGCGTCCCAACTGCCCCCCGGCTTTGCTTTTGAGTGGACCGGCCAGACCTATGAGGAAAAGCTCTCGGGCTCGACGGCCACCGTGCTGTTTGCCTTTTCGCTGCTGGCCGTGTTCCTGTGCCTGGCAGCACTCTACGAGAGCTGGTCGATTCCCTTCGCCGTGATTCTGGTGGTGCCCCTGGGCATGCTGGGCGTGGTGCTGGCCGCGCACCTGCGCGGGCTGGAGAATGACATCTACTTCAAGGTCGGCCTGATCACCATCATCGGCCTGTCGGCCAAGAACGCGGTGCTGATCATCGAGTTTGCGAAGGACCTGGTCGCCCAGGGCATGGGCCTGGTGGAGGCGGTGCTCAAGGCCGTGCACCTGCGTTTCCGCCCGATTCTGATGACCTCCATGGCCTTTATCCTGGGCGTGCTGCCCCTGGTCTTGGCCAGCGGTGCGGGCTCTGCCAGCCAGCGCGCCATCGGCACCGGCGTGATGGGCGGCATGATCACCGCCACCGCCCTGTCGGTGTTCTTTACCCCGGTGTTCTTTGTGGTGGTGCGTCGCATCTTCAAGGGCAGCGAGCGCCAGCGCCGCATGTATGCACACGAGCAGCCGGAGGGCGAACTGGCCGCCCCCGTGGCCGTGGACCCGGAGAATTTGCTATGAACACCCTGACACTCTTCAAGCGCGCTGCGCTCACCACGCTGGCGGCTTCGCTGGTGGCCTGTGGTGCCATGGCGCCGGACTACCAGCGCCCGGCAGTGCCGGTGCCGGCACAGTTCCCCGTGACCGGTGATACGACTGCCGGCAAAGTCGTGGTGGCCGATGTGCCCTGGCAGACCTTTTTTGCCGATGCGCGGCTGCAGCAGCTGATCCGGATCGCCCTGGACAACAACCGCGACCTGCGTGTGGCCCTGCTCAATGTGGAGCAGGCGCGTGCCCTGGTGGACGCCCGCCGCGCCGACCGCTGGCCCACCGTGAACGCGGGCCTCGGCCTGACACGCGGTACCGTTACCGGGGGCGCCGTCACCACCAGCCTCAGCGCCGGTTTGCTGGTCACTTCCTACGAGATCGATTTGTTCGACCGCCTGCGCAGCCAGAGCGATGCCGCCTTTGCCCAGTACCTGGCCAGCACGGAAGCCGGCAAGGCCGCGCAGATCAGCCTGATCGGCGCGGTGGCCAGCAGCTACTTCGCCTTGCAAGCCGGCAGTGCGCTGCTCGATCTGGCGCATCAAACGGTGGCCACACGCGAAGATTCCTTCAAGCTCATCCAATTGCGTTTTGACAAGGGAGCCAGCTCGCAGCTGGATCTGAGCCAGGCGCAGTCGCTGCTGGAGGCCGCGCGTGTGAGCGTGGCGCAAAGCGGACGTCAACGCATGCTGGATGTGAATGCCCTCAACCTCCTGCTCGGACAGGCCGCGCCGGCCGAGCTGACAGCCGCCGGCACGCAAACGCCGGTGCAACTGCAGGAGCTGCCGGTGGGCTTGTCGTCCGAGGTGCTGCTGCGCCGGCCCGATGTGGTTCAGGCCGAGCAACAACTGCTGGCGGCCAACGCCAACATCGGTGCCGCACGCGCTGCGTTCTTCCCCAAGATCCTGCTCACTGCCAACGCGGGCAGCGTCGGCAGCGAGTTGGCCAACCTGTTCAAGGACGGCAGCTTGGGCTGGAGTTTGGCGCCGCAGTTGCTGTTGCCGATTTTTGATGCCGGGCGTAACCAGGCCAATTTGAATATCGCCCAGGTGTCACGCGATGTGGCGGTGGCGCAATACGAAAAAGCCATTCAATCGGCCTTCCGCGAGGTGGCCGATGCCCTCGCGGGCCGTGCCACCCTGGGCCAGCAGGCCAGGGCGCAGCAGGCGCAAGCGGCCGCAGAGGCAGAACGTGCCCGCTTGACGGAGTTGCGCTACAGGAACGGCGCCAGCAGCTACCTGGAAGTGCTGGATGCCCAGCGTTCGCTGTTTGCGGCGCAACAGGCGGTGTTGCAGTTGCAGGCGCAGACGCAGCAGAACCTGGCGACGCTTTATCGGGTGTTGGGCGGGGGATGGACGGCTGAGCCGGCAAAGCCCTGAGTCCAGGTCAGCGGGGCCGTGTGAAAACGGGTCCGCTGGCTTGCAAGGTGTGAAGCGGTCCGGGCCGGTGGGGGGACTAAAAATTCAGCTCTTCGACCGACAGCAGGACATAGGGGTCAACTTCCAGCGACTGTGCCAAGGCCACCAGGACAACCAGTGTCGGGTTCGCTGAACCGGACTCGATGCGACTCAGGTAGGTGCGAAAGATGCCGCAACGTTCGGACAAAACTTCTTGCGAGAGAGCGGCATTCAGGCGCAATGCCCTGACTCTGGAACCGACGATATGTTTGTAGTTAATTTCAATTTTTTTCACATGTTCAGTATCTGAGCATGCTGTGATTGTTGGAACACATTCATTCGTACATCACACAAGCACTCGGCTAAATGCAGACATATTTGCCGTGTAAATGGGCCGTTTGACTGTGATATGTGCGAAGGGTGTGTCGAAATGGCCGTTTTCGATGGCCCGCAGCGCCCAGGGGGTTGCAGCGGGCGCCGGGGCCCATCAGAACAATTGCGCCAAGTAAGCCAAGGGTGCGGAATAATCCCTGCTAACCAACCAAGGAAGACAAGATGTTCAAAGGTATTTTGCTGACCAAGCCCGAAGGCGTGTACACCGCTGCGGTGCAAAGCATTGACGACAGCGTGCTAGGCGAGGGCGATGTGACCGTCGGCGTGGAATGGTCCACCCTTAACTACAAAGACGGCCTGGCCATCACCGGCAAATCGCCCGTGGTGCGCAAGTTCCCCCTGGTGCCCGGCATTGACTTTGCCGGCACCGTCTACAGCAGCCAGAACCCGCGCTGGAAGGTGGGCGACAAAGTCATCCTCAACGGCTGGGGTGTGGGCGAGACCGCCAGCGGCGGCCTGGCGCAGACCGCCCGCGTCAAGGGCGACTGGTTGGTGGCGTTGCCCTCGGCGTTCACCCCACGCCAGGCCATGGCCATCGGCACGGCTGGCTACACCGCCATGCTGTGTGTGCTGGCGCTGGAAAAACACGGCGTCAAGCCCAGTGACGGCGAGGTGCTGGTCACCGGTGCCAACGGCGGTGTCGGCAGTGTGGCGATTGCGCTTCTGTCCAAGCTGGGCTACACCGTGGTGGCGTCCACCGGGCGCATGGCGGAAGCCGCGCATCTGCAGGCGCTGGGTGCGACCAGCGTGATCGACCGTGCCGACCTGTCCAACCCCGGCAAACCGCTGGCCAAGGAGCGCTGGGCCGCCGTGGTGGACAGCGTGGGCAGCCATACGCTGGCCAACGCCTGCGCTTCGCTCAAGTACGGCGGTGCCGTGGCGGCCTGTGGGCTGGCGCAGGGCATGGATTTTCCGGCATCGGTTGCGCCCTTCATCCTGCGTGGCATCACGCTCTACGGCATTGACAGCGTGATGGCGCCTTTGGCCAAACGCGAAGCGGCCTGGGCCCGCCTGGCGCAGGACCTGGACATTGCCAAGCTCGACGCCATCACCACCGAGATCGCGCTGGAAGACGCCATTGGCGTGGCGGCCGACCTGCTGGCCGGTACGGTGCGCGGGCGCGTGGTCGTCAAGCTGTAAGGCCCGCCGCGTCGCAGCCTGCACAGCCGGGTTCGGCTGAGTGTCCGTGTGCGCTGCGGTTTGGCCCTAGCATCCGTTCATGACCCAAGAAACCCCTCCGATCGAGCCACCGGGCGAATCCGCGTACGCCTGGCTGCGCCTCTTGGTGTCGCTGATGCTCATGACCATTGGCGGCAGTGGCATGTATGGCATCACGGTGGTGTTGCCACGTATCCAGCAGGAGTTCGGGGTGGGGCGCTCGGACGCGTCCTTTCCCTATGCGCTCACCCTGGTCGGCTTTGGCATAGGCGGCATTCTGATGGGCCGTCTGGCCGACCGCTTTGGCGTGATGGTGCCGGTGCTGCTGGGCGGTGTCGCTTTGGGTTCCGGCTTTTTGATCGCCGGCTCGGCGCACAGCCTGTGGCAGTTCAATCTGGCGCAGGGTCTCTTGATTGGCCTCTTGGGCACCTCCGCTACCTTTGCCCCGCTGGTGGCGGACACCTCGCAGTGGTTCACACGCCGGCGTGGCATTGCGCTGGCCATTTGCATGAGCGGCAACTATGTGGCCGGTGCCCTCTGGCCGCCTGTCACGCAGCACATGGTGGAACTGTGGGGCTGGCGCTCGGCCTATGCGGCCATCGGCTACTTTTGCTTTGCCAGCATTCTGCCGCTGGCCTGGGTGCTCAAGCGCCGCGCGCCCACGGCGGTGGTGACGCTCACGCCCAATCCGGGCTCCATCGCGGATGGCGCAGGTGCTGGTGCCGGAATTGCGGCTGCGGCTGCGAGTAGCCCGGCCACGCGCTCCGCTGTGTCGGAGCGGCCGCTGAATCTGAACCCCCAGTGGCTGACTCTGCTGCTGAGCGTGGCGGGTCTGTCCTGCTGCGTGGCCATGTCCATGCCGCAGGTGCACATCGTGGCCTATTGCACCGACCTCGGCTTTGGTGCCACCCAGGGCGCGCAAATGCTGTCGCTGATGCTGGGCGCGGGCATCGTCAGCCGCCTGGTGTCGGGCTGGGTGTCGGACCACCTGGGCGGCCTGCTCACGTTGCTGATCGGCTCGCTCTTGCAACTGCTGGCGCTGCTGCTGTTTCTGCCCTTCAAGGGGCTGGTGCCGCTGTATGTGATCTCGGGCCTGTTTGGCCTGTTCCAGGGCGGCATCGTGCCCTGCTATGCGCTCATCGTGCGCGAATACTTCACGCCGCAGCAGGCCGGTGCGCGCGTCGGCACGGTGCTGATGGCCACGCTGTTCGGCATGGCGCTGGGCGGCTGGATGTCGGGTGCCATTTTTGACTGGACCGGCTCCTACCGCGCCGCCTTTTTGAACGGCATTGCCTTCAACCTGCTCAACGCGGCGGTCGTGATTTTCCTGCTGCGCCGCGCCTGGCGGCTGGCGCTGGCGCATCCCGGCGATGGCTCTCGCCTGGGTGCCCTCGTGCACCGCTTTTCCCCATCCACCCCACCCACTCACCGGACACCCTGAACATGCAATACCGACCCCTTGGCCGTACCGGCTGGAACGTCTCCACCATCAGCTTTGGCGCCTGGGCCATAGGCGGCACCTGGGGCGATGTGGATGACGCCGAATCCATGGGCGCGCTGCATGCGGCGCTGGACGCGGGCGTCAACTTTTTTGACACGGCGGATGTCTATGGCGACGGTCGCAGCGAGCGCCTGATCGCGCGCCTGCGCCGGGAGCGCAGCGAGCCTTTTTATGTGGCGACCAAGGCCGGGCGCCGGCTCAACCCGCATGTGGCCGAGGGCTACAACCGCGAGAACCTGCGCGCCTTTGTCGAGCGCAGCCTCACCAACCTGAACGTGGAGGCGCTGGACCTGCTGCAACTGCACTGCCCGCCCACGAATGTGTACTACATGCCCGAGGTGTTTGGCGTGCTCGATGAGTTGCAGCAGGAAGGCAAGCTGCGCCACTATGGCGTGAGTGTGGAGAAGGTGGAAGAGGCGCTCAAGGCTATTGAGTTCCCCGGCGTGCAAAGCGTGCAGATCATCTACAACATCCTGCGCCAGCGCCCGGCGGACCGGTTGTTCCAAGAGACGCAACGCAAGGGCGTCGGGATCCTGGCGCGCCTGCCGCTGTCCTCCGGCCTGCTGTCGGGCAAGATGACGGCGCAGACCACTTTCCAGGCCGACGACCACCGCCTGTTCAACCGCAACGGCGAGGCCTTTGACAAGGGTGAAACTTTCTCCGGCCTGGACTATGCCAAGGGTCTGGAAGCGGTGGATGCTTTGCGCGCAGTAGTCCCGGCGGGCATGGGCATGGCGCAGTTCGCCCTGCGCTGGATCACCATGCACCCGGCCGTGACCTGCGCCATACCCGGCGGCAAGCGCGCCACGCAGGTTTTGGACAACGTGAGCGCGGCGGATTTGCCTGCGCTGACCGACGTGCAGATGGCAGCGGTGCAGACGGTGTACGAGCAGTACGCCAAGCCCTGGGTGCACCAAGGCTGGTAAGGTGTTGATTAACGTAGGCGCGTAGTCGTGTACGCCGATGGCAGAGGGGTGGATGGTTCCGTTCGTGTCCCCCGCCCTGCGGGCTCCTCCTTTACCTCACTGCACCATCCACCCCTCTGCCATCGGCAGCCTGCACGGTTGGTCGGTGATGACCTAATGCCCAATGCCGATCTGCCAAGTTGCGAGCAACGATGAATTGTCCAAACCAACCGAGTACAACAAGATGACCGCACACAAAGAAACCGCCGGCTTTATCGGCCTGGGCCTGATGGGCCACGGCATGGCCAAGAACCTGGTGGACAAGGGCTATGACCTGTCCATCTTTGCGCGAAAGACCAGCGAGGCCACGGCAGATTTGCAGCAGCGCGGCGCTGTGTTGCGCGACTCGGCAGCGGAGGTGGCACAGCACGCCTCGGTGGTGTTCCTGTGCGTCACCGGCTCCAAAGATGTGGAGGCGATCGTGCGCGGGTCGCAGGGACTGAAAGCGGGGCTCCAACCCGGCAGCGTGGTGGTGGACTGCTCCACGTCGGATCCGGTGTCCACCCAGGCGCTGGAGGCCGAGCTCCAAGAAATCGGCGTGCACCTGGGTGACGCACCCTTGAGCCGCACGCCCAAGGAAGCCTGGGCCGGCACGCTGGACACCATGGTCGGTGCCGCCCCGGAGGTGTTCGCCCGCATTGAGCCCCTCTTGCAAACCTTTGCCGGGCGCATCGTCCATCTGGGCGCCACCGGCACCGGTCACCGCATGAAGCTGATCAACAACTTTGTCTCGCTGGGCTATGCCGCGCTGTACGCGGAAGCCTTGACCTTGTCGCAGGCGGTGGGCATCACCCCGGCCATGTTCGACTCGGTGATACGCGGCGGGCGCATGGACAACCTGTTCTACCAGACCTTCATGGAATACACGCTGCGCGGCAACAAGGAGGCGCACAAGTTCACGCTCACCAACGCCTTCAAGGACCTGCGCTACCTGGAGTCCATGGCCGATGACGCCGGTGTGGCCAACCCGCTGGGCAATGCGGTGAAAAACTCCTTTGGCTCGGGCGTGCAGCAAGGCGGCCCGGAGATGATGGTGCCGATGTTGCCGGACCTGGTGGCGGGCTTGAGTGGTGTGACGCTGAATTGGAAATAGCCATCGAGCACCGGGGGGGGCAGCAAGGCATTGGCGAAAAACAAAGTCCGTCACGCTGCGGCCCTGCTATTCAATTGGGAGTGCGCTGGGTCTTACCGTTGCCGCAACCGCGATTCGTAAAGGGTGAGCAGCCCGCCGGCCGTGCCGCAGGCGGCAATCAGGCCTATGCCGATAAGTGACACATGGTCCGGGATGTGGTCAAACAGGAGCCACCCGCCCAGCATGGCAAAGCCGATCTGCAGGTACATATAGGGCATGAGTGTGGCCGCGGGCGTGCGCTCAAAGGCCATGATCATCAGCAGGTGGCCGACGGCACCGGCCACCCCCATCAGCAGCAGGCCCAGCCAGATGTGCAGGTCGGTAATCGGCACCCAGGCCCAGAGCAGCGGAATGCTGGCCAAGGCCGTGCCCACCCAGCTGGTGTAGAACTGGGTGGTGAGGGTGGCCTCGGTGCGGGTCATCTTGCTGGTCAGCAACTGAAAGGCCGCATTGGCAACCACCAATGCCAGGGGTAGCAACAGCCACCAGCTCATGGCATCGCCGCTGGGGCGCACGATGAGGGCTGTGCCGGCAAAGCCGCCGGTGACCAGCACCACGCGAAAGACCGACACATGCTCGCCCAGCAGGCGCGCGGCCAGCAGGGTGACCAGCAAGGGCGTGGTCATCACCACGGCGGTGAATTCGCCGACCGGCATGACCTGCAGGCTGGCGAATGCCAGGCCGGTGACCACAATCAGCAGCATGCCGCGCGTCACCTGCATGCCCGGGTGCTGTGTCTTCAACACGGCCAGGCCTTTTTGGGGTAACACCCAGGCGGTGGTCACCAGGGCCTGAAAAAAGTAGCGGGCCCAGATGGCCATCAGCAGCGGCACCTCGCTGGTGACCCGCTTGGTGGTGGTGTCCAGCACGGCAAAGCAGGCCACCGCTGCCAGGAGCAGGCCCATGCCGGCCAGCATGCGGGCGTTGAGGGCAGCCGGGCGGGGCATGGGGACGCTTAAAACGGGTTCAGACATGGTCAGAAGTGTAACCTAGGGTAAACCCTAGGATTTGGAGGTGCGAATGCTAAGATCCAACGCATTCCGCGGGAGCACCGCGGCCACCTGTTTGGGCCCTTATCCACCATGCAACGTTCGCATTTCGACTCCCATACGCTGGCTTCCAAAACCATGACGGCCACTGCCGCCGCCGATCTCATACCCGCAGGCGCGCGCGTCGGCATGAGCGGCTTCACGGGGGCAGGTTACCCCAAAGCGGTGCCGCAGGCATTGGCAGACCGTATTGCCGCACTGCATGCACAGGGGGAGGACTTCCGCATCGGCTTGTGGACCGGTGCCTCCACGGCAGCCGAACTGGACGGTGCCCTGGCCCGGGCCGACGCCGTCTCCATGCGCCTGCCCTACCAGTCGGACCCGGTGGTGCGCAAGCAGATCAATGCCGGGCAGATGCAGTACACCGACATCCACCTCTCGCATGTGGCGCAGCTGGCCTGGTTCGGCTTTCTGGGCCATCTGGATGTAGCGGTGGTGGAAGTGGCCGGCGTCACGCCGGACGGTCGCCTGATTCCCAGCACCTCGATCGGCAACAACAAGACCTGGCTGGACCTGGCCGACAAGATCATTCTGGAAATCAACACCCTGCAAAACCCCGGCCTGGAGGGCATGCACGACATCTACTACGGCACCCGCATTCCGCCGCTGCGCAAGCCGATTCCGCTGGTGCACCCCGGCGACCGCATCGGCCAGGCTTATATGGAATGCGACTGGAGCAAAGTGGTGGGCGTGGTCTACACCCACCAGCCGGATCGCAACAGCGCCTTTGCTGCGCCGGACGAAAACTCGCAGCGCATTGCCGGCCACATCATCGACTTCCTCTCCAACGAGGTGAAGCTGGGCCGCCTGCCGGTGGAACTGCTGCCCCTGCAGTCGGGCGTGGGCAATATTGCCAATGCCGTGCTCTCCGGCCTCAACGATGGCCCGTTCGAGAACATGACCTCCTACACCGAGGTGCTGCAGGACGGCATGCTGGCGATGCTCAAATCCGGCAAGCTCAGCATGGCCTCGGCCACGGCGCTGTCCTTCAGCCCGGATGCGCTGAAAGAGTTCAATGACAACATCGACTTCTACAGCAAGCGCATCGTGCTGCGTCCGCAGGAGGTCAGCAACCACCCCGAGCTGGTGCGCCGCCTGGGCGTGATTGCCATGAACGCCATGATCGAGGCCGACATCTACGGCAACGTCAACTCCACCCACATCATGGGCACCAGCGTGATGAACGGTATCGGCGGCTCGGGTGACTTTGCCCGCAACGCCTACCTGTCCTTCTTCATGACGCCCTCGGTGGCCAAGGACGGCGCCATCTCTTGCATCGTGCCCATGGTCTCGCACACCGACCATACCGAGCACGACGTGGAAATCATCGTCACCGAACAGGGCCTGGCCGATTTGCGCGGCCTCTCGCCCACGCAACGTGCGCGCCTGATCATCGAGAAGTGCGCCCACCCGGACTTCCGCCCCGCGCTGCGCGACTACTTTGAGCGCGCGCTGGCCAGCAAGGGCGGCAAGCACACGCCGCATCTGCTGACCGAGGCGCTGTCCTGGCACAACCGCTTTGTGGAGACGGGCTCCATGCTAGAGCCGGAGATCCTGCGGGGTGAGTCCACGGCCTGAGACTGTCACAATCAACGCCGGTCAACACGGTGTTGATTGCCAACCCGGAAACACCTCCCCCTATGGACTCCAACGAATCAAGCGCCGGGCAATCCGGCGGGCCCGCAGGCTACTGGCGCGCGGCCACCATCTTTTTGCTGCTGGTGCTGGCGCTCGCCATCACCGCAGGCTGGAGCATGTTCGAGCAGTTCAGCGCCCAGGTGCGCGACCTTCAGCACAAGGTGCAGACCACGGCGCAACTGCAATACGTGGCCGTGCTGCTGGACGAGAAGAACGAACCCGCCCTGCTGGTAACGCAGGTGTCGGGTGAGTCCGCCTTGCAACTGCAGCGGCTCAACGCGGTGGTGGAGGGGGGCGAGGACAGCATGCAGCTGTGGGCCCTGCCGGTCAGCGGCCCGGCGCAGTCCCTGGGCGTGATGACGGCCAAACTCAAAACCCTGCGCCTGCCGGCCGGCGAGCACACGCTGGCTGAAGTGCCCCGCCTGTCCATCAGCGTGGAAAACAAAGGCGGCGTGGGCAACAGCCAGGGCCCGCGCCTGCCTTACTTGTTCTCGGGCAGCGTGATTCGCAAGGCGCTTTAGGCGCTGCCATGGTCTACCATGGCGCCCATGCACACCACAGCCCTTGTACTTTTCTCCGGCGGGCAGGACTCCACCACCTGCCTGGCCCATGCCCTGGCGCGCTACGAGCGCGTCGAAACCGTCGCCTTCGACTACGGCCAGCGCCACCACATTGAGCTCGATGCCCGCCTGAACGTGTTGCGCGAAATCGGCCAGCAGTTCCCGGCCTGGGGCGCCAAACTGGGCGAGGACCATTTGCTGGACCTGGCCGTTCTGGGCAGCGTGAGCGACACCTCGCTGACGCGTGACACGGCTTTCAAGATGGAGGCCAGCGGCCTGCCCAACACCTTTGTGCCCGGACGCAACCTGCTGTTCCTGACGCTGGCAGCGGCCCTGGCCTACCGGCGCGGGCTGCAGGTGCTGGTCACCGGCGTGTGCGAGACCGATTACTCCGGCTACCCCGACTGCCGCGACGACACCATGAAGGCCATGCAAATCGCGCTCTCACTGGGCATGGACCAGCGCTTCCTGATCGAGACCCCGCTGATGTGGATCGACAAGGCCCAGACCTGGGCGATGGCGCGTGATCTGGGGCAAAAGTCCGGCGTACCGCAAGGCGGCCAAGCGCTGGTGGATCTGATCGTGGAGCACACCCACACCTGCTACCTGGGCGACCGCGCGCACCGCCACGCCTGGGGCTACGGTTGCGGCAGCTGCCCGGCCTGCGAACTGCGGGCCAAGGGTTACGCCGGTTTCTCCGCCAACCTGAACAAGGCCGCGCTGCCGGCCGCCTGAGGCTCCAGCACCCACTGACGCTGGTGGAAGGCTGCCACGCCGGGGCGGTGTGCGATAGACACCAGGCCCCCCTGGCGCTGCGCCACCAGGGCCCGCAGGCGCTGGTACAGCGTGGCCTCTGCCGCTGCGTCCAGCGCGCTGGTGGCCTCGTCCGCAAACACCCACCTGGGCTTTTTCAGCAGCACGCGGGCAAAGGCCAGGCGTTGCTGCTCGCCGCCGGAGAGCTTCTGGCTCCAGGCGTCTGCGCGTTCGAGTTGGCCGCTGAGCTGCGGCAGCAGGGCGTCCACCAGTGCCTGCTGCAGTTCCGCATCGCTGTAGGCCGTGGCTTTCTCCGGATAGGCCAGCGCGTCGCGCAGCGGGCCATCCGGGAAGTAGGGGCGCTGTGGCAAAAACAGCGTGTCGGCAGCGCGCTCCACGCTGCCGCTGGCGAACGGCCAGATCCCGCAGAGCGTGCGGAACAGGGTGGACTTGCCGCTGCCCGAGGGGCCGCTCAAGAGCACGGTATCACCGGCTGCGACCTGCAACTGCGTGTGGGCCAGCAACACGGCGCCGGTGGGCAGAGCCACGGTGAGATCGCTGGTGCGCACCGCCATGCCGGCGGGCGCTTCGTCTGCAGGCGCGACCGGTGCCAGGGTCTGGAAGGCTGCTTCAAAGCCGGTCAGTCGGTCGGTCGTAGCGCGCCAGCTGGCCAGGTTGCTGTAACTGTCCACAAACCAGCTCAAGGCCCCCTGCACCTGGCCGAACGCGCTGGAAATCTGCATCAGCTCGCCGAGCTGGATGGCGCCGCTAAAGAAGCGAGGTGCTGCCACCAGAAACGGAAACACCACCGCAGCCTGGCCGAAAAAGCTGGTGAACCAGATCAGGCGTTTTTGCGCGCCGATCAGCGCCAGGTAGTTGGCCAGCACCCGGCCAAAGCGCAGTTCGAGCTGTGCGTGCTCCACGGTCTCGCCCCGGTCCAGCGCGATGGATTCGCTGTACTCACGCACCCGCACCATGCGGTGGCGAAAGTCTGCCTCCACCTTTTGCTGCTGGAAGTTCAGGGCGATTTGCGGCCGACCGATGTAATGCGTGAGCACACTGCCGGCCGCGCTGTACAGCAGCGCCATCCAGACCATAAAGCCGGAGATCACGTATTCGCTGCCCTGGAAGTGAAAGGTAAAGCCGCCCGACAGCGTCCACAAAATACCGACAAAACTGCACAGCGTGACCACCGAATTCAGCAGCCCCATGCTGAGTGACAGGGTGAGCGCCGTGAACTGGCCGATGTCTTCCTGGATGCGCTGGTCCGGGTTGTCGGGGGCACTGGCGGCGGTACCCGCCACCGTGCCCTGCGCATAGCGTGACAGCTCAAAGCGGTAAAAGGCCTGATCCGTGAGCCAGCGCTGCAGGTAGTGGCCGGTCATCCAGGCGCGCCAGCGGATTTCCAGCAGCTGCGTGAGGTAAAACTTGTAGACCGCAATCACGATGAAGGCAAAGGCCAGGTAGCTGAAGCGCCCCAGTTGCTGCCAGAACACGGCGGCATTCTTGTCCTGCAGGGAGTCGTAAAACAGCTTGTTCCAGTCGTTGAACAGCACGTTCATGTACACCAGGCCCAGGTTCAGCGCCACGATGGCCAGCAGCAGCCCGCGCGCCTGCCATTTGTGTTCGGAAGAAAAGTAGGGTTTGGACAGGGCCCAGACGCGTCGCGTCTGCTGTTTTGTTGCAACCCATTTGGCGGCCAGAGAACTGCTGCCGGAGGCTGTGGCCGTGGTTTCTAAAGTGGTGGACATGCCGCTATCCCTTGAATGCTGGTGCGCGATGGTAGCCGCTGCGGCCCGCGCCCCTGTGCGGTGGTGGCTTTACCCCCGGCGCCGGGTCGCGCCAAATGGGAGGGGCCATTAAGCCCGCATCAGGCCGTCCAGCGCGCTGTCCCGGGCAAAGCCCGGAAACAGCCGCTCCACCCCGGTAGGGTTCAAACCCTGTGTGCTGTGCAGCACCTGCGCGAACACGGCGCGAAAGTCATGGTGCACCGGCAGGTCGCGCCCCTCGTGCAGATTGCCCTGGGCCAAACCGCTCCACTGCCCGTGCCAGCGGCCGCCGTTCACCCGGTTGCCCAGCAGCCACATCGCATTGCCGTGGCCGTGGTCGGTGCCGCGCGTGCCGTTCTCGGCGCTGGTGCGGCCGAATTCACTGCACACCACCACCACGTCGCGGGGCTGTGAAAAATCCCGCCGCAGTTGCACCATGGCCGCCGCCAGATTGCCGAGGTTGTTGGCCAGCGCGCCGGTGGCCGCACCCTGGTTGGCATGGGTGTCCCAGCCACCAGCCGACAGAAAGCCCAGGCGCAGGCGGCGGTCCTGGCGCATCAGGGTGCCCAGGTGTTGCGCATCCAGCAACAGGCCTTGGGCCGGGCCCGCGCCATTGTTGGCGGCCTGCATTTCCTGCGCCGTCATGCCGGCGTCGCCCATTTCGGCACCCAATGTTTGCGCCGTCTGCAGGCGGCTTTCGGCACCGGCACGGAAGGCCTGCGACAGGCTGTCCTGCCCGGCGTACAGCTTCATCATCACCTCGCGGGTGCGGGCATCGCCCAGGGCACCCTGGCGCGTGGCGGCCTGGCCGCGCGGCACCAGGTGTACCGGGGCGCTGCCGGACAGGATTTGCGGATTGGCCTCGCCCACGCCCAGCGCGAGGGCATGCGGCGCATCGCCCCTGCCTGCCGCACCAGTGCCACCCGCCGGCGCGACCGGGGCGTGGTCTGTGCCGCCCAGGCCGGCCAGGGTGTTGAGCCAGCCGCTGCGCGCGCTGCTGCTGCCGGGAATGCCGGTTTCCCAGTGGTGCTGGGCGTCAAAGTGCGAGCGGGTGGCGTCGGGCGAACCGGCGGCCGGAATCACGGCCAGCACGCCCTGCTGCCACAGGGCATGCAAGGGCGCCAGGGCCGGGTGCAGGCCAAAGGTGCCGTCCAGCCGGATGGTGGTTTGGGCACTGCCGTCGGGCGCGGGCAGGGCGATGTGGGGGCGCAGGGCGTGGTAGGCCGGGTCGCCATGCGGCACAAAGGCCGAGAGCCCGTCATAGGCGCCGCGCAGGAAGACGACGACCAGTCGCCCTTGCTCCCCCGTGCCTGTGCCCTGTGCCCGGGCCCAGGGCGCAGCCCAGACGCCACCCGCAGCCAGCAGGGTGGACAGAAATTGGCGGCGTGCCCAGGGCGTGTGCAAAGCGTGTGTCATTCGGTGCCTGTCCTTATTTGTACATGAATTCAGGGCTGGCCAGCATCAGGCCGGTGCGCTGCGCCGGCCTTTGCTGCGCCATGGTCTCGCGCGTGGCAGCACCCAGGAAGGGCAGCAAAAAGTCCAGCGCATCGCTTTGCTTGCCCAAGGCCAGGGCATAGTCGGCGCGCCGCGTCAGGGCCTCCGGTGCCAGCCAGGTGGCGGCGTCGGTCTTGTAGCCGTCGGGCGTTTGCCAGCCGTGCAGGGGCTGGCCGGCGTTGCTCAAAAAGCCCAGGGTCAGCAGCAGATTGCGCCGCTCCTGTGCGCCTTGTGTGGCGGTGAGCGCGGAGCAGGCAAAGTCCATGGGCGTCTTGAACAGGCGGTTCGCCGGGTCCCAGAATGCGGGGGATTGCAGCAGGGTTTGCAGCCAGACCCGGATGTCGCCCTGGCTTTGCAAAAAGCTTGTGCTCAGGCGCTTCACCAGTTCCGGCTCGGGCTGGTCGGCCACGAAAAACTGTGCCAACCGCAGACTCAGGCGGTGTGCCGTTTCGGGGCGGCGTGCCAGCATGCGGATGGCCTGCTCGCCCTCGGCTTCGCCCCGGCCGAAGTAGCCATCCGGGTAGCTGTGGCCCAGCACCGTTTTGCTGCCGGCATCGTGCGCGCGGGCGGCAAAGCGGAAGCCGTCGCTCGCGGTCGGGCCCACGGTCCAGCCGGTCAGCACGCGCGCGAGTTCGCGCACATCGGTTTGTGTGTAGCCGCCCTCCACGCCCAGGGTGTGCAACTCCATCAGCTCGCGGGCGTAGTTTTCGTTCAGGCCGCGGCTGCTGCCCTGTGCATTGCGCGTGCCATCGGCCACGCTTTGCACCTGGTCCAGGTAATGCAACATGGCGGGGTGGCGTGCGCTGGCCAGCAGCAGGTCTTCAAACCGGCCCAGTGCATGGGCGCGTGCCACGTGGATCAGGTAATGGCCCACAAAGGGCCGCACCGGTCCTTTGCCGATGTACACATTGAGGTGGTTGAACCAGAACTCGGTCATGCGGGCCAGCAACAGGTTTTCCTGCTCCGGCTGGCTGCAGGCCTGCAAGCGCCAGACCGCCGTTTTTTCGACCAGGGTGCGGTTGAAGTCCTGCGGCTCGGCGGGTACGGAAAAGTCCAGGCGCTGGCGTGTGCGCTCATTCGTGGGGCTTGCAGTCTGTGCCGTGGCTTTGAGGCTGGCGCGGGCCTCGCGTTCGCGTTGCGCACCCTCAAAAATCCGGGGCAGGGGGCCATTGATGTCCTGCACATCCCCGGCCATGAAGGGCGCCGATTGGCTGGCGCGGACGGCTGCCTCCAGCTGTTGCAGTGCCCAGTCACGCGGGTTGCTGGCGGCTTGTATGTCGCGCAGCAAGGTGGCGCTGGGGCCATAGCCCAGGCGGGACAGGGCGCGCCATTGTTCGGCAAGCGTCTTGTCGGTGAAAGGGAGCGAAGGGGAGGGCGTTGCGCTGACCGGACTGGCGCCTTGGGCGTGGGCAGTGCGTGCCGAAGCACCCAAGGCCCCGCTTGCCAACAGGGCAAGACGTCGGAGTGCGTCGCGTCGCGCAATGGGGAGGGAAGCCGGGTGTGTCATGGGCAGCAATCGCATTGTTCGTTTGGCAGCGTGCCCTTCCCAACGCGGCGCCGTGGCCTTGCGTCTACCGTTTACCCGCGTCTTTACCTGGCCTTCGCGAACCCGTGTGCAATACCTACGCGACGGTGTTGCGCACCCCGCTGGCCACATGGCCGCTGGGCACGTGGCGGGCGGCGGATTCGATGTGGCCGGTCTGGTCGTCAAAGAAGAAGTCGGGCTCGAACTCGCGCAGGAACTCGCCTTTGTCCAGCCCGCCCAGGAACATGGCTTCGTCCACCTCGATGTTCCAGTCCATCAGCGTGCGGATGGCACGCTCATGGGCGGGCGCGCTGCGGGCGGTGACCAACGCCGTGCGGATGCGCATGTGCGGAATTTCGGCCTGCTGCATGCGGTGCAGTGCCACCAGCAGCGGCTTGAACGGGCCGTCCGGCAGGGGCAGGGTGATCTTGTCCTTCTCGTGCTGCTGGAAGGCGTCCAGGCCCTGGGCCTGGTAGACCAGTTCGGCCTCGTCGCTGAACAGCACGGCGTCGCCGTCAAAGGCAATGCGCACTTCGCCCGGATGGGCTTCGCTGGCGTGGGTGGAATGCGGGTAAACCTGCGCGGCGGGCACACCAGCTGCCAAGGCGGCGCGCACATCGTTCAGGTGGGTGCTGAGGAACAGGTTGGCGTGCAGCGGTTTGAGGTAACGCCAGGGCGCCTCGCCGCGTGTGAACGAGCAGCGGATGATGGGCAACTCGTAGTGCGCCGCCGAGCGCATCACGCGCAGGCCGCTCACCGGGTCGTTGCGCGAGAGGATGACGACCTCGACGCGCTGCGACGGCGTCTCGTTAAAGGCCAGCAGTTTTTTCACCAGCGAGAAGGCCACACCGGGCTTGGCCGGGATGTCCATACGCGCGCGCTGCAACTGCATATAGGCGCGGTCGTCGCCCTGCTCGAAGACCTGGTTCTCTTCTTCAAAGTCAAACAGGGCGCGGCTGGAAATCGCCACCACCAGCCGTCCGTCGAGATTCATCGCCATGTGGTGGTTTACCTTTTAAAAGCAATCCCGCGCCGGGCCGCCCCAAGTGGGATTCGCCCCCTGAGGGGGCAGAGAGCCACACGCAGTGGGCGAACGTGGGGGCTCATTGTTGCAGGAACATGCGGTAGACCGGGTTGGCGGTCTCTTCCACATAGGGGTAGTCCAGCGTCTGCAGGAACTTCGCAAAGGCTTTGTCGTCGGCCTTGGGCACTTGCAAGCCCACCAGAATGCGTCCGTAGTCGGCACCCTGGTTGCGGTAATGGAACAGGCTGATGTTCCAGCCCGGGCGCATCAGGCTGAGGAACTTCATCAGCGCGCCGGGCCGCTCGGGGAATACAAAGCGCAGCAGGCGCTCGTCGTCCGCCAGCGAGGAATGTCCGCCCACCATGTGGCGGATGTGCTCCTTGGCCAGCTCGTCCTGCGTCAGGTCCAGGGTCTGGAAGCGGTGCTTGGTAAAGGTCGCAGCGATCTTCGTGGATTCACCTTTGCCGTGGGTGGTCAGGCCCACAAACACATGGGCCTTTTGGGCGTCGCTCATGCGGTAGTTGAATTCGGTGACGCTGCGCACCGCGCCGGGCAGGGTGCCAATCAGCTCGCAAAAGCGCTTGAAGCTGCCACGCTCTTCGGGGATGGTGACGGCAAACAAGGCTTCGCGCTCTTCGCCCACCTCGGCCCGCTCGGCCACAAAGCGCAGGCGGTCGAAGTTCATGTTGGCGCCGCACAGGATGGCGCCATAGGTTTCGCCCTTGGTCTTGTTCTTGGCGACGTACTGCTTGATGGCCGCTACCGCCAGTGCGCCCGAGGGCTCGACGATGCTGCGCGTGTCGACAAAGATGTCCTTGATGGCGGCGCACACGGCGTCGGTGTCGACGAGGATGAATTCGTCGACCAAGCCCTTGGCAATGCGGTAGGTCTCTTCGCCCACCAGCTTCACGGCGGTGCCGTCCGAGAACAGGCCGACGTCCGGCAGCGTCACGCGCTTCTTTGAGCTCACCGACTGGTACATGGCATCCGAGTCGTTCATCTGCACGCCGATGACCTTGATGCGCGGATCCACCGCCTTGATGTAATTGGCCACGCCCGACACCAGGCCGCCGCCGCCGATGGCCACAAACACTGCGTCCAGGCGTGCGCCCTTGAGCGCGCCTTCCTGGCCGCTCAGCGTCTGCACCTGGCGCAGCATTTCCATGGCGATGGTGCCCTGGCCGGCAATCACGTCCGGGTCGTCAAAGGGGTGCACAAAGGTCAGGCCCTGCTTTTTCTCCAGCAGCAGCGAATGGTTGTAGGCGTCGGTATAGCTGTCGCCAAACAGCACCACCTCGCCGCCAAAGCCGCGCACCGCATCCACCTTGAGTTGCGGCGTGGTAGTCGGCATGACGATCACAGCGCGCGTGCCGAGTTTGCTGGCGCTCAGTGCCACACCCTGGGCGTGGTTGCCGGCCGAGGCGCAGATCACGCCCTTTTTCAACTGCTCAGGGCTCAGGTGCGCCATCTTGTTGTAGGCGCCGCGCAGCTTGAAACTGCGCACCGACTGCTGGTCCTCGCGCTTGAGCAGCACATGGTTGTGGAGGCGCTTGCTCAAAATCTTGGCAGGCTCCAGCGCGGACTCCTTGGCCACGTCGTAGACGCGGGCGGTGAGGATTTTTTTCAGGTAATCGGCGGGGGTGAGGTGTTTGGTGCGGGCAGGGGGGGCCATGGGTTCTATCAGTTTCGGGTGTTCAAGAAATTCTCACCACATCCACGCCGTTGCCTGAATGTGAGCGACTCGATTGTGAGCGATCTATTGGCGCATGAATTGTGCGTGCATCGCAGCAACAAATGTTTCGGCTTGTCCC
The DNA here is from genome assembly GCA_947375135.1 of Comamonadaceae bacterium. Taxonomy (GTDB): domain Bacteria; phylum Pseudomonadota; class Gammaproteobacteria; order Burkholderiales; family Burkholderiaceae_C; genus Allorhodoferax. The sequence continues at coordinate 75,261 of CANCER010000010.1, read as the reverse complement.
ACCATCTCCTGCGCGTCCGAGAGTTCCACCGGGTCGCCTTCGTAGTCGGCCACGTAGCGGCGGGTCTCCGCTTGCTTGCGCAGACGTCCCATTTCCTTTGGTAAGGGTCCGTTTCTCACAAGGTGGTCACTGAACGCGTTGAGGACTCCCCTGTGGGTTTTTCCCACCGCATGTCCTGATGCCAACAGAGCGGCGCGGGCAGCATCGAAGATGGCGTAGTAGGCGCGGTTGCATGCTCCATCCGCATCCCCGGTCCTCAGCAGAATCTTCGCTGATGCAGCCGCCTGCAGCGCTTTCGCCATCAAATCATTTGCGTTCACAGCCTCACGCCTTCTCTCGCGATGTTGCGCAGCAATGCCGGATTGGAAAATCGCTCAGGGTGCTCCCACTGGTCCAGCCATACGGGCAAAGGCGAAATATTGATACCGGTTTCCAGTAACACGTCATAAGCCACATCAGCCATCGCCAACGTGGTCGGCAGAACCCGCTGGTGTTCACCGTGCAAAAGAATGGCGACATCCGCGTCGCTGTCGTGCCGATGCGTTCCACGTGCGCGACTGCCATAGACGATGGCACCTGCCATGTCGTACTGCGCGTGAATCAAGGCGAGGAAACGCCGAACTGCCTTCTCGGTTTCTTGGTCAACTTGGTTCATTGATAGCCTCCAGCACGGTATGCGAATCCCATACGCTTTGACTCTACACGATGCAGTTTCAGAGCCGCTTCATCGCCGTGCCGTACACCCGGCTTTTGTCGCGCTTGCCGGTTGCCAGAACGGTAACAAAAACTTCGTCATTCTCGACACGGTACACCAGCCGGTAGCCCAGGCTGTGCAGTTTGATTTTGTAACAGTCCGGCATGCCATGGAGTGCCGCGGCGGGAATGCGGGGATTTTCCAGGCGCTCGGCCAGTTTCTTCTTGAAGGGCTCGCGAATGCTGCTGCCGAGTGCGCGCCATTCCTTGAGCGCCAGCACATGAAAACGCAGCTTAAAGGTCATTCAAGGTCACTTCGACGAAGGTCCCTGCACTGCGCTCGCGTGCCAGTTGGGCGTCTTCCAAGTCTTCCAGGTGCTCCATCAATTGCTCGTAATGGCTGGCGGGCAACAGGTAGGCTTCGGGCCGGTTGTGGTTGAGCACGGCAATCGGGCCGTCTTCGGCCTGTTTCAGGATGCCTGCGTAGTTGCGTTTGAGTTCCGTCACGCTGACCGCCAAATGGGAAAGAACCATGTCCATGGGATTGCTTTCAAGGGATGGTGTGGGTTGATGCCAAATATAGCATCCAATAAAACATCTTCTTCCCTTGCCCGACAATGCTTCCCTTTGAAACAAGTATGGAGATTCAGTATGGAATGCACAGTCAGCTGGACGGGCGCCTTGGGCACGCGCTCCGGCATGGGTTTTGTGGCGGAAACCGGCAGCGGCCACACCATCGTGATGGATGGCGCGCCCGATGCGGCCAAGCCCGAAAACGGGGGCCAGAACCTGGCGCCGCGCCCTATGGAAACCGTGCTGGCCGGCACGGGCGGCTGTACCGCCTATGACGTGGTGCTCATCCTCAAACGTGGCCGCCACAACGTGCAAGGCTGCAGCGTCAAGCTCACGAGTGAACGCGCCGAGGTCGATCCCAAAGTGTTCACCAAAATCCACATGCACTTCACCGTCAGCGGCAAGGGCTTGCCCGCCACCGCCGTGGACCGCGCCATTGCCATGAGCCACGAAAAGTACTGCTCAGCCAGCATCATGCTGGCCAAGTCGGCTGAGATCACCACCAGCTTTGATCTGGTGGACGCCTGAGATAACGGGTGAGTTAGATTCGCTCGGCCACGGTCGTCATGACCTTGGCTGCGGCACGCATCAACTGCTTGACGGGTTGGGGCAAGTTCACCGCACCGGCGGCTTGTGCCTCGGCGGCGTGGCGCATTTCATCGTCATACATCTGCGCGACGATGGCGCGCGACGCATGGTCGCCTGCGGGCAGGGTGTCCAAGTGGCTTTTCAGATGCGCACCCACCTGTGTTTCGGTCTCCACCACAAAGCCCAGGCTCACCGCATCGCCCATGCGACCGGCCAACAACCCCAGGCCAAAGGCACCGGCGTACCACAGCGGATTCAGAATCGACGGGCGCGCACCGAGTTCCTGCAGGCGCTCGGCCGTCCAGGCCAGGTGGTCCACCTCGTCGGCGCTGGCCTGGTTGAATTGTTGGCGTAGCGCGGCACTGGGTGTGGCCAGCGCCTGCGAGGCATACAGCGCCTGCGCACAGACCTCGCCCACATGGTTCACCCGCATCAGCCCGGCCGCGCGGCGGCGTTCGCCATCATTCAGTTCGGTAGGCCCTTCGGGCAGCGTGGGGCAGGCCTTGGCGGCGCGGGGCTTGGCAAACAGGGTGCGCAGCGCAGTGTCGGCGGCGATAAAAAGGGCGTCCATAGTCAGTGCCTTGTGTGAGTTGCCAACCAGTGTAGGGCAGAGGGCCGCTTTGGGTGCCCGGCACAAGTTGTTGCACCCTTGCAACGGAATGGGTGCTGGCTGGCCTGGATTGACGACTTTCCTTTGCCAAACCCTCGTGGGTCTGGTGCAATACATACAACTTCCTTGATAGGAGGTTGGCCCGGGGTTCCACCTGGAGCCCTTTGTTAAACCTTGGAGAATTTTTTACATGAAAAAGACACTCGTTGCTCTGGCCGTTCTGGCTGCTTCCGGCGCTTCCTTCGCTCAAGTTTCCTTGACTGGTGAATTTGCATACGGCTACTTGGCCACAACCAACGGCGCTGGCGCTACACAATCCGGCGGCGGCATCGACACCGGCCTGCTGGTGTTCGGCGTTAAAGAAGATCTGGGTGGCGGTACAAGCGTTGCCGTGACCATGAAGACTGATAGCTCTAGCGGCCGCCTGGGTACCATTGGTAACGACGACCAAACTATCGAAGTTAAGACCAATTTCGCCTCCTTCAAGGCTGGCAGCTGGAAGCCAGGTAACTGGTTGGCTGGCGCTACCGGTTACGCACCTTGGTACGGTCTGGACGGACGTGTTCTGTCTGCACGTGGTTCTTACGACAGCATCGGCGTGAGCGTTCCTGTCGGCGCTTTGACCCTGTCCGCAACCGCCTACGAACCATCTGGTGTGATCGGCGAAGGTACTGGTAACGCCGCTCTGACTGGCAATGCTGGTCAGCAAAACACAACTCTGGGTCTGGGCTACAACGCCGGCGCCCTGAGCCTGTCCGCTGGTTATGTGACTTACAACAACCAAACCGCTACTGATTCAACCGCTAAGAGCGTGACTCGCGTTGGTGGTAACTACGACCTCGGCGTAGTCAAGCTTGGTGCTGGTTTGGCTGTCAAGAGCCTGGGCGATGGCGGTACAGATACGCAATCTTTGGTGACTTTGTCTGCTCCTATCGGCGCTCTGAGCGTGAACGCTGCTTGGGCATCGGTAAAGGTTGATGTTGCATCGACTTCTACTCTTGCAGCTACCAACGGAACACGCACTGGCTACATGCTGGGTGCTCAGTACAACATGAGCAAGCGTACCTACGCTATCCTGAACTACGGCAACTGGCTGGCTGCTCAGGGCGACGCTCAGAACTCCAACCTGACCGCTCTGACTCTCGTTCACGATTTCTGATCTGACGCTGGCGTAAGCCAGTTTTAGGTTGAAAGAACAAAAGCCCCGCTGCAGCAATGCAGCGGGGCTTTTTAGTTTGCGCAGCTTTTGTTGTCGCTGCCTCTGTGTGAGCTACTTCTTCTCGTCCAACCTGGCTGCCGAACTGGTTCTGACCGTGCCCCAGGAGCACGATGTTCGCTTGAACGGCGCCAAGATTGGCACGTTGTCGCAATTGCCGCCTACCTTGCTGGTGCAATACCACTTCCCCATGAATGGCTACAAGCCTTACGTGGGTGCCGGTATCAACTACACCCAGTTCACCACCTCTGACATCGCGCACGGTAGCGTCACGCCTGACGACTCCAGCGGGGTGCCGCACTGCTGGTGGGCGTAGACCTTGGCTGGCGCTTCTGATTCCACGCTGGCGTAGGCCAGTTTGAGAGGTGAAAAACTAAAAACCCGCAGTGCGAGCACATGGCGCCGAGTGGGTTCTTGGCTTGCGTGGCAGAAATACGCATGGCTTCTTTCCTATGGGAAAGAGCCATTTTGGCTAAAGTTGGGCCGTTCAGGCGTAGCGCTTATTGCGCAAGTTGTGCTTCATCTCGCGCAGCAGCGGTTGCAGTTTGCCGCCGCCTATGCGCAGGGCCACGCAGGTGGCCAGGATGTCGACGATCATCAGGTGCAACAGGCGCGAGACCATGGGGCTGTATTTGTCAAAGCCCTCCGGGTGGTCGGCACTGAGGTGGATATTGCCGGCGCTGGCCAGGGGCGAGCCACTGGCGGTGATGACGATGGTGGTGGCACCATTTTTGCGCGCGATGTCACAGGCGTCCATCAGGTCGCGGGTGCGGCCCGAGTTGCTGATCACCACCACACAGTCGCCGGGGCCCAGAATGGACGCGCTCATGACCTGCATGTGGCCGTCGCTGTAGGCGTTGGTGTTGATCCCCAGGCGAAAGAATTTGTGTTGTGCATCCAGCGCCACCACGCCCGAGTTGCCCACGCCGAAGAACTGGATCTGGCGGCCCGAGTTGTAGCTTTCCAGCAGGGCGTTCACAGCCTTTTCGATGGCCATGCTGCTGGCATCGTTGCGGTATTTCAGAAAGGCGGCAACGGTGTTGTCGATCACCTTGACCATGACGTCGCCGGTCTTGTCGTCCACATCCACGCTGCGGTGAATAAAGGGCACGCCTTCGTTCACCGTGCCGGCCAGTTTGAGTTTGAAGTCGGACAGGCCGTCATAACCCACGCTGCGGCAAAAGCGCACCACGGTGGGCTTGCTTACGTGCGAGCGGTCGGCCAGTTCACTGACCGGCAGCTTGGCAAAGGCACGCGGGTCCGCCAGGCACAGCTTGGCGACCCGTTGTTCGGCGGGTGCCAGCGAGGGCAAGGCGGCTTTGATGCGTTCCAGCATGGGAGGCTTTCAGGTTAGAGTTTCAGCGCCGGGCCGCCCCAAGCTGAAACAGCCCCCCTGGGGGGCAGCGCAGCACACGTAGTGGCTAGCGTGGGGGCTCAAGACTCTTCACTCCAGCAGAAGCCGTCACGCGCAATCATGGCGCTGGAGGCGCTGGGGCCCCAGGTGCCGGCGGCGTACAGGCGCGGGCCTTGCGGGTCGCTGTTCCAGTGGTCGATCATGGGCTCCACCCAGCGCCAGGCTTCTTCCTGTTCGTCGCTGCGCACAAACAGGTTCAGGCGGCCGTCGATGACGTCCAGCAGCAACCTCTCGTAGGCACCCACGCGCTCGGAGCCGAAGCGTTTGTCAAAGTCCAAGTCGAGCTGCACCGGCGCCAGATTTTGCGCGGCAGCACCCTTGACGTTGCGGTTGGCCTGGCCTTGTGCCAGCAGGTGCAACTCCAGCCCGTCTTTGGGCTGCAGGTGGATCACCAGCTTGTTGGCCACATTGGTGTTGGAGTTGAAGATGGCGTGCGGCGTGGCGCGGAAGTTGATGACGATGCTGCCTTCGCGGCCCGCCAGGCGCTTGCCGGTGCGGATATAGAAGGGCACACCGGCCCAGCGCCAGTTGGAAATCTCGGTACGCAGCGCAACAAAAGTTTCGGTGTTGCTGCTGGGGTTGACACCGGTTTCTTCGCGGTAGCCGGGCACCTTGGCGCCGCCGCTGTTGCCGCTGGAATACTGGCCGCGAATCACGTCCTGCGTCAGTGACTCCTTGGTCCAGGGCTTGAGCGAGCGCAGCACCTTGAGTTTTTCGTCACGGATGGCATCGGCGTGCGAGTTGATGGGCGGCTCCATGGCGATGGCGCACAGCAGTTGCAGCGCATGGTTTTGCACCATGTCGCGCAGGGCACCGGTGCCTTCGTAGAACGCGCCACGGCTTTCCACGCCCAGGTCTTCGGCAATGCTGATCTGGATATTGGCAATGTGTTCACGGCGCCACAGGGGCTCGAACAGGGCATTGCCAAAACGCAGCGCAAACAGGTTTTGCACCGCGGGTTTGCCCAGGTAGTGGTCGATGCGGAAGATCTGGTTTTCTTCAAAGTACTGGCGCACCGTGTGGTTGATGGCGCGGTTGGAGGCCAGGTCATGGCCCAGCGGTTTTTCCAGCACTACACGGGTCTTGGGTGTGTTCAGGCCGGCGGCGGCGAGTTGCTCGCACACGGTGGTAAACAGGGCGGGGGCCGTAGCCACATACATGACCACGGTATCGGCATTGCGCGCATTCAGCGAGTTGGCCAGCAGCGCGTAGTCTTCGGGCTTGGACAGGTCCATGCGCACGAATTCGAGGAGGGCGGCAAAGCGCGCGAACTCTTCGGCGCTGGGGCGCTTGGACAGATCCACGTTGTCAAAACGTGCGCGAATCAGTTCGCGGTATTTCTCGTTGCCCAGATCATCACGACCGACGCCGATAATGCGGCCGCCCTCGGGCAGGGTGCCGTGGCGAAATGCCTGAAACAAAGCGGGCATCAGCTTGCGCCACGCCAGGTCACCGGTTCCGCCAAACAGTACTAGATCAAAGCTCATGATTTGAAGTTACATAAATATCGACGTTGTAATGTAACTTTGTTTCATTGATAATTCAAGAGACTTTTTAATAAATGGACCACGCAAGCACCATGAACCAACTCGACGCCCTCAAACAATGGACCACGGTTGTGGCCGACACCGGCGACTTCAATCAGCTCGACGCCTTTAAGCCGCAGGACGCCACCACCAACCCTTCGCTCATTCTCAAGGCGGTGCAAAAGCCGGAATACGCGCCTTTGCTGCAGGACGCGGTGAACCAGTTCCGTGGCCGCCCGCTGGACGAGATCATGGACCGCTTGCTGGTGCGTTTTGGCTGCGAGATTTTGTCCATCATCCCCGGTCGCGTCTCGACCGAAGTGGACGCCCGCCTGAGCTTTGACACCGCCGCGACCGTGGCGCGTGGCGAGCGGCTGATTGCGCTGTACCAGGCGCAAGGCATTCATATCGACCGGGTGCTGATCAAGGTGGCCTCCACCTGGGAAGGCATTCAGGCGGCCGAGCAACTGGAGCGCAAGGGCATACACACCAACCTGACGCTGCTGTTTTCCTTCAGCCAGGCGGTGGCTTGCGCGCAGGCCAAGGTGCAACTGATCTCGCCCTTTGTGGGCCGCATTTACGACTGGTACAAAAAGACCGCCGGTGCCACCTGGGTGGAAGCCGACAAGGCTGGCGCCAACGATCCCGGCGTGCAGTCGGTGCAGCATATTTACAACTACTACAAGAAGTTCGGCATCGCCACCGAGGTGATGGGAGCGAGCTTTCGCAATGCGGGCCAGATCACCGCGCTGGCAGGCTGCGACCTGCTGACCATCAGCCCGGATTTGCTGGCCAGCCTGGCTGCCAGCGATGCACCTTTGACCCAGGCGCTGGACGCCGGCAAGGCGCAGGCCATGGACTTGCAGCACGTGCACTATGACGAAGCCGGTTTCCGCTTTGCCATGAACGAAGACGCCATGGCCACCGAGAAGTTGGCCGAAGGCATTCGCGCTTTCTGCGTGGATGCGGTCAAGCTGGACAAACTTTTGCTGGGAGCATAAGACCATGGCACGTACCCGATGTGATCGCACCCCCGCTTGGGCCCAGCTGCAAACCGCTTATGCGGCAACTGGACAGAAACTGGATTTGCGTGAAGCCTTTGCACAGGACGCCAGCCGTTTCGAGACCTTCAGCCAAAGCGCGCCCTATGTGTTTGCCGACCTGTCCAAGAACCGCATTGACGCCGCAACCGAGGCGTTGCTGATGGACCTGGCGCGCCAAAGCGGCTTGGCGGAGCACCGCGACGCCATGTTTGCCGGGGAGAAGATCAACCACACCGAAGGGCGTGAAGTCTGGCATGTGCTGCTGCGCACACCGCCCGAGGCCGGCAACGACGGCAGCCACCGCAGCACCGAACTGGCCAAGGTACACGAGACCCTGAACGCCATGCTGGCCTACGCCGAAAGCGTGCGTGCCGATGCGGCGATAACCGATGTGGTCAACATCGGCATCGGCGGCTCCGACCTGGGGCCGCAAATGGCGGTGCTGGCGCTGGACGCCTTTGCCAACAGTGGCAAGCGCGTGCACTTTGTCAGCAACGTGGACGGCCACGAACTGGCGGCCACGCTGAAAAAAGTGAAGGTGGACAGCACGCTGTTCCTGATCGCCAGCAAGACCTTCACCACCATCGAGACCATGACCAACGCGCACTCGGCCAAGGCCTGGTTCGCGGCCCAAGGCGGCACCGACACGGCACGCCACTTTGCCGCACTCACCACCAATGTGGCGGCGGCCAATGCCTTTGGCATCACCACCACCTTTGGCTTCTGGGACTGGGTGGGCGGGCGCTATTCCATGTGGTCGGCCATCGGCCTGCCGCTAGCCATTGCGATTGGCGCGCAGGGCTTTCGCGATTTCCTGGCAGGTGCCCACGCCATGGACGCGCATTTCCGCACTGCGCCGCTGGAACAGAATCTGCCGGTGCGCTTGGGCCTGCTGGACGTCTGGTACCGCAATTTCCATGGCTTCACCAGCCGCAGCATCGCGCCCTATCACAGCGCGCTGCGCCGCCTGGCGGCCTACCTGCAACAGCTGGAGATGGAAAGCAACGGCAAGCGGGTGGACGGCGAGGGCGCGACCCTGCCGTTTGGCACCTCGCCCGTGCTGTGGGGGGAGTCCGGCACCAATGGCCAGCACGCCTACTTCCAGATGCTGCACCAGGGCACGGACGTGGTGCCGCTGGAATTTGTGGCAGTGAAAACGCCGCGCCACGATCTGGGCGGGCACCACGCGCTGCTGCTGGCCAATGTGCTGGCGCAGGCGCAGGCGCTGATGGTGGGCAAGGTGGACGCCGGTGGACATAAACACTTCCCCGGCAACCGGCCCAGTACGTTTTTGCTGCTGGACGATCTGACGCCTGCATCGCTGGGCGCCCTGATTGCGCTGCAGGAGCACCGTGTGTTTGTCAGCGGCAGCCTGTGGGGCATTAACAGCTTCGACCAATGGGGTGTGGAGCTGGGCAAGGTGCTGGCCAAGGACATTGAGGCGCGTTTGGCCAGTGGCGATGCCACCGGGCTGGATGGCTCAACGGCGGGCCTGCTGGCGCGGCTGCGCGCCTGAGCATGGAGCTGACGCTGCAACAGGCGCGCTGTCTGCAACTCGCAGCGCAGGGCCTGTTGCAGGCGCCTGCCAAAGCCGCCACACGGTCAGCGCTGCGTGCGTGCATCGCGCGCATGGGGCTGCTGCAGATTGACACCATCCACGTGGTGGCGCGCAGCCCCTACCTGGTGCTGTTCTCGCGCCTGGGCGCGTATCCGCAGCAATGGCTGGACGATGCACTCACCCATGGCGAGCTGTTTGAAACCTGGGCGCATGAGGCCTGCTTTGCGCCCATAGAAGACTTGCTGGCGCATCGCCTGTTTAACCGCGAGGCGCGCGTGCATTGGGGCTTGGCGAACGCACAGAAATCCCACGATCAGCAGCGTGCCGAACTGGACCAGTTGCTGGCGCACATCCGCGAAAAAGGTGCCGTCAAAACATCCGACTTTGAACGCAAGGAAGGTGGCGCCTCGGCCTGGTGGGGCTGGAAGGATGAGAAGCGCTGGCTGGAGGCCTTGTTTGCCTCCGGCGAGTTGATGGTGGCGCGGCGCGAAAAGTTTCAGCGGGTCTACGATCTGACGGAACGCGTGGCACCACAACTGGCTGCCTGCGTGGACGTCGCGACCCCTGAACAAGTGCGCCAACGGTTTATTGAAAAATCAGTGGCCGCGTTGGGCATCACACAAGCGCGCTGGGTGCACGACTATTACCGCAGCAAGCCCCGCCTGAAGGATGCCGATCTGCATGCGCTGGTGGAGCAGGGTGTTTTGTTGCGCCTGGCGGTGCAAGGCTGGGCTAATCCGGCTTATGTGCATGCCAGCCAGGCGGCCCTGTTGCAGCAGGCGTTGGCCCACACGCTGCAGGCCACGCACACCGCCTTGCTGTCGCCGTTTGACCCCATCGTCTGGGACCGCGAACGCGCGCTGGCGATGTTCGATTTTGACTACCGGCTGGAGTGCTACACACCCGAGGCCAAACGCGTGCACGGCTACTTCGTGTTGCCCCTCCTGTGCCGCGGCGAACTGATAGGCCGCCTGGACGCGAAGGCGCACCGCGCCCGGGGCGTGTTCGAGGTCAAGGCCTTGCACGCGCAGGCGGGCGCCTCGTGGACCGCATCACAGATCACCGAGGTGGCGCAGGCCATTCAGCGCTGCGCCCATTGGCATGGCACGCCCGAGGTGACAATCGGTGCAACCCGGCCCGCCAAACTGGCGGCGGCCCTGAAGCGCGCACTGCGCGCTGTTGCTCAAGAAAGTTTTGAACCATGAATGTGGTGTTTGATTTTGGTGCCGTGCTGTTCACCTGGCGCCCGGTAGAAATTGTGGCCAACGCTTTCCCGGAACGCGCGGCCACGCCGGCCGAAGCCACACAGTTGGCACACGCCATGTTCAGCCACGAAGACTGGCAGGACTACGACCGCGGCCTGCTGGAAATGGAAGCTGTGGTGCAGCGCCTGTCCAGCCGGTTGGCGCTGGACCGCGATGCCGTGCAAACGCTGGTGCAAAACATCGGCGAATGTCTGCAGCCCATAGCAGAGACCGTCGCGGTGCTGCAGTCTTTGCGTGACAAGCGCCAGGCAGGTGAGGGCGTACGCGGTTTGTATTTCCTGTCCAACATGCCACGCCCCTATGCACGCGAGCTGGAGCAAAAGCACGCGTTTCTGCAGCAGTTTGACGGCGGCATTTTTTCCGGCGATGTCTTGCTGAGCAAACCCAATCCGGCCATTTACCGAATGCTGCAAGCCCGCTACCAGTTGCAGCCGGATAGCATTGTCTTCATCGACGACATGCACGCCAATGTGCAGGCGGCGAACGCGTTGGGCTGGCAGGGTATCCAACTGACGGAGCCGCACACCTTGGCCGACACCTTGCGACACCAGTTCAGCCTATGACAAACAAACAAGCTGCAATAGAACCTGCATCGGAACCGGCACGCTGCTTCTGGGTCGATGGCTCGCAGCTCTACCGCGACTACCACGACAGTGAATGGGGTTTCCCGGTGGTGGACGACCGGCGTCTGTTCGAAAAGATTTGCCTGGAGGGTTTCCAGGCGGGCCTGAGCTGGATCACCATTCTCAAAAAGCGCGAGAACTTTCGCGCCGGTTTTGCCAACTTCGACTGGACCCAAGTCGCGCGCTTTGGCGACCAGGACATCGAGCGTCTGGTGCTGGATGCCGGCATCATCCGCCACCGCGGCAAGATCGAGGCCGCCATCAACAACGCGCGCTGCGCCGAAAAGCTGCTGGAGTCCGAAAGCTCCCTGGCGGCCTACTTCTGGAAGTTCGAGCCATCGGCCGCGTCACGCCCGAAGCACATCACCCGCGAAACTCTGCGTGCCATGACGCAAAGCGCCGAGTCCCTGGCCCTGTCCAAAGACCTGAAAAAACGCGGCTGGAAGTTCGTAGGCCCCACCACCATGTACGCCTTCATGCAGGCCATGGGCCTGGTGAACGACCATGAGGAAAGCTGCTTTGTGCGCGAGGCCGCGCTCACCGCGCGCAAGCAGCTGGACCTGAACAAGCTGTAAGCGGATCCGGGGCAGATTCGATCCTTGTCGTCCCATGTCAGTGGCGGAGCGGTTGATTGCAGAGCGTGGCACCCGCACATCTGTTTTTATTTGCATCGCATTTGCGATACTATTTAGATATGAAAACCGCCACCATCCCTCCCATTCGAGTAGCACCCGAGTTCAGAGCCGAGCTGGAAGGCGTACTGGCCCCGGGCGAATCGCTGTCGGTGTTCGTTGAGAGTGCCATCCGTGAGTCGGTCACCAGGCGCAAGAACCAGGCGGAATTTGTTCGGCGGGGAATCGCTGCCATTGAAGAGACCCAACGAAGCGGCACCGGAATTCCCGCCGACCTGGTGATCGCCAAACTGGAAGCCAAATTGCGCGTTGCAAGGCAGGCCAAGGCACAACGCGCACGATGAAGTACAGCGTCGTATTCAGTCCGGCTGCTGCAGAAGACCTGGAGCGCCTGTTTGACTTCGCGCTGCAGCGTGAGATGGACAGTGAAACCGGTGACCTGGGTATTCCAGACCGAGCGCTGCAAGCGATCAAGAATGGCATTGCCTTTCTGCAATCTTTTCCCTTTGCCTGCCGCAAATCCGGCAACAGTCCTTTTGTGCGTGAACTGGTCATCCCATTTGCAAGTGCAGGCTACGTGGCCCTGTTCGACATCGCGGACAGCCAGACCGTGATCATCGGCGCCATCCGCCACCAACGCGAAGACGATTACCACTGAGCAACGGAGTTAAGAGTCCTCCCACAAAAACAAAACCCCGCAAGGCAAGCCCTGCGGGGTTTTGTTTTTTGCTGAAGTGAAGAAGCTCCACTACAACGCAGCATGAGGTTCCAGGCCTAGGCGCAAGGGCGCAGACAGTAGCAGCGCTACGGCAAGCCCTTGCAACGACGGCCTGGAGCCTCAGGCAAGGCGAGCTTACATGCCCATGCCGCCCATGCCGCCCATCCCACCCATATCACCACCACCCATGCCGCCGCCAGCAGACTCCGACTTGGGAGACTCGGCAATCATGCACTCGGTCGTCAGCATCAAAGATGCCACGGAGGCCGCGTTCTGCAGCGCAGTACGTGTCACCTTGGTGGGGTCCAGGATACCCATTTCGATCATGTCGCCGTAGGTGTCGTTGGCAGCGTTGAAGCCGTAGTTGCCCTTGCCGGCCAACACAGCTGCCACCACCACAGAGGCTTCGCCGCCTGCGTTGTAGACGATTTCGCGCAGGGGGGCTTCGATGGCTTTCATCACCAGCTTGATACCGGCGTCCTGGTCTGCATTGGCACCCTTGAGTTCGCCAACCGATTGCTTGGCACGCAGCAGAGCCACGCCGCCGCCGGCGACGATGCCTTCTTCCACAGCAGCGCGGGTAGCGTGCAGTGCATCTTCAACGCGGGCTTTCTTTTCCTTCATTTCGACTTCGGTGGCAGCGCCCACCTTGATCACGGCAACACCGCCGGCCAGCTTGGCCACGCGCTCTTGCAGCTTTTCACGGTCGTAGTCGGAAGTTGCTTCTTCGATTTGCACACGCACTTGCTTGACGCGGGCTTCGATGTCCGCAGCAGCGCCAGCGCCGTCGATGATGATGGTGTTTTCCTTGCCCACTTCGATGCGCTTGGCAGAACCGAGGTCAGCCAGAGTCACTTTTTCCAGGGTCAGGCCGATTTCTTCAGCGATCACCTTGCCACCGGTCAGGATGGCGATGTCTTCCAGCATGGCCTTGCGACGGTCACCAAAGCCAGGAGCCTTGACCGCCACAACCTTCAGGATGCCGCGGATGGTGTTCACCACCAGAGTTGCCAGGGCTTCGCCTTCGACATCTTCAGCAATGATCAGCAGGGGGCGGCCAGCCTTGGCAACTTGCTCCAGGGTGGGCAGCAGGTCACGGATGTTGCTGATCTTCTTGTCGAACAACAGCACAAACGGGTTGTCCAGCAAAGCGGATTGCTTTTCGGGGTTGTTGATGAAGTAGGGCGACAGGTAGCCGCGGTCAAACTGCATGCCTTCGACGACGTCGAGTTCGTTTTGCAGAGACTTGCCGTCTTCCACAGTGATCACGCCTTCTTTGCCGACCTTGTCCATGGCGTTGGCAATGATGTCACCGATGGAGACATCGCTGTTGGCGGAGATGGAGCCAACTTGTGCGATTTCCTTCGAGGTGGTGGTGGGCTTGGAAGCCTTCTTCAACTCGGCGATCAGGGCTTCCACAGCCTTGTCGATACCGCGCTTGATGTCCATGGGGTTCATGCCGGCGGTCACGTACTTCATGCCTTCGTGCACGATGGCCTGGGCCAGCACGGTAGCGGTCGTAGTGCCGTCGCCAGCGTTGTCAGAAGTCTTGGAAGCAACTTCCTTGACCATCTGCGCGCCCATGTTTTGCAGCTTGTCTTTAAGTTCGATTTCCTTGGCCACGGACACACCGTCCTTGGTCACGGTGGGGGCGCCGAACGAGCGCTCCAGAACCACGTTACGGCCTTTAGGGCCCAGGGTCACCTTGACTGCGTTAGCCAGGATGTTCACGCCTTCAACCATGCGTGCGCGGGCTTCGCCGCCGAAAATTACGTCTTTTGCTGCCATGTGTAGAACTCCAGAAATTTAAAAATTAAAAAGTGACTTGGTTTGCGTGGAGAAATTACTTCTCGACAACAGCAAACAGGTCGTCTTCTTTCATGACCAACAGCTCGTCACCGGCAACCTTGACGGTTTGGCCGCTGTACTTGCCGAACAAAACGCGATCGCCCACCTTGACGGTCAGAGCGGCGAGTTCGCCCTTGTCGTTGCGCTTGCCGGGGCCGACGGCCAGAACTTCGCCTTGGTCAGGCTTTTCAGCGGCGTTGTCAGGGATGACGATGCCGGAGGCTGTTTTGGTTTCGCTTTCAATGCGCTTAACAATCACGCGGTCGGCCAGAGGACGCAGGTTCATGAGGAATCTCCTTGATTTCGGAACAGGGTAAAAAAACAAAGTGCCGACCACAATCGGCTGGCACTCGCAAAACTTCAGGTAGCAATGTTAGCACTCGCCTGACTTGAGTGCTAATGATAAGGCCATTTTTGCGAACTTCAAGGACTTGCCTTTGGAACTGCTGTAATGTGATGTGATGTGGTGTGGGATTGTTGGGGGGTGGACAAAAAAAGGGTAGTAAAAACCTTAATTTGATAAAAATGCATTTAATTTAATGAAATACTATTCGTGCTGCTTTATTCTTGGGAGAGGGGATCAGGAGGCATTGCCGTACGGGAAGCCGAACGTGTTGTTGCTTGCCGAGCGGGCGGCGCCCAACCGGGTCGTCTCGGCGTCCGTTAGATGTTACAGAGCCTCACCATGAACTACATCCTGATCGTTGACGACCATGCGGACATCCGGCGTTTGCTCAGTATCACCTTAGGCAAGCAATATGAAATTGTGGAGGCCGACAACGGTACGGCCGCTCTGTACGCCATTCGCAAATACCATCCGGTAGCGGTGCTGTTGGACGTCATGATGCCGGGTGAAATCGATGGTCTACAGGTGCTGGATGCCATCAAGTCCAATGCAAAGACCAAGGAAATTCTGGTGGCCATGCTGACTGCACGCGGCCAGCAGGCGGACCGTGACGAGGCCAACCGGCGTGGAGCCGATGCCTATTTCATCAAGCCTTTCAGCCCCCTGCAAGTCGTGACGTGGTTGCGCGAGCGCCTGAAATGAGTACGCCGACCCTGCCCGCAAGGGGTGGGGGCACCGTGACCGAACAACTTTTCCGTTACGCGCAGGACATGGAGGCGTTGATGCGTGAGCACAACCGCCTGCAACAGCACCACCAGATGATTCTTCAGTCGATGGGACAGGAAGTGCCCAGTGCCGATCTGCTGCCCCATCTGCTGATGCGGGCCTCGCCCATGTACTGGGTGAGCGACGCGACCGGCCTCATCACCCACGCCAGCAGCCAGTTGCACTGGCAATTTGCCCGGCAGATGGGCGCTTTGGTGGGCCGCAACGTGGCCCAACTGGTGCGCCCGCCGCAAGAGGGTCTGATGGAGGCCCTGGCAAAGCGGGTGGCCGCGCAGCAGTCTTCGGCCCATGCAGTGCAATGCCGCTTGGAAATGGCCGGGCCATTGCCGTCGCAGCAAGACGCGGTATGGGACGCCTTGCTGATGCAAATCAGGCAAGGCGACAAGGTCGAGGTTTACTGGTTTTTGACGCCCGCTTCACCGGGCGAGGGCAGCCTGCTGCAGGCGCAAAGTGCCTTTGCCCACCAGGTAGACCCTGAACACGGGGTGATGGTGGCCAATCCCTTTGGCACCATCTCTTCCGTCAACAGCGGTTGTTGCCGCATGACCGGTTACGCGGAGGCGGAACTGGTCGGAAAAAATCCGCGCATGCTCAGTTCGGGACGGCATGACGCTGACTTTTATCACGATTTCTGGCTGGAATTGTTGGACACCGGTCGCTGGAGCGGCACCATTTTCAACCGCCGCAAAGGCGGCCAGGTCTTCCTGCTGTGGCAGACCGTCACCATGGTCGAAAACGTGGAAGGCCAAGTCGTGTCCTATATATCGACCATGGCGGATATGTCGCACACCGGACCGTCCAGTAAGCGCCTGGAGGCCTTGGCCTATTCCGACCCGCTGACCGGCCTGCCCAACCGGCGGATGATGATCGAACACCTGGAACGGTTTTTTGCCGAAGCCGTGGGTTCCCACCATGCGCTGGCCCTGCTCTTTATTGATTTGAACCGTTTCAAGCCGATCAACGACGAATTGGGCCACGAAGTCGGGGATCTGGTGTTGCAGGAAGTCGCGTCGCGCATGCGCAAAGCGCTGCCCCACAGCCACCTGCTGGCCCGGGTCGGGGGGGATGAGTTTGTGGTGGTGCTCAGCGGCGCCAAGCATGTGCAGCAGGTGGAGGCCGTTGGGGCGCGCTTGCAACTGGCGCTCAAGCCGGCCATGTTCATCAAAGAGCGCTCGCTCACGGTGGGTGCCAGCATCGGCTGCGCAGAGTACATGCGCGATGGTGAGGACATGGTGACCCTGCTCCAGCATGCCGATGCTGCCATGTACAGTGCCAAGCGCTTTGGCCTTCCCTTTTGCCGTTACGACGTCGGCATGGACGAGAGTGACAAGCCGAATCTGGAGCGCGACCTCTGGCTGGCACTGGAGCGCCAGCAGATCTGCCTGGTCTACCAGCCACAGCTTCGCAGCGACGCCGCGCGCACCGTGCGCGGCTGCGAGGCCCTGATGCGCTGGACGCATCCGC
Organism: Comamonadaceae bacterium; assembly: GCA_947375135.1. GTDB lineage: Bacteria > Pseudomonadota > Gammaproteobacteria > Burkholderiales > Burkholderiaceae_C > Allorhodoferax. The sequence goes on along the minus strand of CANCER010000010.1, from coordinate 58,358 downwards.
TGGCCGGCGAGGTGGATCCCGCGCTATTCATCTCCCTGGCCGAACGCAGTGGCGCCATCGTGCCCTTGGGCAATTGGGCCGTGACGCAGGGCTGTCGACAGATGCGCATCTGGCGCGAACAGGGCATGCTGGAAATCACGCTGTCGCTGAACGTGTCCTTGCGCCAACTGCGTGATCCGGACTTCGTGGGCTGCGTCAAGAAGGCACTGGAAGACAACCAGCTGGATCCCCAACTGCTGGAGATGGAGATCAGCGAGGCCCAAGCCATGGCCTTTGTCGAGGGCGACACCCGGCACATCCAGTCCATGAAGGAGCTGGGGGTGCGTATTGCGATTGACGACTATGGCATCTCCTTCTCCAGCCTGTCGCGCTTGAATTTTCTGACCATCAGCAGCTTCAAGATCAACCCCCAGTGCGTGCAGGACCTGGAACACAGCGCCGATGCCCGCGCCATCAGCAACTGCATGGTTGCCATCGGGCAGGCCATGGGAATTGAGGTCATCGCCCAGGGGGTGGAAACCGAAGCACAGGCCCGGGTGCTGGCTGAGCAAGGTTGCCGCGTGATCCAGGGCTTTTATGCCGGGCGGCCGGTCTCGGCCGAAGGCCTGTTGCAGCTGGTGCGGGACCGCTGAATGAAAGCCATCATGCGCCTCTTTGAAGGCCTGCGAATCAACACCAAACTGGCACTGGCTTCGGGCGGCCTGTTGCTGGTGGTGTTTGCGGTGGGCATGCAGTCCATTTACAGCACGCGGATGCAGGCGATACAGATCCAGCGCATGTATTCCTATGAGCTGCTCGGCATCTCCCATATCAAGGAAGCCAATATCCAGCTCATGGCGGTGGCGCGCTCGCTGCGCCAAATGGCGCTGGCCCCGGATCGCGGCGCCCGGCAGGACGCGCTGGCGCAACTGCTGGCCGCGCGCAGCCAGTTGCAGCAGGAGCTGTCCGAGAGCGAAAGCCACTTCTTTCGCCCCGAGGGCAAGCGCTTGCTCAAAGAGACCCGTGACATGCTGGTGCTGTACATGGCCAACGTGGACCGCGTGCGTACCCTGATTGAAGAGGACGAGGGTTACCACAGCTCCAAGGTCGCGGCCTTTCTGGTCAGCCCGGAAAACCTGCGGGTGTTTCAGGCGACCGACAAGCTGATGGACACCCTGGTGGACCACAAGGAAAGTGCCGCTCACCAGGAGGCGCAGGATGCGGCAGCCTTCTCGGCGACTGCGGAGCACTGGACTGTGCTGTTGCTGTTGGTCGGGGCGGCCGGAGGTATCGGTTTCGGTCTGCTGGTGGGGGCTTCGGTGCGCCGGCCCAATGCGCGCCTGCGCAAGAGTGTGGAGCGCCTGGCTGTTGGTGATTTGGACATCACCATTCCGCACCAGGAGTTCCACAACGAAATTGGTGCCATGGCCCAGTCCCTGCAGGTGCTGCAGACGGTGGCGATTGAGGCCGACGTGCTGCGCTGGGTCAAGACCAGTTTGTTCGAACTGGGCGCTGCAGTGCAGGCGATTGAAGACTTGGACGAATTTGCCCGCGTGTTGATGGCCAAGCTGACGCCGCTGGTGGGCGCCCAGGTGGGCATCTTGTACACGCTGGAAGACGCCACCACCCGGTTCCGTCTGGCGGGCGGCTGGGGTGTGCCCCCAGACGCAGCCCTGCCCGAAACCTTTGCCCCCGGTCAGGGCCTGCAGGGCCAGTGCGCACGCGATGGACGCCCGCTGGTGGTGGAGCGGATCGACCGTGCGGACTTGCGCATCCAGTCCGGCCTGATCGACAGCCCGGCCTGCCAGGTGCGCATCGTGCCGGTGGCGGGCAATGCCGGTCTGACACTGGCCGTGATCGAGCTGGCCAGCGTGGCGCCCTCGCAGCCGCGCCACGAGGCGCTGCTCAATGAAGTGTTGCCGCTGATTGCCCTGAACCTGGAGATCATCAGCCGCAACCGCGTGACGCGCAGGCTGCTGGAGCAGACCCAGCGCCAGGCGCTGGAACTGGAGTCGGCGCGCGAGAAGGCCGAAGACGCCACACGCGCCAAGAGCGAGTTCCTGGCCAATATGAGCCACGAAATCCGCACCCCCATGAACGCGGTGATTGGTCTCTCGCACCTGGCCTTGCGCACCGACATGACGCCCCAGCAGCGTGACTACCTGCAAAAAATCCACTCCGAGGGCACTGCGCTGCTGGGCGTGATCAACGATATCCTGGACTTCTCCAAGATCGAGGCCGGCAAGATGGGCCTGGAGGAGGCGCCTTTCTGGCTGGACGAGCTGGTGGATAGCCTGAGCCCGCTGCTGTCGCCCAAGGCCCAGGAGAAGGGGCTGGAGTTGCTGGTGCGCATTGCGCCCGACGTGCCTTTGGGCCTGCTCGGCGATGGCCTGCGTTTGCGCCAGATTTTGCTCAACCTGTTGAGCAATGCCATCAAGTTCACGGCCGCCGGGCAGGTCGAGGTGGACGTGCGCTGCCCGGTGCCAACAGGCCACCGCATCACACTGGAAGTGACCGTTACCGATACCGGTGTGGGCATACCCGTGGAACAGTGCCAAAAGCTGTTTGCAGCCTTCACCCAGGCCGACAGCTCGATCACCCGCAAATATGGCGGCACCGGTCTGGGGCTGGCCATATCCCGGCGTTTTGTGGAAATGATGGGGGGCAACATCACGGTGCAATCCGAGCTGGGCGTGGGCAGCACCTTTGCCTTTCACGTGCAGTTGGGGCGCTCGCAGGAGTCGCGCCAGGAGGGCGTGCCGCACGCGGTGGCCCATGGCAAGCGTGCACTGGTCGTGGACGACAACGCCAACGCACGCCAGATCCTGAGCGAGCAACTCAGCGTGTTGGGTCTGCGGGTAGACCAGGCGGCCAACGGCGCGGACTGCCTGATCGCGGTACAGCGGGAAGATGCCCACGACCCCTACGACGTCATTCTGATGGATTGGCAAATGCCCGGGCTCAACGGCATCAGCGCCACGCGGACCCTTCTGCAGGAACTGCCGTTGCAGCATGCGCCCCACGTGATCATCGTCACCGCCTTTGGTGCCGACGCGGTGCGGGAGGAGGGCAGCCAAGCCGGTGCCAAGGCCTTTATTGACAAGCCGGTCAGCCAGTCGCGCCTGTGGGACACCCTGGCCGCCGTGATCTTCCCCCACGCCATTGCAGCCGTCGCAACCGCCGCTGAAGACCCTGCGCTGTGCTTTCCCGGCATGCGCGTGCTGCTGGTGGAAGACAACGAGATCAACCAGCAAATCGCCTGTGAACTGCTGCGGGTGTTGGAGGTTCAGGCGGATGTGGCAGAGAACGGCCAGGTGGCGCTCGACATGCTGGCCGCCGTGCCGGACCCCTTGCCCTGGTCGCTGGTATTCATGGACTTGCAGATGCCGGTGCTTGACGGCCACCAGGCTACGCTGGCGATCCGGCGCCAGACGCGCTTTGACCGCCTGCCCATCATTGCCATGACCGCCCACGCCATGCAAGACGAGGTGCAGCGCTGCCTGGCCGAGGGCATGAGCCACCACCTCTCCAAGCCCATAGACCCCGATGCGCTGGCCGAGAGCCTGCGCCGCTGGGGCGGGTATGCTGGGCGCACGGCGCTTGCCTGGGAGCGGCCTGCGCAGAGCGCCTTGCAGCCCGCGCACAACGCCATCACCATAGCCGGCATGGACACAGTGGAAGGCCTGAAGAACTGCCTGGGCAACGTCAAGCTCTATCTGTCGCTGCTGGAAAAGTTCCAGGCTGCCCTGATGCGCACCGCTGGCCAGACCCGGGAGGCCCTGGAGCTGCAGGACTATGTGTCCGCCCGGCGCGCAGTGCACACCCTCAAGGGCATTTGCTTCAACCTGGGGGCCGGCGACTGTGGCGCACTCTGCATGGCGGCCGAACAGGCGCTCAAGCAGCGCATGCCCGCAGCGGAGTTCAGTCCCCAGTTGGAGGGGTTGGCGCGTGCCAGTGATGCGTTGGCGCGCCAGATCCAGAAGGCCCTGGCATTGCACGTGCCGGAACTGCCTGCGGTGCCGGCCAAGGTGTTTTCACGCGAGCAATGTGAGTGGGTTTGTAACCACCTGGACGGGCTGCTGCGGTTCAGTGATTCCCAGGCCGAGTTGTATGTGGAGGAACAGGCGCAACTGCTGCACTGGGCCTTCGGCGAGAACTGGGGCGCTTTGATGCGCCTGGTGCAGCAATTTGAATTTGAACAGGCACGCCGCAGCCTGGCCAGCATGATGCAGGCTGCCGGCATGGAACGGAGGTAGAAAAACCATGGACACATTTTTTCCGGTCAAGAACAGCATCCTGGTCGTGGATGACGAAATCACCAACCTGTCCCTGGTGGCGGGCCTGTTGCGGGACCATTACCAAGTCAAGGTGGCCAAGGATGCAGAACGTGCCCTGGAGCTGGCGCAAAACGAACAGCCGGATCTGATCCTGCTGGACGTGATGATGCCCGTCACCGATGGTTACGAGGTCTGCCGCCGGCTCAAGGCCGACAGCATGACCCAACACATCCCGGTGATCTTTCTGACCAGCCAGACCGACACCGAAAACGAAGAACTCGGGCTGAGCCTGGGGGCGGTGGACTACATCACGCGGCCCATCCGGCCCGGCATCCTGCTGTCACGCGTGCGGGCCCATCTGTCGGAAGCCAACTCTGTACGCGCCATGCGGGTGAACAACGAGTACCTGGAGTTCGAGGTCAGCAAACGTGCCAAGCAGCTCACCGCCATGCAGGACGTCACCATTCTGGCCATGGCCTCCTTGTCAGAAACGCGGGACACCGACACCGGAAACCATTTGCGCCGCACCCAGAACTATGTGCGCGTGCTGGCCCAGCACATGCAGTCCAAGCCCGGCTATGCGGATTACCTGAACGACGAGGTGGTCAACGTGCTGTACCGCTGTGCGCCCCTGCATGACATTGGCAAGGTCGGCATTCCGGACCGCATTTTGCTCAAGGCCGGGAAATACACGGCAGAAGAATACGAATTGATGAAGCGCCACCCCACGCTGGGCCGCGATGCGCTGCAAAGTGCGCAACGCGTGGCGGGCAGTGCCGCCAGCCAGCTCGGTGGTCCGGCCGATTTTTTCGAAATCGCCAAAGAGCTGGTGCACTCGCACCACGAGAAGTGGGACGGCAGCGGCTACCCGCAGGGCTTGCGCGGCACGCAAATTCCCATCTCGGCGCGCCTGATGGCCATTGCAGATGTGTATGACGCGCTCATCAGTCCGCGTGTCTACAAACCTGCCATGCCGCACGCCAAGGCGGCCCAGATTATTGTGGAGGGAAGCGGCACCTTTTTTGCGCCGGAACTGGTGGATGCTTTTCTGGAACTGCAGCATGCGTTCCAGAGCATTGCGAACCGCTATGCCGATTCGGCGGACGATCTGGCGGGCAAGGTGGACTTCGCCATCAGCGCCATCGGCCCGATAGCCCTCTAGTTTTCAGGAACAAAATAATTCGCGCGGCCGGCGCTCCGGCTTGCGAATTCGCAAATTCCACCCCGTGGAAGACCCGGACACTCTGTCTTGTTCAACCCATGGAGTTTTGTCATGAAAGCTAGCCCAGTCAGCCCAGCAAGCGCCTCCCCCTCTGCCGTTTCCCGCGGGCGCGCGGCAGTTGCGCGGGTTCCGGGAACCAACGGCGCCCGGGCGCCCAAGCCGGGTGCGGCTGCAACCGCTGCAGCACCGGCTGCGAAGGTGCAAGTGCGCGCAGCAGGCGCGCAGGCCGGCACCCAGCCCGCCAAGGCAAAGAAGGTGAAGCTGGTGCGTGCCAGCATTGCGGTACCGAAGCCTGAGTACGCATTGCTGGCCGAGTTGAAACGGCGCGCGGGCGGCTTGGCCGCGCCTGTGAAAAAGAACAAGTTGGTTCGTGCCGGCATCCAGGCCCTGGCCACGTTGTCGGACGCCGCGTTTCTGGGTGCCCTGCGGTCCCTCCCTGAGTGCAAGCCCGGGCGCGCGCGCAAGGCCAAGTGAAAGCGGCCCCGTGGCCTGATTGAGGCGTTCTCATGCGGGGATTGCCGGGCGTTCTCCTTGGGCTGCTTCTGGGCGGGTGCGCCGGCCTTTTGCCCGCTGCCCGGCAGGATGTCAGCCATTCCTGGCAGGATTTTGAGGATGCCAAGCGGTGCTACGACCAGATCACACCCTACAGCACGACCATCTCCACGGTGCGCCACCTCGGGTTTGATCCCTACAAGACCCCCAACATGCAGGTTCTGAACCAGGCGCAGGTGGTCAACGCGGTGTTGCCCTCGCCCTTGCAGGAGCGCGCCTCCATCCCCCGGGGCATTACGGATTGCATGCGTGTGCAGGAGGCCTGCACCGGCTACCTGATTGAACCCAGCAAAGTCAATCAGAAGCGCACCGGCAACTTCTTCCTGGACTTTTTGAACTTCAAACGGGTGACAGAAACCACCGGGTGGAAGTTCTCGGCACTCGTCGTCGTGATCGACGAGGTGGTGGTTTACAAGCAGTGGAGCGGTGAGCCCAAGGTCGAGTCCACCGACGTGCGCGTCAACCCGCTGGGGCCGCTGCAAAGCATGGGCGAGACGATGAAGGGCGCACCCTGAGTGGTCGCCGCTGCGTGGTTTCGTGCCCGGTGTATTTTTGTCCTGTTCGCATGGCTGCTTCCGGGAGTGCAGGCCCGTTGTCAGGAAAGCGCGGCAGATACCTTGTTGCACCGCTACCAGACGCTGCGCGCGCAGCTTGCAGCCAAGCCGCTGGGTGTACCTGCCTGGGTGGATTCCAGCGAGGCGGGGGACCAGCTGCATGGTGATGTCTATGCCCTGCTGGAGCAGCCCTTTAACAGCCTGTTGTCACAACTCACCGAGCCCGCCGTCTGGTGCGAGTTGTCGCTGCTTCACCTCAATACCAAGGCCTGCACCACCGCGCAGGCCGGCGGGCGCGACTGGCTGACCCTGTACAGCGGGCGCAAAGGCTTTGAGGCACCGGGTTCGGCTTATCCCCTGCGCTTTGCGTTTCAAAACACCGACGTGCATCCGCTGCATTTGGAGATTAACTTGCGCGCGCAGGCCGGCCCCCTGGGCAGCAGCGACTACCGCATCACCGTCGCTGCCATCCCGGTGGCGCAGGGCAGCTTTGTGCGCGTGAGTTACGCATTCCGCACGTCCGTCCTGAGCCGCCTGGCCACACAGGTGTACCTGTCCACGCTGGGGCAGGGCAAGCAGGGCTTTACCGTCACGGGGAGCGATGGCGACGGCACGCCCCACTACGTGCGCGGCCTGCGGGGCATCGTGGAGCGCAATGCCGTGCGCTACTACTTTGCGGTGCAGGCCTATCTGGAATGCCTCTCCCTGCCCCAGTCGCAACGCTTTGAGCGGGCGCTGGCGCGCTGGTTCGACCTCACGGAGCAGTACCCGGTGCAACTGCATGAAATCGAGCGCCAGGACTACCTGCAATCCAAGCGGCAGGAATATGATGGGCAGCGCCGGCTCCAGCAAACGATTGACGCAGCGGCCCCCCGTGCACCGCCCGTCCCGGCGTTCTAGCAACCCGCAAGAGCCATCCACCATGCTGATTGAAACGCTTGCTGCCGCCCATGACATGGGCCGCCTCTACGACATCGCCGGCGTGCTGGTGCGCCACGGCCTGGGCGACAGCGTGCGCCGCCTGGGCCTGGCCGACCGCCTGGCGCGCGCGGGCCATGCGCTGCGCTGGGAACATGCGGCCGATCTGGCGCGTTTGGCGCCACCCGTGCAGGTGCGGCTGGCTATGGAAGAGCTGGGGCCTGCCTTCGTTAAATTGGGGCAAATACTGGCGGGCCGGGCAGACCTGTTCGCACCGGAATGGATTGCGGAATTCGGCAAGCTCCACAGCCAGGTGCCCGCCGTGCCCCTGGACTCGCTCAGAGCCCAGCTGCGCGAAGACCTGGGGGGCGAGCCCGAAGCGGTATTTGCCCGGTTTGACACCGAGCCTTTGGCTGCGGCCTCCATCGCCCAGGTACACCGGGCCCAACTCCTCAGCGGTGAGGAAGTCGTCGTCAAGATACGGCGCCCCGGCATCTCCGCCGTGGTGGAGGCTGACCTGCGCTTGCTGGGCCACCTGGCCGCTCTGGCCGAGGCCGAGATGGAATGGCTCAAACCCTACCGCCCGCAACTGCTGGTGCGTGAGTTCGCCAAGTCCCTGCGCCGTGAGCTGGACCTGGCAGCCGAATGCCACCACGCGGAGCGCATTGCGGCCAATATGAAAGGCCTGCCCTCCATCGTGATTCCCAAGGTGTACTGGCAGCACACCGGCGCGCGGGTGAATGTGCAGGACTTCGTCAGCGGCGTACCCGGCAACCAGTTGGAGTTGCTCACGCCCGAAGCCGGCTTTGATCGCCGTCTGTTGGCCAGGCAAGGTGCCCAGGCGGTGCTCAAAATGATTGTGCAGGACGGCCTGTTCCATGCGGACCCCCACCCCGGCAATGTGTTTTACCTGGCGGGTAACCGGCTGGCATTCATCGACTTCGGCATGGTCGGGCGCCTCTCCAAGCGCCGCCGCGAAGAGCTCTTGCAGCTTCTGTTGGGTCTGGTGGAGCGGCAAGCCCAGGCGGTGGCCGACGTGCTGCTGGACTGGACCGGTGACGACCACGGCGTGAACCTGTCGCAACTGGAAGGCGAGATCGAGGCCTTTGTGGACCAGTACCACGGCACCCCGCTGGCCGAGCTCAATCTGGGGCAAATGCTGAGCGACATCACGTCCATCCTGCGGGACAACCGCTTGGGGCTTCCCTCCGATCTGGCCTTGCTGATCAAAGCCTTCATCTCCCTGGAGGGCATGGGGCGGGGCCTGGACCCCGGCTTTAGCGTGGTCACCCAGGCTACCCCCATGTTGCGCCAGATGGTGCGCGCCGCCTACCAGCCCAAGGTGCTGGCCCTGCGCGGCTGGACGGCCCTGCGCCGCACGCTGAGCTTTGCCGAACAGTTCCCCCACGATGTGTCCAAACTGCTGCGCAACGCCAGACGCGGCCGGGTGCATGTGGGTATTGAGTTGGCCCATCTGCGGCGGGTAGGCGACCAGATTGACCGGGCGGCCAGCCGCCTGTCCATGGCCTTGGTCATTGCGGCGCTGGTGGTGGGCTCGTCCATCGTCATGAACGTGCAGGGCGGACCGACCGTTCTGGGCCTGCCGCTGTTCGGCTTCCTGGGTTTTGTAGGCGCTGTGCTGGGCGGCCTGTGGCTTTTGCGCTCCATTCAGCGCAGTGGCCGTTCCGGCGGGGATGGCGATACGGACTAAGGCCCGCAGGCCCTTTGCAGCCGCCTTAGCGGACCACGGTTTCGCCGGACTTCTTCACGGTGTCACCCACCTTGAAACCGGGGTCCTGCGCAAACTCAAAACGGCCCTTGCTGCCGTCGGCAAAGTCGACACCGACGCTCCACACCTTGTGGGTCTTCACCTTCTCCTCAATCTTCTTGCCGGCATAGGCACCGCCCACGGCCCCGGCAATGGTGGCCAGGTCCTTGCCGGAACCCGAGCCGACCTGGTGCCCCAGCAAAGCGCCCGCTGCGCCCCCGGCAAGCATGCCCAGCGGACCGCCTTCGCCGCTCTTCTCGGTCACGGACACTTCCGTCACCTTGCCACAGTCGGCGCAGAGTGCCGGGCTGGCGGGTGCGGCAGTTGTTGCGGCTTTGCCAGCCTGGCTTGCTGCGGTCATGCGGGCGCGGGCTTGCGTGAGCTCCTTGTCGTATTCGGCCTTGGCATCGCGGCGGCATTGCAGGCGGGCGTTGGTGTTGGTCTCGTCATTGCACAGCGTCTTGTCGCTGGCGTAGCGCGCCGAAGCCGCCTTGCTGTCGGCGGTGAACTGCGCCTTGGGTGTAATGGGCGTTTGCGCTTGTGCGGCTTGGATCAGGCACAGGGACAAAGCAGTACAGGCCAGAAGGCCTGTTGCCAGGGGCAGGGAAGGTTGCATCTTCAGACTCCTACAATGAAATCGGTATGTACAAATGCCTGCCCGAGCAGCGCATCCACCAATGCCTATATTCGAATTTGCAGAGCCGCTTTGCGTTGCGAAATCGCAAGCAGGCCCGAGAAACAAAAAAACAGGAGACAGACCATGACACACGCCATCCCCCCGGTGCTGCGGCGCCAAACCCTTTCCGACGCACTGCGCCGCACCGCGCTGCGCCTGCCGGCCAAGATCGGCATCGTGTGCGGCGCCACGCAGTGGACATACGCCGCGTTCGATGCCCTGGTCAGCCGCCTGGCCGCAGGGTTGGCGCGCATCGGCGTAGCTGAAGGCGATGCGGTGGCGGTGCTGGCGCGCAACTCGCACGGTTTTGCGGCGCTGCGTTTTGCGCTGGCCCGCCGGGGCGCGGTGCTGGTGCCCATCAACTTCATGCTCAAGGCCGACGAGGTGGCCTTCATCCTGCGCCATGCCGGAGCCAAGGCCCTGGCCACCGACAGTGGCCTGGCCGGGCTGGCGCAGGCCGCAGCCAAACTGGACACCGAAGTGACGCAGTTCATCTGGATGCCCTCGGAAGACCCGACCGAGCCGGTGCCCGGCATGCACAACTTCGACACCCTGGCCGCCTGCACCGACGCGCTGCCCGAGGTGGCCGTGACCGACCACGATGTGGCGCAAATCGTCTACACCAGCGGCACCGAGTCTTCGCCCAAGGGCGTGCTGCTCACCCACGACGCCGTGCTCTGGCAATATGTCAGCTGCATGGTGGACGCCGAGATCGTGCAGGACGACATCACCCTGCATGCGCTGCCGCTCTACCACTGCGCCCAGCTCGATGTGTTCTTCGGGCCCGGCGTGTACATAGGCGGCACCAACGTCATTACCGCCAAACCGGTGCCCGACAATTTGTTGATGCTGATCGAGAAGTTCCAGATCAGCAGCTTCTTTGCACCACCCACGGTCTGGATTGCGCTGCTGCGCAGCCCGCTGTTTGATCCGGCCAAACTGGCCAGTCTGCAAAAAGGCTACTACGGCGCGTCCATCATGCCGGTGGAGGTGCTGCGCGAATTGGCCGCGCGCCTGCCCACGGTGCGCTTGTGGAATCTGTATGGCCAGACCGAGATCGCGCCCCTGGCCACCATGCTCGGGCCACTGGACCAACTGCGCAAACCCGGCTCCTGCGGCAAGGCCGTGCTGAATGTGGAAACACGTGTGGTGGACGACTTGATGCAGGACGTGGCCGTGGGCGAGGTGGGTGAAATCGTGCACCGCTCGCCGCACCTGATGCTGGGTTACTTCAAGGACGCGGAGCGCACCCGCGCCGCCTTCGAGGGGGGCTGGTTCCACAGCGGCGATCTGGCTACCCGGGATGCCGATGGTTTCATCACCGTGGTGGACCGCAAGAAGGACATGATCAAGACCGGCGGCGAGAACGTGGCCAGCCGCGAAGTCGAGGAAATGATTTACCGCCTGACTGCCGTCAGCGAGGTGGCCGTGATCGGCCTGCCGGACCCCAAGTGGGTGGAGGCGGTTACCGCGGTCATCGTCGTCAAGGCCGAACACCGCTTGACGGAGCAGGAAGTCCTGGCGCATTGCCATGCGCACATGGCCGGCTTCAAGGCACCCAAGCGCGTGGTGTTTGTCGACAGCCTGCCCAAGAATCCCAGCGGCAAGCTGCTCAAGCGCCAACTGCGCAACGCCTACGCAGCCTAGCGCCGCTTACAATACGCCGGTGTTTGCAAGAACACATTCGCTAGGGGTGCTGTTCTTCGGAGCGGCTGAGAAAGTCCCTTTGAACCTGATTGAGGTAATCCTCGCGCAGGGAAGCAAATCCACAGCGGTGCCGCGCTTTCTCTTCTGGCACCGTGTTCCCACGGATTGAGCCCACCTGCCAAACTTTTGCATGGAGCAACTGAATGGCAATGTATCCCACCGGCAACCAAGCCGGTACCCCCCACGTCCCCAATGAAGCCTTGAGCAGCCTGCCTGCTGGCGCGCGCGTGTTCAGCTGGCACGAACACGCCTCCCTCTGGTTCAGCCTGGGCGTGGGCCTCCTGGTTATGCAGATGGGCGCCTACCTGGTGCCCGCCGTCGGCACGCGCGACGCGGCGCTGGCCATTGCGCTGGGCACCGCCATCGGTGCCGGCCTTTTGGCCTGGACGGCCAAGCTCGGCGCCGAGACGGGGCTTACCAGCGCCGGCCTGATGCACCAGACCTATGGGAGCCTGTTTGCCCGCCTGCCGGTGCTGCTGAACATTGCCCAGCTGATCGGTTGGACCACGTTCGAACTGGTCATCATGCGCGACGGCACCGCCGCCATTGGCAAGCAGTCCTTCGGTTGGGCGCTGGATGGTGTAGCTGGCAATGCGGCCACCACCCTGCTCTGGGGCGCGGTGCTGACGCTGCTGCTGATGGGTTCCATGACGCAGCTCGTGCGCAAGATCATCGGCCGCTACGGCCTGCCGCTGGTGATCGCTTCGCTGGTCTGGTTGAGCTGGCAGTTTGGCGCCAAGGTGCATGCCAACGGTCTGGATGCTTTTGTGTCGCGCGCCGGTGACGGCAGCATGGGCCTGCTCTCGGCCATGGACCTGGTGATTGCCATGCCCGTGTCCTGGCTGCCGCTGGTGGCCGACTACGCGCGCTTTGGCAAGAGCGGCAAGGGTGCCTTCAGTGGAACCTGGATCGGTTATGCCGTGGCCAATATCTGGTGTTACGCGCTGGGGGTGATGGTGGCCAGTGTCTCGGCACCCGATGCCGATCTGGTCAACACCTTGTTGCTGGCGCAGGGTGGGCTGATTGCGCTTTCGCTGATCCTGGTGGATGAGATCGACAACGCCTATGGCGATGTGTACTCGGGCGCGGTCTCCAGCCACAGCCTGTTGCCCCAGGTGTCCATCCGGGCGTGGGGCATGGCGCTGGCCGTTTTGTGTACCGGTCTGGCACTGGTGTTGCCCATGCGTGGGCTGGAGCCGTTCCTGTTGATTTTGAGCTCGGTGTTCGTGCCCTTGTATGGCGTGATTTTGGGACGGCTGGGTTTCGGATCTGCCGGTTCGGTTATGCCGTCAGTGAAGGTGGATTATGTGGCCGCAGTCATTTGGATCGTGGGTATTGGCGTGTTTCAGGCGCTGACCAACTGGGCACCACAATGGGGTGCCACGCTGCCTTCCTTGCTGTTGACAGGTGTGTTGGCTATTGCGACGCGCAAGCGGGGGTAGGCGTAACTACTTTGCGTACGCCGCTGCCAGCGGTGCAGTTCGCTTCTGTTGGCTCATGTAGCTTTGTGTACGCCGCTGCCAGCGGGGTGGATGGTTCCGTCCGTGTCCCCCGCCCGCTGCGCGGGCTCCTCCTTTACCTACCGGAACCATCCACCCCACTGCCATCGGCAACCAGCCTTGTTGGTGTGCGATGACTGAATACCGACTGCATGTAAACACTGCAGAAGTAAGCATTGCATTCCTGCATTCCTGCATTCCTGCATTGCGGCATTCCAACCGTTCGCACGCCAACCACGCTGGCTGACTCAGGACGGCATGGCGTTTAACGCAGTGAGGTAAAGGAGGAGCCCGCTTAAGCGGGCGGGGGACACGAACGGAGTTGAATGCCATGGCGGCCTGAGGCCGAGGTGTCTTACAGCGGCATGCGCACCATGACCTGCGGCGCAAAGCCATGGTTCAAAGGCCCGCCACCCTTGCCCGTACGCACCTGCGAACCTGCTTGCAATGCGCCGCGTATGTACACACGCGCAGACGCCACCGCCTGCACCAAATCCTGCCCCAGCGCCAGATACGACGCAATCGCCGACGACAGCGTACAGCCCGTGCCATGCGTGTTGGGCGTGTGAATGCGCGAGTCCCGCATCCATACGCGTTCACCTGAGGGAAGAGCCAGCAGGTCGCTCACCACCTCGCCCTGCAAATGCCCGCCCTTGACCAGCACCGCCCGCGCACCCTTGGCCAGCAGCGCGGTGGCTGCGGCTTCTATATCGCTCTCGGTGTGCAGCGCGCGCTTCACCAACAAGGCCGCTTCGTCCAGATTCGGTGTGATCAGCACGGCGCGTGGAAACAGTTCGCGCACCAGCACATCGACCGCGCTGTTATCAATCAGCACCGCGCCACTGGTGGCCACCATCACCGGGTCGAACACCACGTTCGGCAGCGCATGGCGCTCAATTGCTTGCGCCACGGTGCGCACGATTTCGGGCGAATGCAGCATGCCGATCTTCACCGCGTCCACACCAATGTCTTCCACCACCGCATCGATCTGGTCGCGCAACATCTGCGGCGGCACGCCGTGGATGCTGCGCACGCCGCAGGTGTTTTGCGCGGTCAGCGCGGTGATGGCCGTCATGCCGTAGCAGCCCAGCGCGGACATGGTTTTGAGGTCGGCCTGAATGCCCGCGCCACCGCCGCTGTCGGAGCCGGCGATGCTGAGCACGCGGGGGTAGCTGAACAGCAGGGTAGGGGGCAAAGTGTTAGCGGGCATCGATCAAATCTCGTAACTGTTGGCTGGCCGCGCGCGGGTCGTCGGCCGAGCAGATAGCGCTGACCACGGCCAGGCTGTGGGCACCGGCTTGCAGCACCTGCGTTGCGTTGTGCAGCTGGATGCCGCCAATGGCAACCAGCGGCAGATCGGTTGCGGCGCGTATGCGCTGCAAGCCTTCCAGCCCCCAGGGCGTGGCGGTGTCGGTCTTGGTGGGCGTGGCAAACACCGGGCTCACGCCCAGGTAATCCAGCGGCAGCGTGGCGCTGTGGGCCACATCTTCCAGAGTCTCCACCGACCAGCCGATGAACACCCCGGGCGGCAGCAACTTGCGGGCTGCATGTACCGGCATGTCGCTTTGCCCCAGGTGCACGCCATGGGCGCCGCAGGCAAGTGCGATGTCAAGACGGTCGTTGATGATCAGCGGAATGTTCAGTGGTGCGAGCAGGTCCATCAGCGCCACTGCCTGTGCATAAAAGTCGCGGCTGCTAGCGTGCTTCTCGCGCAGCTGCACGCAGGTCACGCCGCCTTGCACCGCAGACTGCACCAGGTCGATGAGCGTGCGGTCCTTGAGGCTGGGCCCGTCGGTCACCAGATACAAGCGCAGCGCCTCGCGCAGGCGGGCGCGACTCCAGATGGAGCCCGTTGCCGTGCCGCTTGCAGCTTGGCTTACCAAGGCTTGAATTCCATTTTCAGGCGCGCCTCAAACGTGGCCTGGTCCAGCAGCTGCAGTTCGTCCAGCATCAGCACCTGCATGCTGCCCACACCCTGTTTACGCACCACGGCTTTTTCGGCGGCCACTTCGCCCACCACTCCCATCAGCGCCATGGCCGAGACGGTGGCGCGCCAGGCATCCGGCTGCACCGCGCAGAAGGCGCCGATCAACGCGGTGGCCGAGCAGCCCACGCCGGTGATCTTGGTCATCCAGGGGTGGCCATTGGAGAGCAATGCCCAGCGTGTGCTGTCCACAATGTGGTCGGTCTGGCCGCTCACACACACCACACCGCCGGTGCGGCCCACCAGGGCGCGGGCCGAACCCAGCGCATCGTTGGCGGCAGCGCCGCTGTCCACACCCTTGGTCTGCACATTGGCGCCGGCCACGCTCATGATCTCGGAGCCGTTGCCGCGGACCACGCTGGGCGATGCAGTGTTCAGCAGCAGCTCAATGCTGGCGTTGCGGTAGGCCGTGGCACCGGCGCCCACCGGGTCCAGCACGGTGGGAATGCCGCGCTGCGAGGCCGTCAGCAGGGCCAGGCGCATGCTTTCAATCCATGCGGGCTCCAGCGTGCCGATGTTGAGCACCAGCGATTGCGCAATACCGGCCATGGCCTGCACTTCTTCATGCGCGTGCGCCATCACCGGCGAGGCGCCGGCAGCCAGCAGCACGTTGGCGTTGAGGTTCATCACCACGAAGTTGGTGATGCTGTGCACCAGCGGGCTGCGTTCGCGCACGGCGCTGATGTCGGCCCAGATGTCGGAGGAGGAAAGCAAGTCGGTCATGGTCATCCTGTTGTAGTGCGATACAGACCATGCGTGTGCAAGTGAAGCGGGCTTCCCTACGCTGGCATGACCCAGATCAGGTTCGAAGAGTATTTCTCAGCCACCGGCGGTGGCACCTCTAGCAGGGGTGGATTATCGGCGAAAGCCGGGGTTTGGCTTTTTACGTTTTGTTGCCATTTGGAAGGTGGGTGTATTTGAATAAATACGGCTGACATTGCAGAATGGCGCCCAGGCACCGTGCAGAGTGTGCGGGCTTGTTCCACAAGGCAAAGAATGAAAACAATAAGAACCCTTCTGGCCGGAGTCGCGCTGGCCGCACTGGCCCAAGTTCCTGCCCAGGCCTTTTGTGGCTTTTATGCCGGCAAGGCCGACGCCAATCTCTTCAACGAGGCCAGCCAGGTGGTGCTGGTGCGGGACGGCAACCGCACCGTGCTGTCCATGCGCAATGACTACAAGGGCCCGCTCAAGGAATTCGCGCTGGTGGTGCCCACGCCCACCACGCTGCAAAAAGGCCAGGTGCGCATTGCCGACACGCTGGTGTTCGACCGGCTGGACGCTTACAGCAGCCCGCGCCTGGCGGAGTACCGCGACGCCGATCCCTGCCAGCTGAATTTCGCCTGGGGACAGCCGCCGATTCCCTACCCGGTTGCGATGGCCGCACCGATGGCCAGGGCCGCTGCCATGGAAGACAGGAGCGCACGCAACAAGGCCCTAGGTGTCACCGTGGAGCTGCAGTACACGCTGGAGGAATACGACATCGTCAGCCTGTCGGCCACCCAGTCGGACGGGCTGGAGACCTGGCTGCGCGAGAACGGCTACAGCGTGCCCAAGGGCGCCAGCGCCGCGCTCAAGCCCTATATCAACCAGGGCATGAAGTTCTTTGTGGCCAAGGTGAATTTGCAGGAGCAGGCCAAGACCGGCTACACCACGCTGCGCCCGCTGCAGTTCGCCTTCGAGAGCGAAAAATTCATGCTGCCCCTGCGTCTGGGCATGCTCAACGCGCCGCCCGACAAACCGCAGGACTTGATCGTCTATGCGCTCACGCAACAGGGCCGGGTGGAAAGCAGCAACTACCGCACCGTGAAGCTGCCCGCCAACATGAACCTGCCGTTTTTCACCAAGCCCAAGTTCCAGGATGTGTACAAGGCCCTGTTCGACAACCAGGCCAGCAAGGAGCAGCACCGCGTGGTGTTTACCGAATACTTCTGGGACATGGGCTGGTGCGACCCCTGCGCTGCCGAGCCTCTGAGCAGCAAGGAGTTGCGCGACTCCGGTGTGTTCTGGTTGGGCGGCAATGCGGAGGCGCAGTTTGATGCCATGCGCGCACCGGCCGGCAGCCCCTCGCCCAAAATCATGCTGCCCCCGGGTGGCGGCGGGCAACCGGTGGTGCTGACGCGCCTGCATGTGCGCTACACCGCCAACACCTTCCCCGAAGACCTGATGTTCACCCAGACCCGCGACCGGCAGAACTGGCAGGCGCGCTACGTGATCCAGCAGCCCTACGACAGCAGCGTGGCCGCCTGCAGCAGCCAGATGGCGCAGGCGGATTGCGAGGGCATGTGCAAGACCCGCGTAGACAGCGTGCAGCGTGACCTGCAGGGTTCCGATCGCTCCGGCTTCTACGAAAGCTACCGTGGCAAGAACTCCGCAGAACTGCAAAACGCCTGCGTGGCCGCCTGCACCGCCTCCAAGCAAAGCGGCATCGAGGCCGCTGCCCGCTACTACCAGCAAAGCCTGCCGCAGCGCCTCCAGTCCGAAAAGCAAACCTTGGCCGAGCTGACCGGCTGGGGCCTGGCCCGTATTGACCAAATGCCCGATGCGCGCAAGTACACGGCACAGGACAGCCGCGAACCGGTCAAGCCTGTCATCCAACCCAAGACCTGGTGGGAGCGCCTGTTCAGCTTCAACCCGTTGCGTTGAGCGGGGCCGCGATGCGCGTTGTCATGTCCTCATCTGCATCGCAGAGGGAGCGTGCTGCAGTAGCCCCGCGCGAGGCCGCGTCATCGCCCGTCGTGCAGATTGCAGATGCCGGGTTACGCGCGACCTCCCTCGCGCAGATGTGCCTGCGCGTATGGCAGGGCATGGATGCACGCTGGTTCCAGATCGTCTTTCTGCTCAGCTTCCTGCTGGTGGGCACCTGGGCGCGCGACTTTGCCTTGCGCCCGGCACAGGTGCTGCTGGCCGTGACCGTGGCCGCGATGACGCAGGCGGCCTGGCAATGGGCGCTGGACCTGCCGACCAAAACCCAATGGGGCGGCTACCTCAGCGCCCTGGTCACCAGCCTGGGCCTGAGTATTCTGGTGCGGGCCGAAAGCGACTGGGTCCATCCCCTGCTGGCGTTGCTGGCCATCAGCAGCAAGTACCTGATCCGCCTGGGCCCGCCATCCTGCAAAAGCCATGTGCTCAACCCCGCTAACTTTGCGGCGTTTCTGGCCTGGGCCTGGATGCCCGGTGCCTGGCTCAGCCCGGCGCAATGGGGTTCGGAAAGCCTGCTGGCGCTGTGGTTCATCGCCTTGGGCGGCCTGGTGACGCAGCGCATCCAGCGCCGGGATGTGTCGCTGGCCTTTCTGTCGGCCTGGGGAGTGCTGCTGGTCGCGCGCCTGCTCTGGCTCGGCTACACCTGGGACCCGGGTGCGGCCATGTGGCTGCAGCAGATCAACAGCGGCGCGGTGCTGCTGTTCGCCTTCTTCATGGTCAGCGACCCCATGACCACACCGCAGCACCCGCGCGCCCGCATGGCCTATGCGGTGCTGGTGGCGCTGGCCGCATTCTTCTGGCAGTACGTTTGGTACCAGCCGCACGGGTTGATCGTGATGCTGTTCCTGTGCAGCTGGACGGTACCGCTGTGGAACCAGGCCTGGCCACGGCCGCGCTTTGCGTGGGAGGGTACGGCGCCGTTCGGGAATAGTCCTGCTTAGGTGTTCGCCGCCTCCGCCACCAGCCAGTCCTTCAGATACGCCACATCCGGGCGCAGCACCTTGCCTTGCGGGGCGGTAATAAACAGCGGCTGGTCGGTGGTGACACTCTGTTTCAAAGGCCGCAGCAGCAGGCCCTGCGCAATCAGCGGCTGCACGATGTGGCGCCAGCCTTGCGCCACGCCCTGGCCTTCGATGGCTGCTTGCAGCACGATGGAGTAGTCGTTGAAGCGAAACAGCTTGGGCTGGCGCGGCAGGCCCATATCAAACTGTGCCAGCCAGTCTTTCCAGCCCATGCGCGGGCGGTAGCGTTCCTCCAGCACCAGCAGTGGGCTGTGTGCCAGGGCCTTGAGGTCGGGCAGTGGGTTGGTTTGCAGAAACTTGGGGCTGCAGACCGGAAAGATTTCTTCATCCACAAAGTGCCAGCGCTGGTAGTTGGCAAAGTCGTCCGCGCCCAGGGTGATGGAGAGGTCAATGCGCTCGCGCGCCATGTCCAGATCGGTGTCGGTGGTGATGATGCGCAGTTCAATATCCGGGTGCTGCTGCTTGAAGCGCGCAATGCGCGGCAGCAGCCACCAGGTGGCCGTGGCGGTGGACACGGCCAGCGTGACCTGGTGCGCCTGCATGCTGCGCACTTCGCGCAGCGCCTGGTCGATGAGCGAGAGGCCCATGCCCACCTGCTCCAGCAGGTACTTGCCGGCGTCGGTGGTTTGCACGCCTTTGTGCTGGCGCTCGAACAGGGCCACGCCCAGGTCGGCTTCAAGCAGGCGCATGGCGTGGCTGACAGCAGGTTGGCTGATCGCTAAGTCTTCCGCAGCGCGGGTGAAGCTGCCTCTGCGGGCGGCGGATTCGAAGACCAGCAGGTTGTTGAGGGACTTGGTGGCGTTGGAGGATTTGGCGCTGGACATGAACTGAGTTTATGGCACCTATGAGTTCGGTTGCCGTTCACAAGCTCTCCCGGTTCGCATAAGCTGGCGGGTATGGCGATGAAGAAAGACTATGCGTGTGACTGGGGTGTATGTGCGCCTGGGGCCTGTTGTATGCCTGACATGTGGGGATGCGCGTGCGGGGTATGCCGGTGTCCTCATACTGCGGCATACGCACAAATCGGCCACCGGCATACCCCGCACGCGCTTGCGCTACGTGGTGGTTATCCAGCATGGAAACCGGAGAAATGAATGCGATACGCACTTGCGTTACAGGTCGGTAAACCCGCGCTGAATGCATTGATCACTATGCGCGCCACCAACGCAGTAACCGGGAACAGCCGACGCACCAACGGTATCGGGTATTCACAGGGCGAGCGCAGCAACGCACCGCCTTCGCCGGGGCGGGGTGTGCCCGGCGGCGATTTGTGCGTATGCCGCAGTATGAGCCGCCGGGCATACCCCGCTCCGGTAGGTACAAAAACAGGAGCATAAAAACATGACCGAGCCAAGCACCATGACCAACGCAGACACAGCCACACTTGACGTGCCTTCAACAGAAGCAGCATCAACAGAAGCAGCACCCGAGCATAAAAAACACAGAAGGGCAGGCGGCCGCGAACGCCGTGACCCGAAAGCCAAAATCACCGGTCCGGCCTACATCACAAGAAACATCCCGACTTATGACGTCATGGGCGAGGAAAACCTGCTCAAGATCGAAGCCACCGCAGAACGCATCCTCGCCGAAGTCGGCCTGGACATCCGCGACGACGACGAATGCCTGGCCATGTTCAAAAAGGCCGGCGCCAAGGTCAATGGCATGCACGTCACCTTCGAGCCCGGCCATGTGCGGGAAATTTTGAAGACCGCGCCCAAGGTCTTCACCCAACACGCCCGCAACCCGGCACGCAGCGTGCAGATCGGCGGCAACCACGTCGTGTTCTCACCGGCCTATGGTTCGCCCTTTGTGATGGACCTGGACCGTGGCCGGCGCTACGGCACGCTGGACGATTTCCAGAACTTCATCAAGCTGGCCTACGCCTGCCCCTGGCTGCACCACAGCGGCGGCACGGTCTGCGAGCCCACCGATGTGCCGGTCAACAAGCGGCACCTGGACATGGTGTATGCCCACATGCGCTATTCCGACAAGGCCTATATGGGCAGCATCACATCCGAGGAGCGCGCGGAAGATTCGATTGAAATGTCGCGCATCCTGTTCGGCAAGGACTTTGTGGACCAGAACTGCGTCATCCTCGGCAACGTCAATGTCAACTCGCCACTGCTGTGGGACGGCACCATGACCAAGTCGGCGCGGGCCTATGCGCGGGCCAACCAGGCCGCCGTTATCGTGCCCTTTATCCTGGGTGGCGCCATGGGACCGGTGACCAACGCCGGCGCCATCGCCCAGGCGCACGCCGAGACCATGGTCGGCTGCGCCATCACCCAGCTGGAGCGCCCGGGTGCGCCCGTCATCTACGGCAACTTCCTCTCCAGCATGTCGCTGCGTTCCGGCTCGCCCACGTTCGGCACACCCGAGCCTGCCATTGGCTCCATGGTGATCGGCCAGCTGGCGCGTCGCCTGAACCTGCCGCTGCGCTGCGCAGGCTCGTTTACGACCTCCAAGCTGCCGGATGGTCAGGCCATGCAGGAGAGCGTCATGTCCATGCTGTCGGCCATCCATTGCGGTGCCAATTTCATCCTGCACTCGGCCGGCTTCCTGGACGGCCTGCTGTCCATGAGCTACGAAAAATTCATGATGGATGCCGACTTCTGCGGCGCCCTGCACAGCTACCTGGGTGGCGTGGTGGTGGACGACAACACCCTGGCCATGGACGCGTTCAAAGAAGTCACGCCCGGCGGCCATTACCTGGGCAGTGCCCACACCATGGCCAACTACACCACGGCGTTTTACGACTCCACCATCTCCGACAACACGCCCTTCGAGAGCTGGAACGAGTCCGGCCGCACCGACAGCGCCCAGCGTGCCAACACCCGCTGGAAGACGGCACTGGCCGAGTACGAGATGCCGCCCATGGATGTGGCGACCGACGAGGCACTGAAAGACTTTGTGGCACGCAAAAAAGGCTCCATGAGCGACCAGTGGTATTGAAGCCGCCGGCCGCACGGACCACGCAAACCACATCCCCCGCAAGCGCAACAGAATCCCGCCATGTCCCCTGAAAACGACCCCCTGCTGCAACCCTTCCAGCTCAAGCACCTGCGGCTCAAAAACCGCATGATGATCACCTCGCACGAGCCGGCCTACCCGGAGGACGGCATGCCCAAGGCCAAGTACCGCGCCTACCACGTGGAGCGCGCCAAGGCCGGCATTGCGCTGACCATGACGGCTGGTTCGGCCACCGTTTCGCGCGACAGCCCGCCGGTGTTCAACAACATCCTGGCCTACAAGGATGAAGTGGTGCCTTACCTCAAGGACATGGTCGACGCCTGCCACGAGCACGGCACGGCGGTGATGATCCAGCTCACCCACCTGGGCCGGCGCACCGGCTGGAACAAGGGCGACTGGCTGCCGGTGGTCTCGCCCTCGCATGAGCGCGAGGCGGCGCACCGGGCTTTCCCCAAGAAAATGGAGAACTGGGACATTGCACGCATCCAGCGCGACTATGTGGCCGCGGCCCAGCGCATGCAGGCCGCCGGCATGGACGGCATCGAGATCCAGGCCTACGGCCATTTGATGGACCAGTTCTGGTCGCCGCTCACCAACCACCTGGACGCGCCCTATGGCGGCAGCATGGACAACCGTCTGCGCTTCACCTTCGAGGTGCTGGAACAGATCCGCAAGGCCGTGGGCCCGGACTTTCTGGTCGGCGTGCGCTACACGGGCGATGAAGACCTGCCGGGCGGCTTCGGCCCCAAAGAAGGGCTGGAGATTTCGAAGCGCCTCAAAGACAGCGGCATGGTCGATTTTCTGAACGTGGTGCGCGGCCACATCGACACCGATGCGGGCCTCACCGACCTGATCCCGGTGCAGGGCATGCGCAGTTCGCCGCACCTGGACTTTGCCGGCGAAATCCGCACGGCTACCGGTTTCCCCACCTTCCACGCCGCCAAGATCCAGGACGTGACCACCGCGCGCTATGCGATTGAGAGCGGCAAGCTCGACATGGTGGGCATGACGCGCGCCCACATGGCCGACCCGCACATCGTGCGCAAGATGATCCAGGGCCGCGAGGACCAGATCCGCCCCTGCGTCGGTGCCAACTTTTGCCTGGACCGCATCTACCAGGGCGGCGAGGCCTATTGCCTGCACAACCCGGCCACCGGGCGCGAGCTGACCATGCCGCACGTCATACCCAAGGCCAGCACGCTGCGCAAGGTGCTGGTGGTAGGCGCGGGTCCGGCCGGTGTGGAAGCAGCGCGCGTGGCCTCCGAGCGCGGCCACCGCGTGACGGTGCTCGAAGCCGCCAACAAGCCCGGCGGCCAGATTCGCCTGACGGCGCAGAGCCAGCGCCGGCGCGAAATGATCAGCATCATCGACTGGCGCATTGCGCGCTGCGAAGAGCAGGGCGTGCAGTTCCACTACAACACCCTGGCCGACACAGAGCGCGTGCTGGCCGAAGTGGCGGATGTGGTCATCATCGCCACCGGCGGCCTGCCGCATACCGAGGTGCTGTCCAGCGGCAATGGGTTGGTCGAATCCACTTGGGACCTCATCAGCGGTGTCGTCAAACCGGGCAAAAACGTGCTGCTGTTTGACGACGCCGGCGACCACGCCGCCCTGCAGGCGGCCGAGGTGATTGCCGCCAGCGGCGCGCATCTGGAGGTGATGACGCCGGACCGCAGCTTTGCGCCTGAGGTTATGGCCATGAACCTGGTGCCCTATATGCGCAGCCTGCAAAAGCTGGATGTCACCTTCACCGTCACCTACCGGCTGCAGTCGGTGGAGCGTGGTCCGAACGGCCTGATCGCCCATGTCGGCAGCGACTACGGCGGCGTGCACCAGCAGCGCCATGTGGACCAGGTGGTGATCAACCACGGTACGCGCCCGCTGGACGACTTGTACCTCGAGCTCAAGGCAGATTCTCTCAACGGCGGTGCGGTGGATTACGACGCGTTGCTGGCTGGTCGGCCGCAGCCGCATGCTGCCTCCACAGGCAATGGCTACCAGCTGTTCCGCATCGGTGACGCCGTCTCCGCGCGTAACACCCATGCGGCGATTTACGACGCCCTGCGCCTGGTGAAAGACCTGTAGCGGGGGCCGCGTCCACTGGCATGGGGTCAGGCGCCTTGGCTCAACCGTAGCCGATGAATGCACAGGATAGCGTTGGGTAAATCTATTCTTCGGTAGCGCAGATCGCAGCGCCTTGCATGGTTTGAAGTGCGCCACGCGAACCTGATTGGGGTGATACTCGCTGTCTCCCTAACAACGGCTACTTCAGCTTCCGTGAACCAAATGCCGACCGTGTCCTCTATATATAAAGCCATTCTGGCTCTATTTTTCATCCCGTTTACTGCGCAGGCAGCAAGCGTCTGTCAAGAGTATTCTGCAAGAATCCCCGGCTTGACCGCAGCAGAGTGCGATGCGGCCTCCTGGCGGGACATGCACGCTAAAACCGTGCTTGGGCGCACGATTTTTGGTGTGGATGTACCGGTGGAGAAGCCGGATCTGCACGTGTTGGTCATAGGAGGGATTCATGGTGACGAGATGACCTCTGGAGGGCTTGTCCACGAATGGCTTTCCATGGCGCGCACCCCTTTGGCGGGGACTCCGCTGCGCATTTACTGGCGATTTATTCCAGTGGTTAACCCCGATGGATTATTTGCCAAGCCGCCACGCCGGACCAATGCCAGGGGGGTCGATTTGAACCGCAATTTCCCGACCCTGAACTGGGCGCGTGATTCCAAAATTCATTGGGAACAGCGCACCAGGAAAGACCCGCGACGCTGGCCGGGGCCGACCTCTGCGTCCGAGCCGGAGACCCGGTTCGTGCTGTCGCAGATGGCCAGCTTCAAGCCCAATCTCATAGTGAGTGTGCACGCTCCCTACGCGGTGGTGGATTTTGACGGTAACTCTTCACCACCCGTCCGACTCGGGCGACTCTTCCTTGATCAGATCGGAGTCTTCCCTGGTTCGCTCGGCAATTACGGTGGCATGCAGCGGCACATACCGGTAGTAACGGTCGAACTGGCCAGTGCCACGCGTTTGCCCCATCCGGGTGAGGTGCGCGAAATGTGGGGAGACCTGCTTCACTGGGTCAACGACAAGTTGGCGAAATGAGGGCTTTGTGTTTGTGCCAGTCCACGGCCTTTGCCGTGCAGACCGTTCCAGGACCGTGACTTTTATGCGGCGGCTGCGACGTCCCGAGCGGACGTGGCCTGCCCGCCCGGTCCGCTCAGCATCACCCCCACACAGTGGATTGGCAGGATGCTGGCCCTGCGCCACGTTTTGATAGCCTCAGGCCGCCTCAGCCTGCGGTGTCAGCGCGTGCAGCGAAGCCAGTAAATCGGCAAAGCGTTCGCCTTGCACCACCACGTGGCTGCGCAGGGCCTGGGCGGCGCCCTCGGTGTCGCCATCCGCTATGGCCTGCACCACGGTTTGGTGCTCCTGGAAGGACGTAACCATGCGGTTGCGCACGCGCAGCTGCAGGCGCCGGTAGGGGCGCAGGCGGCGCTGTAGCTGGCTGGCCTGCTCGATCAAAAAGAGGTTGTGGCTGCCGGCGTAAATGGCGCTGTGAAACTGCTCGTTGCAGTAAAAGTAGGCGTCGGAGTCGTCCTTGGAGCGTGCGTCTTCGCAGGCCTGGTGCGCGGTCTGCAGTGCACGGCGCTCGGCATCCGTCATGCGCCGCGCCGCCAGCCGGGCGCACATGGCTTCCAACTCGGCCATCACTTCAAACATCTCGCTCAGGCGCGTGGGGCCAATGCTGGTGACCACGGCGCCGCGGCGTGGGCGGATTTCAATCAACCCTTCGGTAGCCAGTTGGATCAGTGCCTCGCGCACCGGCGTGCGCGACACGCCGTACTGCTCCACCAGCGTAGCTTCGTCCAGCGAACTGCCCGGCGGCAGAGCGCCGGTGGCGATCTGCTCTTCAATTTTTTCACGCAGTGTGTCGGAAATTTTCATGCGCTGATTGTCCCACCTCTTTTGATTAATGGATTCTAATTCTGCATCAGGGTATTCACCAGTATCAACAAAAAATACAAATGAATACATTAATGTATACATAAACACGACGGACATCCAACCCGAGGAGACAAACCATGCAGCGCAGACACCTACTTCAAACCCTTTCCGCCCTGACCCTGGGCACGCTCGGCCTAGCTACGGCCACCAGCGCCTTCGCCCAAAGCGCCACGCTGAAGATTTCGCACCAGTTCCCCGGCGGCACGCTCAAAGAAGGCGACTTCCGCGACCGCCTGGTGCGCCAGTTCGCCGCCGATGTGGAAAAGCGCACCAAGGGCGCGCTGAAGTTCGAGATATACCCCGGCTCTTCGCTGATGAAGACCAACGCCCAGTTCTCCTCCATGCGCAAGGGCGCGCTGGACATGGCGCTGATTCCCCTGTCCTACGCTGGCGGCGAGATTCCGGAAGTGAATATCGGCCTGATGCCCGGCCTGGTGGTGTCCTACGAACAGGCCTATGGCTGGAAGACCAAGCCGGTGGGCGCCGAGCTGGACCGCGTGCTGCAGGCCAAGGGCATACAGCTGATCAGCTGGATCTGGCAGGCTGGTGGTGTGGCTTCGCGCGGCAAGCCCATCATCGATCCCGAAGATGCCAAGGGCATGAAGGTGCGCGGCGGCTCGCGCGAGGTGGACATGATTTTGAAAGAGGCCGGTGCCTCCGTGGTCAGCCTGCCCAGCAACGAAATCTATGCCGCCATGCAGACCGGCGCCATGGACGCGGCCATGACCTCGTCCACCTCCTTCATCTCCTTCCGCCTGGAAGAAGTGGCCAAGTCGCTCACCAGCGGGCGCACCGGTGCCTACTGGTTCATGTTCGAGCCGCTGATGATGTCCAAGCAGATTTTTGACGCCCTGCCCAAAGACCAGCGCGACGCCATCATGGCCGTGGGCGCCGATATGGAAAAGTTCGCCATGGAAGCCGCCAAGAAGGACGACGTGGATGTGGCCAAGGTGTATGAGAAGGCCGGCGCCAAGGTGGTCGATTTGTCCGCTGCTTCCATCAAGAAGTGGCAGGCCATCGCCCGCCAGACCGCGTGGAAGGACTACGCGGCCAAGAATGAAGGCAGCGCCAAGCTGCTGGCCCTGGCCGAGCAAACCCTATGAGCCACGGTTTCGAGCTGGAGCCTTCACTGGCTCCGGGCACCCTGCGGCCCAAAAACGCGGTAGCTGCCGCTGCGGCCACCGCCTTGAATGTGCTCAATGCGCTGGTGCTGCGCATCTCCATGGTGGCCCTGATATGTGCGGCTGCGGTGTTGACGTGGTCGGTGGTGACGCGCTACTTTCTCAAGACCTCTACCGACTGGCAGGATGAAGTGGCTGTGTTCCTGCTGGTGGGTGCCACCTTCATGACAACAGCCCATGTGCAGTCGCTGCGCGGCCACGTGGGCATTGAGGCCTTTGCCAATCTGTTGCCGCCCCTGCTGAACCGGGCGCGCCTGTTTCTGGTGGACATCATCTCCACGCTGTTCTGCTGTTTCTTCAGCTGGAAATCGTGGGCGCTGTTCCATGAGGCCTGGAGCGAGGGGCAGACCACATCGAGCAGCTTTGCGCCGCCCCTGTGGATTCCCTATTCCCTGATGGCCGCCGGCATGACCATCCTGACCCTGCAACTGTTTTTGCAAACCCTGGTGCACCTCACCGGCGGTGAAGTTCCGAAAGAAAAGAAATGAGCGAACTCGGCATAGGCCTCTCCTACGGCGCCGCCACCCTGCTGGTGATGTTTTCCGGCATGCCCATCGCCTTTGCGCTGGGCACGGTGGCTGCGGCCTTCATGTACCTGTTCATGCCCGCATCCTCGCTGGACACGGTGGCGCAAAACGTCTACGAGGAGATGGCCTCCATCACCCTGTTGGCGATTCCGCTGTTCATCCTGAAGGGCGCGGCCATTGGCCGTTCACGCGCCGGCAAGGATTTGTATTCCGCCATCCACGCCTGGCTGCACAAGGTACCCGGCGGTCTGGGCATCGCCAATGTGTTTGCGTGCGCGCTGTTCGCCGCCATGGCCGGCTCCTCCCCGGCTACCTGCTCGGCCATCGGCTCCGCCGGCATCCCCGAGATGCGCCGCCGTGGTTACTCGCCCGGTTTTGCGGCCGGCATCATCGCCGCCGGTGGCACGCTGGGCATTTTGTTGCCGCCCTCGGTCGTGATGATTCTGTACGCGGTGGCGGCAGAGCAGTCGCTGGGTCGCCTGTTCCTGGCCGGCATTGGCCCGGGCATTTTGATGGTGGGCCTGTTTGCCGCGTACGCGGTGATGAAGGCGCGCCAGGAATACAAGGCAGCACTCGTCATTTACGAAAACGGCGGACCCAAGTCGGCCTATCTGGAAAAAGAGCACTTTACACTAGCGCAAAAGGTCGAGATGCTGCCGCGCGTGCTGCCCTTTCTGATCCTGTTGCTGGGTGTGATGGTGGCGCTGTACGGCGGCCTGGCCACGCCTTCCGAGACCGCCGGTCTGGGTGGCCTGCTGGCCCTGGGTCTGGTGGCTGTTGTTTACGGCCTGTGGCGTCCGAAAGACCTGGCGCCCATCCTGGGTGCCACGCTCAAGGAGTCCACCATGCTGATGCTGATCATCGGCATGTCGCTGCTCTATAGCTATGTCATGAGCCACCTGCACATCAGCCAGGGCGCGGCGCAGTGGATTGTCGGCATGGCCTTGTCCAAGTGGGTGCTGTTGGCCGTGGTGCTGTTGATGGTCATCGTGCTGGGCTTCTTCCTGCCGCCGGTGTCGATTATTTTGATGACCGCGCCCATCATCCTGCCGCCGCTCAAAGCCGCCGGTTTCGATCTGATCTGGTTCGGCGTGGTGATGACCATCGTGATGGAAATGGGCCTGATCCATCCGCCCGTGGGCCTGAACATCTTCGTCATCAAGAACGTCGCGCCGGACATTCCCCTCAAGGACGTGATCTGGGGCGTGATGCCTTTTGTGGGCCTGATGTTCCTGGCCGTGTTCCTGCTCTGCGCCTTCCCCGGCATTGCCACGGGATTGCCGAACATGGTGATGGGAGTGAAGTGAGATGAACGCCCCCGACCGCATCTGGAACCAGCAGGCGCAAAGCCGCGCCCGCCGCCTGGCCCGCGCTGCCAACGCCTTGGGCAATGGCTTGCGCGGCAAGCAGGTGGCAGCGGACGACACCGTCAAGTTACTGACGGCCGTGCTGGAATGCGGCGACCGCGTCTGCCTGGAAGGCAACAACCAGAAGCAGGCCGACTTTCTGGCTCGGGCGCTCACGCAACTCGACCCGGCCCAGGTGCACGACCTGCACATGGTGCAGTCGGTGCTGGCCCTGCCCGAGCACCTGGACCTGTTTGAGAACGGCATCGCCAGCAAGCTGGACTTTTCCTTCTCTGGCCCGCAGAGCGCGCGCCTGGCCAAGATGGTCTCTAGCGGGCGCATTCAGATCGGCGCCATCCATACCTATCTGGAACTGTTTGCCCGCTACTTCGTCGACCTGACGCCGCGCATCTCCCTGGTCTGCGCGCAGGCGGCGGACGCGCAGGGCAACCTGTACACCGGTGCCAACACCGAAGACACGCCGGCCATCGTCGAGGCCACGGCCTTCAAGGGCGGCATCGTGATCGCCCAGGTCAACGAGATGCTGGACCACCTGCCGCGCGTGGACATCCCCGGCGACTGGGTGAACTTTGTCATCCTGGCCCCCAAGCCCAATGTGATCGAGCCGCTGTTCACGCGCGACCCGGCGCAGATTTCCGAGATCCAGGTGCTGATGGCGATGATGGCCATCAAGGGCCTGTATGCCGAATACGGCGTGCAGCGTCTGAACCACGGCATCGGCTTTGACACCGCAGCCATCGAGCTGCTGCTGCCGACCTATGCCGAGTCGCTGGGTCTGAAGGGCAAGATCTGCCAGCACTGGGCGCTGAACCCGCATCCCGCACTCATCCCCGCGATTGAAGCTGGTTGGGTGCAGTCGGTGCATTCCTTTGGCTCCGAGCTGGGTATGGAAAATTATGTGAGCGCGCGGCCCGATGTGTTCTTCACCGGCGCCGACGGCAGCCTGCGCAGCAACCGCGCGCTGTGCCAGGCGGCCGGCCATTACGCCTGTGACATGTTCATCGGCAGCACGCTGCAGATCGATCTGAACGGCCACAGCTCCACGGCCACGGCCGGGCGCATTGCCGGCTTTGGCGGCGCACCGAATATGGGTGCCGATGCGCGCGGACGCCGTCATGCTTCTCCCGCCTGGCTCAAGGCTGGCGCGCAGGCCCGCCAGGGGCGGGGCGGTGTGCACGCCATGCCGCGTGGCCAGAAGCTGGTCGTGCAAATCGTGGAGACCTTCCGCGAGCACATGCAGCCCGCGTTCGTCGAAACCCTGGACGCCTGGAAGCTGGCCGAGCAGGCGAAGATGGAAATCCCGCCGGTGATGATTTACGGCGACGACGTGACCCATATCCTGACCGAAGAAGGCATTGCCAACCTGCTCTTGTGCCGCACCGACGAGGAGCGCGAGCAGGCGATCCGCGGCGTGGCCGGTTACACCCCGGTGGGTCTGGCACGCGATGCGCGCATGGTGGAAAACCTGCGCGACCGCGGCGTCATCCGGCGCGCCGAAGACCTCGGCATCGACAAGCGCCAGGCCACGCGCAGCCTCTTGGCCGCGCGCAATATGCGGGACCTGGTGCGCGCCTCGGGCGGGCTCTACAACCCGCCGCAACGTTTTCGCAATTGGTAGGGCGCTACAGACTTATGGAACATTTGAGCTATGCATTCGCGGGCCAGCATGTGCCGCAGCAATTTGATGCGATTTTGGTGGGCGTCGTGGGATCGGGCAACCTGGAAGTGCTGATGGAGCCAAGCCAGGATTCGGCCCGTTGCACGATTTCCATCACCACATCGGCACGCGGCTTCGGCCCCATCTGGGAAGCGGTGGCGCACAACTTTCAGGCGCAGCACCAGCTTGCCGGCGTGGCCATTTCCATCAACGACATGGGCGCCACCCCGGCTGTGGTCAGCCTGCGGCTGGACCAGGCGGCGGCTTCGTTGCCCGGCGTGTCAGGAGCCATGCCATGACACACCGTGACCCTCACGCCATCCTGGCCACGCCCGATGTGCGGATGCCAGCGCGGGCACGATCCGGCGGGCATTTGAGCTTTGCCGAACTGAGCGCCCGCGAGCGCGTGGCGCATCTGCTCGATGCCGGCACGTTCACCGAGATCCTGGGCCCCGCCGAACGCGTGGTCAGCCCGCATCTGGCACTCCTGGGCGTGCCCTTTTCTTTTGACGATGGCGTGGTCATCGGCAGCGGCACGCTGAACGCGCGGCCGGTGCTGATCGCCGCGCAAGAGGGCGAGTTCATGGGCGGTGGCGTGGGCGAGGTGCATGGCGCCAAGCTGGTCGGCATCCTGCGCCGCGCCCTGCAAACGCGCCCGGCCGCCGTGCTGGTGTTGGCCGAGTCCGGCGGCGTGCGCCTGCACGAGGCCAATGCCGGCCTGATCGCCGTCTCCGAAGTCATGCGCGCCCTGCTCGATGTGCGCGCCGCCGGCATTCCGGTGGTGATGCTGATCGGCGGCGCCAATGGCTGCTTTGGCGGCATGGGCCTGATTGCCCGTTGTGCCGACCACATCGTGATGAGCGACACCGCCCGCATGTCCATGTCCGGCCCCGAGGTGATCGAGTCCTCGCACGGCGTGGAAGAGTTTGATTCGCGCGACCGCGCCCTGGTCTGGCGCACCACCGGCGGCAAGCACCGCTTTTTGATGGGTGACTGCGACCGGCTGGTGGAAGACGATATGGACGCCTTCCGCGCCGCCGCCACCGCGCTCCTCGGTGACAGCCGTGCACTGACCTTGCAAGGCCTGCTGGCCGAACACGCGCTATTGACCGAGCGCATCGAACGCTTTGGCGATTGCCACGACGCGCTGGAGATCTGGCAGCGCCTGGGTGTGGCGCACCCCGAGCAGGTGACGGATATGGAAGCAGCGCAGATGCAATCCCTGCTGAACGACAACGCAATGGAGCGCGCATGAACTGGCAAACACTGGTGCAGGCCCTGTTCGGCGCCGCACACACGATTGAACGCAACGGCGATGTCCTCAGCGGCACGGCGCAACTGCAAGGCCAAACCCTGGCCGTGGTCGGCACCACCGACCATGCCCCCATCGGCGTAGAAACCGCCCTGGCCCAGGCCAAGGTCATTCTGGAAACCGTGCAACACCACCCCGGCCGCGCCATCCTGCTGCTGGTTGACACCCAAGGCCAGCGCCTGCGCCACCGCGACGAACTGCTCTGCATCAACCGCTACATGGCCCACATGGGTTGCTGTGTGGACCTGGCGCGGCGCAGCGGCCACCGCGTCATTGCCCTGGTGTACGACCAGGCCCTGTCCGGCGGCTTCATCACCTCCGGGCTGATGGCCGACACCTGCCACGCATTGCCCGAAGCCGAAATCCGCGTTATGCGCCTGCCCGCCATGAGCCGCGTCACCAAGATTGCCGAAGACGTGCTCGCGGCGCTGTCGCTGTCCAACCCGGTGTTCGCACCGGGCGTGGAAAACTATGTGGCCATGGGCGGCATTGCGTCGCTGTGGCGGGGCGATTTGCAGGCCAGTTTGCTGGCAGCACTGGCTGACGAAGACAGCACCGACCAGCGTGCGGCTCTGGGTGCTGCACGCGGCGGGCGCAAGCTCTCCAACGCCGTGACGCAGCGCGTGCTGGCGGCCTGACCTGCTTGGGCACTGGCATGCGCGCACTGCATCGCAACCAATTGGTCTGGCTGAGCGACGCGGCCTGGCAACAGGTGCGCGCGCGCGCCTGGGATGACCAGGCGCAAGACATCCTGACGCACTGGCACCTGCAACAACTGCCGCTGGTGGTATGCCGCCAACGCGTGCCGCAGAGCACCCACACCCTCAGCCTGGGCCTGCCCGCACCCCTGCAGTGGGAGCGGCGAAAACTGGCGCTGGAGGTGGCGGATGCGGACATTGAAAGGGTGGGCAACTTCCCGTTGTTGAGCCCTGGGCTGCTGGGGCCTGAAGGTGTCGCGCCGCTGCAAAACTTCCTGCAGCATCTGGCCGTGCTGGAGGTGCCGGCGCGGGTGTATGGCTCGTACGGCTGGCAGCTGTTGTCCGGTTTGCCCTGTGTGCGCAACAGCTCGGATCTGGACCTGATCATCCCGGTGCCGGACGGGGACGTTGCCGGTCAAGTCGTATGGCTTTTGCGCGGGCTGCATCTGGCTTGCCGCGTGGATGGCGAGTTGCAGTTTCCGGATGGCCATGCCGTGGCCTGGCGTGAATACGCGCAGCTGATCGGCGGCAAGGTGGAGCAGGTGCTGGTCAAGCACCGCACCGGTGTGCAACTGTCTGCCATGGCGCATTGGCAGGCTGTGCCATGCTGAACCCCACGGTGCATCGGGAGGCCAGTCGCATTGCCCGAAGCGCCGTGCGCGCGCTCTATGCCGAAGTGGTGCTGGAGCCCAAGCCCGGTCTGGTCTCCCTGCGCGACAACGGCAGCCACACCGACATGAGCGCCGCCACCTTTGTCAAAAGCCTGTTTGCACTGCGCCATTACTTTGGCCACATGGCGCGTGCCGGTGCACTGGCCCATTCCTTTGATTTCTTGCAGGCCCTGGGGCTGGGCGCGGAGGAACGCATGCTGAAGTCCACGGGCGGCGTCAACACGCATCGCGGCGCTGTATTCCTGCTGGGCCTGCTCTGCGCGTCGGCCGGGCGCTTGTCTGCAAAGGGCGACGACTTGACTGCCCAGGCCCTGCGCGACTGCTTGATGAAGCAATGGGGTCAGGCCTTGCGCTGGCGTGCCGAGTCCGCTGCGCGGGCCGCGCCGGTATCCAATGGCCAGCACGCGGCCCGCCGTTTTGGCATGCGCAGCGCCGGGGACGAAGCGGCCCTGGGGTTCCCCACGCTGTTTGAAGTCACCTTGCCTGCCTTGCAATCGACACTGCAGGCAGGCCACGCACCACGCGCTGCGCGGGTGCAGGCCTTCTTCGCCACCATGGCGGTGCTGGACGACACCAACACCGCGCACCGCGGTGGCTGGGAAGGCGTTCAGTTTGTTAAAACCTCGGCCCGGGCATTTCTGGATGCCGGTGGTGTGGCGCAGAACGAGTGGCTGGCGCAGGCCCGTGCCATCCATGCGGAATTCGTCGCACGCCGGCTCTCACCCGGTGGTGCGGCCGATGTGTTGGCTGCGGCCTGCTGGGTGCAGGATTTGCAACAGGAGGCCCCCGCCGTGTTGCTTGTGAAGGCTGTCGCCGCAAGCTCCCGGCAGGACCGGAGCGATGTGCACCCTGCGGCGGCGCATTCCGCACCGTTTGCCTTGCTGGCATCCGCTTGGACTGCATGAGATACGCCGTATTGTTTTCCGGCCAGGGCACACAAAACGCCGGCATGCTGCCCTGGCTGGAGTCCGAGCCCGCCAGCCGCGCTGTGCTGGCGGCCTTGGCGCAGACGATCGGCAGCGACTGGCGTGCGGGCTTGGCGGACGAACAACAGCGCAGCCGCAATGCCTTCGCCCAGCCGCTGATTACCGGCACGGCACTGGCTGCTTGGGCCGCGCTTGCATCGGCGCTGGATGAACGGCCGGCCGCCGTGGCTGGGTACAGCGTGGGCGAGTTGGCGGCCTATGCTTGCGCCGGTGTGTTCACCGTGCAAACTGCCATAGCCCTGGTGGTGCAGCGCGCGTCCCTGATGGACGCGGCCGTTCTCGGGCTGGACACGGGCTTGCTGTCGGTGTCAGGCTTCGGCGTGGCGCAGGTGCTGCAGGCGCAGTCGGCGCTGGAATGTGCGATTGAGATCGGCGCCGATCAGGGCATATACGCCGGTGAGGTCTCAGCGCTCACGGCGGGTGAACACGCGCTGACAGCACAGGGCGCGCTGTGCAAACGCCTGGAGGTGCGCGTGGCGTCCCACTCCCGCTGGATGGCCAGCGCCGCCATGGGCTTTGCGGCGCAACTGGAGGCCATGTCCTTTGCGCGCCCGCATGCGGCCCTGGTGCTGAACGCCACTGGCGCCAGCAGCCGCGAGCCCCAAACCCTGCGCCGCGCGCTCAGCGCACAAATCGACCACACCGTGCAATGGGCCGCTTGCATGGATGCGCTGGCCGAGCAGGGCGTGGCCTGCGTCATCGAAGTCGGTGCGGGCAGCACGCTCTCCAAAATGTGGAACCAGCGCCACCCTGAAATCCCGGCGCGTTCGTTGGAAGAATTCAGGGATGTGGCGGGTGCAGCGCGGTGGATGGAGCGGAATGCGAGGTAGGTCAGGTTGTTGCTGTGCAGTCTCAGAGCCGGAACGGGTTGCGTATCGACAACGTGGTGCTGCCCATGGACTCGGGTAGCTGGATATTGAGACCGTCCTGCATGTCCTCGCTGTACAGGACGGTGCAAGCGCTTAAGCCCGCCGCCGCCACGATGTTGGCGTCATACAGGGACAGCGAATAGCGCTCCATCAAGACCAGGGCAGTCTGATGCGTGCGCACGCTCAGGTCATAGACCTCGCAAGTGTTGATCAGCGTGTTGGATAGGGACTGGATATCGGCCAAAGTCATGGCGCGCTTCCTTCGCAACACATTGGCAAATTCGTTCAGTACCTGCACGCTGATGACAGACTCATCCGCCAGCAACTGTTCCACGGTGTCCGCACGCGTCGAATCGTCAACCCAGTAGATCAGCACGTTGGTGTCGATAAAGGCTCTCACCGCGCGTTGGCCTCGTCGCGGTCAAAGGCAAAGTCGGCAGGCCAGGCCGCACGGAATTTGCGCGCGGACTGCAATCGCTCCAGCTTGCCGGGTTTGCGCTCCACGGTGGCGCTTGCAGGTTTGCCTGATTTTTTGGGTGCAGGCCGCAATTCCAGTTCATCCCCATCCGCAATACCCAACTCCTGCACCAGGGCCACGGGCAATCGCACTGCGAGGCTGTTCCCCCATTTGGCAACTTGCATGAAAATACTCTCTTGGATATACAAAAAGGAAAGTATATTCTTTTGGGGTAAGCTTTCAAAGCATCCAGTAGTGCTTTGGCCCTGCTGCGGAGTCCTTGCCGGGCGGTCAGATCCGGGTCAGCGCCGTCGCATCCGCCACATCCTCGGCATCGTGCGTCACCAGCAGCGCCGGTATGCCGCGCGCCTTCACCATGCCAAACACCAGTGCGCGCATGCGCTGGCGCAGCGCCGCATCCAGACGCGAGAAGGGCTCGTCCAGCAGCAGCGCCTGCGGTTGCGCCAGCAGGGCGCGGGCCAGGGCCACGCGGGCGCGCTGGCCGCCGGAGAGGGTGGCCGGGTCGGCGTGCAGATAGTCGGCCATCTCCACATCAAGTAGCGCCTCTGCGGCCAGGGCTTCACGCGCTGCATTCGCACCCCGGGGCATGGCGAACAGCAGGTTCTCGCGCACCGTCATGTGCGGGAACAGCAGGTCGTCCTGAAACAGAATGCCCACGCGGCGCGCCTGCGTGGGCAGCAGGTCTATGCGCTGTCCGTTGAGCAGTACGCTGCCTTCAAAGCGCAGGGCCTCATCCAGCGTGCCGCAGACAGCCGCCAGCAGGCTGGACTTGCCGCTGCCGCTCGCACCCATCAGCGTGTGCACCTGGCCGGGGGCGATCGCCAGGGTCAGGTCCCGCAACAGCACGCCTGCGGGGCTGCTGAGCGTGCGGACTTCTATGCGCAGGCTCATGCAGTTTGCGCGATGCGGATCCGGCCCTGTGCATCCACCTGCAGGGGAATGGCGATCAGGGACTCGCCCTCGCAATCGCCCTTGTCGCAGACGCCGTCGCTCCAGCGGTAACGGGCGTAATGCACATTGCAGCTGATGCTGGTGTGGGGCTGGAATTTCAGCTGCTCCTGTCTGGCGGCCAGCGGCACACCGAAGTGGGCACAACGGTTGGCATAGGCCCGGATGTTCTGGCCGCTGCGCAGCAACAGCAGCTTGAAGGGGTGTTGCTGTGCGCTGTCTTCAGCGGCAAAGACCTGGCGCACCAATGCCTGGCCATCCGGCACCTCGTCCATATGGCCCAGCAGGGTGCCGGGCAGCGGTGCGTGGGGCAGGGCATGCCAGACGAGCGGCGCTTGGGCCGCCTGGATGGCAACGGTGGGGGCGGGACGTGGCTCGGTCATGGGGCGATTGTGCCCAGGGCCTGGACGGGTCGCGCAAAGCGACGGCTGCGCCCCAGCCACGCGGCCACAGCGAACACGGCCACCGGCAGCAGCCACTGCAGCCAGGCAAAGGCCGCCATCAGGCTGCGCTGTCCACCGGCGGCCAGGGTCACGGCCTCGGTGGTGACGGTGGCAAAACGCCCTGCGCCCACATACAGCGTGGGCAGGTATTGCGCCACGCTCACCGCAAAACCCACGGCAAAGCCGGAGGCCAGCGCGGCGCGCAGCAGCGGCCATTTCACCCGCAGCAAAAAGCTCCACCGCGATTGCCCCAGCGTGGCTGCGAGTTGCGCGTAACGGGCATCGAACCCGCGGTAGGCGCCGCTGCTGGTCAGCAGCACATAGGGCAGGCAGGCCAGGGTGTGCGCCAACCAGACGCCGGTGCCCGTGGCATCCAGGCCCCAGGACAAGGCCAGGCGGTGCAGGCCTATCACCCATAGCAGCGCAGGCAGCAGCAGGGGCGCATAGGCCAGGGCTTGCAGGCGCTGTTGCCAGCGCGGCGGCGCCCATTCCAGCCAGGCCACGACCCAGAGCAGGGTGCAGGTTGCACTTGCAACGCCCAGCCAGAGTGTGGTCCAGAGCGTGGCAGCACTGTCCCACACCGTGCCCCAGGCGGCCAGGCTCCAGCGCGCGGGCAGCAGCTCCGGGAAGGGCCAGCTGCCGATGAAGCTGCCCAGCAGCAGGGCGGCCAATACGGCGAAGTACATGGCGAGGTAAACGGCGGGCAGTGCCAGCGGTGCCACGCGGCTGGTTGTGTCCGACAGCCATGCGCACAAGACTTGCAGGAGTGCGCGCCTAGCCGGTGGCGTGGGCTGTGCGTTGCGCGGCTGGACAGCCCCCGCTGTGCGCAGCCGCCGCCACAGCGGCGCATGCAGCAGCGCCCAGCCCAGGCCCGCGCTGACAGCCACCGAGGCGGCCAGCGCCCAGGCTGCGGCCGCGCCCTTGGCGTTCTCCAGCGCGCCGGCGTCCTGCAGCCATTGCCAGGCCAGCACCGACAGCGTGGGTGGCGAGGCCGGGCCTATGACCAGCGCCACATCCACCACCGTCAGGCCATAGGCCAGCACCGCCAGCAGGGGGGCGGCCAGGCGCGGCAGCAGCTGTGGCCAGACGATGCGCCACCAGGCAGCCTGTGCGCCATAGCCAAAGCTGGCGGCGAGTTGCAGTTCGCGCTGCAGGCGCTGTGCCACATCGGGCCGTAGCAGATGCGCGTGCGCGGCCCAGAGCAAAAACGGGGTCTCCTTGAGCGCCAGCACGGCGATCAGGCCCAGGCCCCAGGGGTCTTGCGTGGTGGGCCAGGGCGGGGGGGCAAGCAGGCCGGTGGCCCAAGGGGACAGCAGACGCAGCAGCCAGCCCGCAGGCGCGATGAGTAGCACCAGGCCCATGGCAAAAGCCGCGTGCGGCACGGCCAGCATGAAGGGCTGGCGGCGGGCCAGGCGTTGCTGCAAGGCCGGTGTGGCGCTGAGCGACAACAGCGCCGCTGCAGCTGCCGTGGCCAGCGCCACACTGGCCAGCCCTGTCCACAGGCTCAGGCCCAGGGCGGGCAGCGTCTGGCTGTCCTGCCACAACGCCAGCCAGGCCGCCGCATCCAGAACCACCAGCACGGCGTGCCCCAGGCTCCAGAGCAGCGGCACAAAGGCCAGGCATAGCAGGCTGGCGAAGCGCACAGAGTGACCGGATGCGCGGGCGGCGTACATGGGGTGCAGCCTCCAGCGTGGGGGAATCAGTCCTGCAGCAAAGCGTCCGGTAACACCGAGCCGGCATAGGCCAAGCCCGCCGCCACGCCGCCAAAGCGGTTGCCCGAGACCAGGGTGGCCTGCGGCATGGCGCTTTGCAGGGCGGCCACCAGGGGCTGCAGGGCCGAGGAGCCGCCGGTCAGGTACACCACACCCACCTGCGCCACGCCGGAGCGCACGACGCAGTCCTGGGCGCAGCGCACCACCTGGCCAATCGCGTCCTGCAAGGTGTGCTCCATGCCTGCGGCGGTGACGTGGGGTGCCAGAGCGGCATCCAGAAACTCCAGATGCACGGCGGCATCTTCCCCGCTGATGGAGCATTTGATTTTTGCCGTCTCCACCTCGGCCAGCATGCGGTGGCCGTACTGGCCTTCGAGTGCGGCCATCAGGCGCTTGTGCAGGGCCTGGTCCTTGAAGTCGGTCCACAGTTCCTTGGCAAAGTGCATGGCCTTGCGCGTGTACGCCTGATGGATCAGGTGCCAGGTGCTCAGGTCAAAAAACACGCCGTTGGGCACCGGCCGGTTGCCGGTGCCGATGTGGCGGTAGCCCAGCAGCGGCATCACGGTAGAGAGGTCGAGCAGGCGGTCGAAGTCGGTGCCGCCAATGTGTACGCCGGTGGTGGCCAGGATGTCGGCCTTGCGGTCGGCTTGCGTGCTGCGCGCCGGGTTCAGGCGGATCACGGTGAAGTCGGAGGTGCCGCCGCCAATGTCCACCACCAGGGCCACGGTCTCGGCCTGCACGCGCTGCTCGTAGTCGAGTGCGGCGGCTATCGGCTCGAGCTGGTAGCCGATGTGGCCAAAGCCGGCCTCCATCGCGGCGCGGCCCAGGGTCTCCTGCGCCAGCGCATCGCGCTCGGGGTTGTCGTCCACAAAGTGCACCGGGCGCCCCAGCATGGCGTGCGTCAACGCCTGGCCGGCATGGGCCTCGCTGCGCCGCTTGAGCTCCTTGAAGAACAGCACCACGATGTCAAAGTAGCGCAGGCTGCGCTCGCCCACGGCCGTGTACTCGTCCATCAGGCTGCTGCCCAGCAGGCTTTTGAGCGAGCGCAGCAGGCGGCCTTCGGTGCCGCTCAGGTAAGCCTGCATGGCTTCGCTGCCGTACAGCACGCTGTGCGTTTCCTGGTTGAAGAAGACTGCGGTGGGCATCTCGGCACGGCTGCCGTCCAGCGGCACCACTTGCATGGCACCTTGCGCGTCTATGAGTGCGGCCGCGGAGTTGGAGGTGCCGAAGTCGATCCCCAGGACTGGAGGGCGGGTGCTCACGCTTTGGCCGGAAGAACCTGGCGCAAAAACGCGGCCATGTCTTCCACTTCTTCGGGGATCACGTTGTGCTCGGTCTCGTAGCTATGCCACTGCACCGGGTGGCCCAGCGCCAGCAGCGCGTCGCGGGTTTCTTCACCACGCTGCGGGATCACGACGGTGTCGTGCTTGCCGTGGGCCATGAAGAGGGGGGTGACGGCATTGGCGTTCGAGCGCTCGATGTGCAAGCGGTCTGCCAGCGGCAAATAGCCCGACAGGGCCATGATGCCGCCCAGCGCAAACGGCAGGCGCAAGGCGGTGTGCAAGGCCATGGCTGCGCCCTGGCTGAAGCCGGCCAGCACGATGTGCTCAGAGGCAATGCCGCGCTGCATCTCATGGGCAATCAGGGCCAGCACCGCCAGCTCGGAGTTTTGGATGCCGGCGGCATCCTGGTCGCTGACCAGATCGGTGCCGGTGATGTCGTACCACGCCGGCATGCTGTAGCCGCCGTTCACCGTCACGGGGATGGAGGGCGCATGGGGAAACACAAAGCGGATGGCCCGGCAGCCTTTCAGATCGAGCTCCGGCACCAGGCCGGCAAAGTCGTGGCCGTTGGCGCCCAGGCCGTGCAGCAGGATGACGGCTGCGGTGGGGGAGGGGGCCGATTCCATTTCGAATCGGGGAAGCATTTTTTTCTGCATAGGTGTCTGGTTGCTTTAAGTGCCGTAGCGTTTCAGCCATTCCTGCTCCAGGGGGGCAACCCAGGAGCCGTGCGGTTCGGGCAGGGCGGGGGCTGCATTGTGCACCTGTCCGGGGGCCTGCGTGCCGGCAAACAGCGCTTGGTCTTTGGCGTTGAGCTTGGCCTGGGCCAGCACGGTGGGATCGCCCCAGATGCGGATGTCGGCCTTGCGGGCCTGCGCTTGCGGGCTGAGCAGGAAGTTGGCGAACACCATGGCGCCCTGCTTGGCACGGGCATTGACCGGGATGGCGATAAAGTGGGTGTTGCCAATGGTGCCGCCGCTGAACTGGTAGCTGACCACGCTGGCGGGCAAGCCTGCGGCAGCGATTTCGTTGGCGGCGTCATTCGGGTTGAAGGTGAGTGCCCAGCGCAGCTCGCCATCGGCCAGCATCTGGCGCACAGCGGCCGCATTGTTGGCAAACTGCTTGCCCGCACGCC
This sequence comes from Comamonadaceae bacterium, assembly GCA_947375135.1. Taxonomy (GTDB): domain Bacteria; phylum Pseudomonadota; class Gammaproteobacteria; order Burkholderiales; family Burkholderiaceae_C; genus Allorhodoferax. The sequence goes on along the minus strand of CANCER010000010.1, from coordinate 17,252 downwards.
ACAGCTGCGGGTGCAGCGCATCCAGATAGGCCCACAGCGGTGCCGTGGCCTTGGCAAAGGCGGCGGGCGTCACCGGCTGGTAAAACGCATCGCGTGCGGGGTTCAGGTCCAGCAGGAATTGCTTGAGCAGGGTGGTGCCGTGGAAGTCCGGCGGGCGCGGGTAGGTGACGCGCCCGGGCTTGGCTTTGGCGAAGGCCAGCAGCTCCTGCAGGTTTTGCGGCGGCTGGGGAACCTGTTTGCTGTCCACCATGAAGGTGAGTTGCGCCATGCCCCAGGGGGCTTCCATGCCCTCCACGGGCTCGGCAAAGTCCAGCCGGGTGGTGGGCTTGCCTTGCACGTCCACCAACGCAAAGTTCGGCAACTGGGGCGTGATGGGCCCATAGAGCAGGCCCTCGCGCTTCATGGCCAGGAAGTTCTCGCCGTTGATCCAGACCAGATCCACCGTGCCCTCCTGCTTGCCGGCGGCCTTTTCGCTGCGCACGCGCTTGACCACATCGGCCGCGTCGCTGATCTTGACATGCTCGACGCGCACGCCAAACTGCTCCAGCACCTGTTGCCCGGCCCAGCGGATGTAGGCGTTGATGGGTTCGGCACCGGCCCAGGCGTTGAAGTACACGGTCTGGCCGCGCGCTTGTCTGGTTATCGCCTCCCAGTCGCTGTTGGCCGCCCGGGCGGTGCGCTGGAATGCCAACGCAAGACCGGCGCCGCCCCAGGTGAGGGCGTGGCGGCGGTTCAACGGGGTCCGGGGTTTGTCTGTCAAAGCCATTTTCAAAAGGTCCTTCAGGCCAGCAAGGCCTGGGCGAATTCACGCGCGTTAAAGGTTTCCAATTCGTTGAGTTGCTCGCCCACACCGATGAAGTACACGGGCACGGGCCGCTCGCGCGCAATGGCTGCCAGCACACCGCCCTTGGCCGTGCCGTCCAGCTTGGTCACGATCAGGCCGGTCAGGCCCAGCGCGTCGTCAAACGACTTGACCTGCGACACCGCGTTCTGGCCGGTGTTGCCGTCAATCACCAGCAGCACCTCGTGCGGCGCCGTGGGGTCGGCCTTCTGGATCACGCGCTTGATTTTTTTCAACTCTTCCATCAGGTGTACCTGTGTGGGCAGGCGCCCTGCGGTGTCGATCAGCACCACGTCCTTGCCGCGCGCCTTGCCTGCGGCGACCGCATCAAAGCTGACGGCTGCCGGGTCGGCCCCGGCCTGGCTGATGATTTCCACCGTGTTGCGGTCGGCCCAGACGCTGAGCTGCTCGCGCGCAGCGGCGCGGAAGGTGTCGGCCGCAGCCAGCAGCACGCTGGCGCCGTCCTCGGCCAGGTGGCGGGTGAGCTTGCCAATCGAAGTGGTTTTGCCCGCGCCATTGACGCCGGTGACCATGATCACGGTGGGCGTATGCTGGCCGATGACCAGGGGCTTTTGCAGCGGCTGCAGCAGCTCGGCCAGGAGGGCGATCAGCAGGTTCTTCAGCGCCACCGGGTGCGTTACCCCCGCCGCCTTGGCGCGCTTGCGCAGGGTGTCGGTCAAAAACTGGGTGGCCGAGACGCCGGCATCGGCCATCAGCAGGGCGCTTTCCAGTTCTTCGTACAGCGCCTCGTCCACCTTGGCGCCACCGAAGACGCCGGACAGACTGGCAGCCGTTTTCCCCAAACCGGCCTTGAGCTTGGCCAGCCATTTTTGGCGCTCCGGCGGAGCTGCGGCCGGGATGTCTGCCACCGCGATGGGTGCCGCCAGCGCGCTGCCGATCAGGGAGCCACCGGGGGGAACAAGCGAGGCCCCCGAAGGCGCGGGGGCTGCAACGGAGGGCGTAAGCGGGCCGGGCGCAGCGGGTTGGGCTGGCGCGTCAGGGGGCTGCGTCACAGCTGCTGGGGGAATGGAAGGGGATTTTTTCTTGAAAAAGCTGAACATGGGTGCCGTTCTTAGAATCACCCATTCTATGAAACACACAAACACCTGGCGCTTGCGCCTTCAAACCGGCTGTGCTTTGTTCCTGGGCCTGTGCCATTGGGCTGCTGGCGCTGCCGTGGCAGAGGTTGCCACCGTGCGCCAATACACCCTGCCAAACGGCATGACGCTGATCGTGCAGCCCGACCACCGTGCCCCCACGGCCGTGCACATGCTGTGGGTGCGCGTGGGCTCCATGGACGAAGTGGACGGCACCAGCGGCGTAGCCCATGTGCTGGAGCACATGATGTTCAAGGGCACGCCCGCCGTGAAGGCGGGAGACTTCTCCCGCAAGGTGGCAGCCCTGGGCGGGCGCGAAAACGCCTTCACCAGCAAGGACTACACGGGCTACTTTCAGCAGATACCGGCCAATCGCCTGGCCGATGTGATGCAGCTCGAAGCCGACCGCTTTGCCCACAGCCAGTGGAGCGACGAGGAATTTGCCAAGGAGTTGGCGGTGGTGAAGGAAGAGCGCCGCCTGCGCACCGAAGACAGCCCGCATGCGCGCCTGAGTGAGGCCCTGCACGCCGTGGCCTACACCGCCTCGCCCTACCGCCGCCCCATCGTGGGTTGGATGAATGACCTGGACGCCCTCACGCCGGACGACGCCCGCGCCTTCTTCCAGCGCTGGTACACCCCGGCCAATGCCGCCATCGTGGTGGCTGGTGATGTGGAGCCGGACGCGGTGTACGCATTGGCGCAAAAGTTCTACGGCGGCATCACCGGCCATGCCGTGCCGCTGCGCAAGCCCCGTGTGGAGCCCGAGCAGGGCGGCATGCGCCGTCTGGACTTCAAGGCCCCGGCCGAGCAGGCCAGCGTGACTCTGGCCTTCAAGATTCCCGGTATGTCGGCCGCCGCGCTGGACAACGACTCTGACGCGGCCGGCAACGATGCCCTGGCGCTGACCGTGCTGGCCGCCGTGCTCAGCGGTTACGACAACGCCCGCTTGGACCGTGCGTTGACGCAAAACGATGACCATGTGGCCGACAGCGCCGGTGCCCACTGCGGCATGGGCGCACGCGGGCCGGAAATGTGCTTTTTGTACGGCGTGCCCTCGGCCGGCAAGACCGCCGCGCAAGTGGAAGCGGCTTTGCGCGCCCAGGTGGCGTTGATCGCCAAAGAGGGCGTGCAGGCCACCGAGCTGCAGCGCGTTAAAAACCAGTGGATTGCCAGCGAGGTGTACAAGCTCGACAGTGTGTTCAACCAGGGCCGCATCCTGGGCACCCACTGGGCCACCGGCTTTCCCCTGGATGCCGATGCCAAGCTGATCGCCCGCCTGCGCACCGTAACAGCTGCCCAGGTGCAAGCCGTGGCCGCCAAATACTTTGGTGACGACGCGCTCACCGTGGCCACCCTGCTGCCGCAGCCGCTGGATACCACCCGTAAACCCCGACCCGCGCCTGCCGGCCTGCGTCATTGAACCGGCAGAACTGCACCATGACTGCGATTTCCTTCACACCCGCCCGCTTGGCGCTGCTCGGTCTTGCCGCGCTCTGCTGTGCCCTGACCAGCCACGCTGCCATCCCGATTGCCCACTGGACGCAAGCCTCCGGCGCCCAGGTGTATCTGGTGGAAAGCCCGGCCATCCCCATGGTGGACGTGCAGATCGACTTCGACGCCGGTGGCCGGCGCGACCCGAAGGACAAGCCCGGCCTGGCCAACCTGATGGCCTCCGGCACGGCCTATGGCGTCAAGGCCAGGGGTCAGGATGCCGCCCTGGATGAAAACGGCCTGAGCGACGCCTGGGCCGATCTGGGGGCTAGCTTGGGCGGCAGTGCCGGTGCCGACCGCCTGAGCTTTGCCTTGCGCTCCCTCACCTACCCGGACCTGCTGGAAAAAGCCACCGCCCTGGCGGCACGCCAGTTGGGCGATCCGGCCTATCCGGAAGCGCCCTGGTTGCGCGACCGCCCCAAACTGGTGGCCAGCCTGAAAGAAGCCAACACCCGGCCCGCCACCCTGGCCGCACGGGCCTTTGCCCATGCCGTGTATGGCGACCATCCCTATGGTGCCGAGAGCACCGAAGCGTCGCTGGGCCGCATCAGCGCGGCGGACCTGCGCAGCCTGCACGCGCAGGCGCTCAGGGCCTGCAGCGCCAAGGTGAGCATCGTGGGGGCGCTGAACCGGGCCCAGGCCGATGCGCTGGTCAGCAAGCTGCTGGCCTATCTGCCCACCAGGGGTTGTGACGCTTTGCCGGCGGTGCCCGAGGTGGCGCCACTGACCGCTGCACGCGAGGAGCGCATTGCCTTTGCCTCGGCCCAGGCCCATGTGCTGGTCGGCCAGCCCGGCGTCAAGCGCAATTCACCGGACTTCTTCGCCCTGACGGTGGGCAACCACATTCTGGGCGGTGGCGGCTTTACCGCACGGCTGACCGAAGAGGTGCGCGAAAAGCGGGGCCTGACCTACAGCGTCTACAGCGCCTTCGCGCCGGGTTTGCATGCGGGCGCCTTCACCATCGGCCTGCAGACGCGCCCGGACCAGGCGCAGCAGGCACTGACGCTGGTGCGCGAGGTGCTGGCGAAGTTTGTGAATGAGGGCCCGACCGAAAAGGAACTGCAGGCTGCCAAGGACAACCTGATCGGCGGCTTTGCCCTGCGCCTGGACAGCAACCGCAAACTGCTCGACAACGTGGCCAATATCGCCTGGAACAACTTGCCGCTGGACTACCTGGAAGCCTGGACCGCCCGGGTGCAACAGCTTACCGTGGTCGATATCCGCGCCGCCTTTGCGCGTGCCGTGCAACCGGAGCGCATGGTGACGGTGGTGCTGGGGGCTGAAGAGGCTAAATAGTTCAGGGCGCCAGCAAGCCGTTGCGCACGGCGCACTTCACCAGCCCGGCGATGTTGCGCACGCCCAGCTTGCGCATGATGTTTTCGCGGTGCACCTCGACCGTGCCCTTGGCGATAAAGAGTCGCTCGGCAATTTCGGCAGAGGTCAGGCCCTCGGCAATGAGTGCCATCACTTGCATTTCGCGTTTGCCCAGGCGGGGTAAAGAATCCGGGGTCGTCTGGATTTCTTCCTGCGACTGGCCGCCCTTGGCGTGGCCGTTGGGCAATTGCAAAGCAGCCTTGGACTTGGACCACAAGGCCTTGCGAATGCGGGCCCGCGCCACCTCTACCGAATAGGGTTTGGTGATGTAGTCTGCGGCCTGCAGTTCCAGGGCGCGTGCTTCCTGTGCGGCATCGTGTACGGCAGTGATGAAGACCACTGGAACATCGCGTGTGACGGCGGATTGCTTCATGCGTTTGCACACCTCAAAACCGTCCAGGCCCGGCATCACGAGGTCCAGCAACACCAAGTCCGGCGTCGGGCTTCGCTGCACCCTGTCCAGCGCGTCAGCGCCGCTGTGCGCGCGTTGGATACGGTACTCCAGACTCAACATGCCGGACAGAGCCAGCGCGTCGGCGCTGGAGTCGTCCACGATCAGTATCAGCGGCCAAGTGTTCATGCGGGGACTCGCTACGAAACGGTGGCTTCACAGCGCAGTGACGGTCATCGAATAAGGCCAGTCGTGCGCGCCGGGCTGTGCGCTGGGGCCCAAGTACAAGCGGTAGCGGAGGTTGAAACTGCGAACTTCCGTAGGGCGCCAGCCACCCTGGATCAGCATGACGCCACCCGACGCCGGCATCTGGAAGCCACTGGCTCCGCCGACGATTTGCACGCTCTGAATCACGCCACCGTTGTGCACGCCATGGAATTCCAGGGCGACGCCCTCGGCGCTATTGGTCTTGATGTCAAACACGCTGGCCTGCGCCACGTCGACGTAGCCGCGCGCAATGTCCTGCTCGCTCACGGTAAATCCGGCGGGGTGGCTTTTGATGGTGAGCTGAACGCCTCTGGGTACGGTGGCTGTGATCAGCAAGCGCGATGAGCCACTGCCTGCGGCCCTGGCCGTTTGCGTCGCGAACGCAAATGCAAAGCCCAAACCGGCACACAGCACGGCGCTGAGCAAACGCTTTTGCAGTGGCACCACATGGGACAGCGTCTCTGGTTTTACGGCCCCCATTTTTATCAGTACCTCACCCAGATCCGCATCCTTGGGCTTGTTCTGCAGGGCTTGAGTCAGCACCGCACGGGTGACATCACCCCGTGCCACCAGCAATTCACCTACGCTCAAACAGTCAGGCAGGGCATGGGTGGGTTGGCCCTTTTCGCGGCTCAGGTGTTCGCGAACCTGCTGCTGCACTTCCACAACGGCGGCGATGTCCTTGGGATCGATGGCCGCTTGCCGCACCAGAACTTCGCCCAGTCTTTCGCCCGTCGTGCGCTGCAAGTCCAGCGCATACCGCACCTGATCCGGTGGCACCAGGCCTGCAGAGCTCAGAAACTCGCCCAGAGGCAAGGGCAAGTCTGTGGATTTGAGGGGGGTCGTCATGGTGGGCTTCAAGGTGTGATGGTGATCAGCAGGGCGTCCGAGTAGGTCCCCGCAGCGATGTTCTGCAATGGCGGTATGCGGCCGTACAGCGTGAAGCGCAAGGACTTGCTCTCATTGGCTTGCATGGCGCCCGTACTCAGCATGGGCGCGGCCGAGCCGTCCCCCCAGTTCGCGGAGCGTGCAGCGTTGCTGTAAATGCCATAGTTCAGCGCGTACCCGTTGCTGAGCATCTTGCGGTTGCTGGCAGGGCTGATGCTGAGTGCCACATTGGCGCCGTTGGGTGTGGCGGTCGCCAGGCTGGTGCACTTCAAATCGACAGTGCCCACGCCGTCGGTCGGGCTGGTGCTGGACGGGTCATACAGGCCAAAGGTCAGCGCGGCACTGTCTACATCGCACGCTATCCCCGCGTGCAGGCAACTGCTTCCCGAGACGCATGCCAGTGCAACCCAACAGGCGCGCAGTGCATGCAGGTTTGTGCTTGGTTTATTCACAGATGAGGTCTCCTGGCAAAGCGAAAACGACTTCCCCGCTGTCCGGCACCTGCATCACAAAATGGCAGGTTTGTTTTGCCGTCTTGATCTCGCCGCGGTACGCGCCGGGAGCGATGTTTTCAATGTAAAAATGACCGCCCCGACCGATCTGAATTTCCTGTTCAAGCACGCCCTCCCTGGTCAGGGTCAGGAGTTGGTTATCCGCCGTGGGCGTGTCCTCGCCCTCGCGCACACGGACCACACCATCAAGCCCCCGCATACGCCGCAGCCCGAAGTTCACGTCCACACCACTGCGGTAGGCGGGCTTGACAGTGAAGAAGTCCCGTCCCATCACATAGTTCAACGGGACATTTTTGTCGTCAATGGAAATGCGCGACTCGTAGAAAGACCCAACGCTGGGGCTGATGACTTGCCCGCTGGTATTGCTGACTCCAATTTGCTGGCTGTTGGCCATGACCGGTACCCCGGACACGGGCGTACCCATCCGGACGATGGCGAAGCTGTCATTGATTTGCCGCGAAAAGCCCCAGGCGCTGCCGGCAAACGCAATGGAGCCCGCGACGGCCAACTCGCGGTAATCCCCACTGCCGGCCTGGGACGGATAGGTGTTTGCGTCCACCGACACGCTGGCAGCAGGCAGATTCCATTGCGCATAGCCATTGAAGCGGTCTGAGTTCTCGGGCTGGGTGCCGCTCCAACCCACGCGGTATCCCAGTCCTTCACCGGTAGGTATGTCACGCCCCACTTGCGTGAACAAAGTCTGGTGCCCCTTCTCGTCCTGGCTTGCGCTTGCGGAGGCGGTGTACTTGTTGTCGAAGCGATAGAGCCAGCCGACAAACAGCGAGGTGTTGGGCTGCGAAGCAGTGTTGTCATCCGTGCGCTGCAAGGTGGCGTACAGCACGCTGTTGCGTCCCAGGTTCTGGAAATAGTTGAGGCTGCTTGTGCGCGTGTCACCCAGGTCGCGCGTCTGTCTCAGGGTGTGATCGAAACTCAGGCTCTGGCTCACACCCAGGCGCCAGGACAGGCTGGCGCCGTATTCGCCACTGCGTTTGAAGGGGGTGGTCAGCGTTTCCAGGGGCGCGTAGTGGGCGCTGTAACTGCGGGCAACGGTGCCCAGTCCGAAGTTGGACCGCTGGAAGTTGTATGCCAGCATTTCCGCATCGCCAACCTGCCCTGCGTAGTCGCTGCCCGACGCCGCACCGGACAGTACGCCCCACTGGTCGCTGCGCCAGATGGCACTCAGACCCACATTGGTCAGATTCTCGGCTGCCTCGGCGCGCGCGCCCAGCGTCAGGGCATTGCTGTAGCCAAAACGGTGAAATGCAGAGAACGCGGTCTTGCCATAGTCCTCACTGGGTAGGCCCGGGTTGGTGCGAATTTTCCCCAGTGAATAGCTGTATTCCTGCAAGCCTTCGCGCAGGGACTGGTCTGAGAAGTAGAAGGGGAAGGTGTACAACTGCTCGCGCCCCAATGCATCGCGCACGATGACCTGCACATCACCTGCGCCACCATATTGGCGCAGGTTTTGCAATTGAAAAGGCCCGGTGGCCACTTGGGAGTAGGCGACCGGCACGCCGCCCATGCGCACCTCCACCTGCGAGGGCGAGTTGGCAACCCCGGCAAACCCGGCCAGGGGCTGGGGGATGAGTTCGGGGGTCATGCTGTAGACCTTGGAAAAGTTCAAGCCCCCCATGTTCAAGGCAGATCCCAACTCGCCGGAAGTGCCGACAAAGTCACCAGCAACCAAGCGCTGCTGGTCCTCCGGCCTGTCGTACACCAACTGCGTGAGATAGCGCGAGGTGTCACCGTTCTCGCGAAACTGGCTTTGGTTGAGCAACAGCACGCGGCCATAGCGCAGCCCGATTTCGGTGGCAAGGGTGCGCGAGGGGTCGGCTGAACCATAGGCGGTGTCGGCCAGCCGGTAGTTCAAGAACCCACTGCTCTGCGCAGCGGTGAGTGAATCACGGGTTGCCCGGTTGCCCAAGTCAAGTGCGGTTGTGTCAAACACCTCCGGTGGCAACTCAAGCGCCAGTGCCATCTTGTCGATGTCCAGTTCCATGCGGATAGCGCCCATGTCACGCAAGGAGACGAAGCTGCCGCTCTCGCCCTCAATGCGCACACGGGGCAGGCTGATGTCACGTTTCAGGCCCAGTTGGGGAAAATCAGATAAGCGAATGTAAATGTCACCATCGGCCGCCCGGTAGGTTGCAAACTCCCCGCGCTGCACCTGGTTGACCTTGATGTCCAGAAACATGCCTTCTTCACCTGCCGCGACTGCCACGGCAGAACCCACCAAGAGGGCGATGGCAAACGCAAGTCCGACTTTTTTGCTTTTATGGAACCGTTGCATGGGAAGAGTGCTTTCTATGTCATGTGCTGCCACACATGGACGGGTCTATGTCCAAATCGGATGAGAAGCTCTCCTCGCCCACTTTGACGTGCAGGCTGAGGCGCTTTTGTGCGCGACACACATCAGGCGGAATGTCCAGGGTGTATTGCCGGCTTGCGCCAGACAGCAAATACCAGCCGCCCATGTTCTGGGTATAGCCATTGGCACCTGTCACCTCCAAGGAATTAATCCGGAATTGCGAATTGCCCGTGTTGTGTACGGTGGCAGCCAGCTTGCCGCTTTGCATTCCCAACCCGGCGATGGACGCTGCCGGCTTCCCGTCAGGCTTACCCACAAAAACGGGTACTGCGAAGGTAACGGTCAGGCCCAGGGTGGAGCCCGGATTCTCCGGCATGGGTTCAGCCAATTCCTCCACCTTTAAGCGGTACGCTTTCTCGGTGCCAGTGGGTATGTTTTTGGGACCAAGCCGAACAATGGCCCGATCACCGGGCTTTACCGTTAACTGCCGGGGGAAGTAAATCAGATCGTTGCTTGGTGTATAGATATCTTCACCCTTGGCGTTTTGTGTCCACTCAACCAAGGTCATTTGAAAACGGATGGGGCGCTCGTCCCTGTTATTGATTCCAATAACCGACGCACGGGTGCCCGCTTCAAATTCCATTCTGGTGGGATAGACCGAAAAACTCGCCGCCCGCGCAGGCAACGGTTGCATGACAGACCACCACATCAAGGCAAGCCCCAAAGGGGCCGCCTTGACGAGTGCCTTCAACCAGTGAATGTTTTGGCACTGCATTTGCTACTTACGGCAGGATGAGCATGGGGTAGGTCGCCGTGTAGGTGCCGGCTACTGCTGCATTGAGGTTCGCCACAGAAATGCTACCGTTCACATTCATATGCAGCGGCGCTGTAGCAAAGCCCGTACCGGGAGTTGTCGGCACGGTCCAAGTCAGCGTCACGGGAATGCGGTTGGCGCCGGAGTTCATGTTGAGGGTCTCACCCGAGTTACCGCTGGGGTTGCCACCGATAACACCGTCGATAAAGAGACGTGCCGCAGGCGTGCCGGTCGTGCAGTGGTAAGCCAAATCAGCGACGGCAGTCGCAGGCGAGGTGGCGCTTGTGTCCAATGGGCCGAAGTCCATGACATACGCAGTGGTTGGCGTGTGAAACTCGCAAGTGCCCGCCACGGTGCCTTTGATCTGCAGGCTACCCATGCCGGCGGCAGAGGCAGCACCTGCAAACAACAAGGTGCCGACACAAGCCGCGGCCAAGGCTGTCTTTTTTAGAATACTCATGAAATACTCCTAATACTAAAGTTGATTAAATAAAATACCTTTTGCATCTGATCTCCGGCATTTCTGCTGTTTGGCCAGCGTGCGTATGAAGTATGTTGTTATGGTGTTATTTTTTCTATATGGTGTCTGCCATATTTTTATATTTAAGCGCATTTAAAAATTTGAAAAATTCGATTTATAAGAAAAATATCACCCAACCCGTTATTGCGCAAGTTTCATTTTGTTAAGCTATGATGTTGTTGATAATTCGCAAAATTCACGTTGATTCTGAATTTTTTTGATGCTACTAATATGATTAGTATCTGGTAACTGTTTTTAATATATTTAGTCTTGATAATTCTCAATTTTTTAAATAAATTTTTCTTGTTTTGAGATATCCGGTTGAGGTGGTTTGTGCGGGCTTCTTTCTTTCAGCCGAGGCGCGCACCTGGCGGCTGTGTGCGGAACGGGCGGGTCGGCAACTGGTGAAAAGCCTTTAAGCTATCCCCATGAGCACCAAAGCCACCAAAAAAGCATCCCCCTCCAGCAAACCCAAACGCGTGTTCAAGCCGCGTGCCGCGCAAACCCACGAAGTCCGCATCATTGGCGGCTTGTGGAAGCGCACCAAACTCAAGGTGTCCGACAAACCCGGCCTGCGCCCCACGCCCTACCGCGTGCGCGAGACGCTGTTCAACTGGCTGGGCCAGGACCTGACCGGCTGGCGCTGCATAGACGCCTTTGCCGGCACCGGCGTGCTGGGTTTTGAGGCCGCTTCGCGCGGCGCCGGCAATGTGGTGCTGGTGGAGTCCGACTCCGCGCTAGTTGCCCAGTTGCAAAAGACCAAGGACCAGCTGGCCGCCACTGCGGTGCAGTTGCAGCGGGGCGACGGCGTGGTCTCTATCCGCCAGGCCGCACCCGCCAGTTGCGATCTGATTTTTCTGGACCCGCCGTTTGATGCGCCGCTGCTCGAGCCCGCGCTCAATGCCTGCGCCAAGGCCATTGCGCCCACGGGTTGGATTTATCTGGAGTCGCCCACGAAGTGGACCGATGAACTGCTCACGCCCATGGGGCTGGTGATACACAAATACCTCAAGGCCGGTGCGGTGCACGCGCATCTGCTGCGCCTGGCCTGAGTCCCTTTCTTATTTCTGTGGAGAGCCACCATGGCCCAGGCAGTGATTGCAGTTTTTCCCGGCACGTTTGATCCGATCACGCTGGGCCACCAGGACCTGATACGCCGCAGCGCCGACTTGTTCGCCACCGTGATCGTGGCGGTGGCTGCGGCGCACCACAAGAAGACGATGTTCACCCTGGACGAGCGCCTGGAGACGGTGCGCGCGGTGTTTGCATCCGTTGCGAACGTGCGTGTGGAACCCTTCACCGGACTGGTGCGGGATTTTGCGGTGGGGCACGGCGCCGGCGTGATGGTGCGCGGCGTGCGCTCGGTGACCGACTTTGATTACGAGGCGCAACTCGCCGGCATGAACCGGGCGCTGGCGCCGGACGTGGATACGCTGTTTCTGACGCCGGATGCGCGCTACCAGTACATCAGCAGCACGCTGGTGCGCGAGATTGCCACGCTCAAGGGCGACGTGCGGCAGTTTGTGGCGCCACAGGTGTTTGACCGCCTGACGGCCAAACTCGCGCTCAAGAGTTAGGCGGTTGCGGCCAGGGGCGTTGGGTTCCGCGCAGCATTTCAAACGCGCGGCTGAGCTGCAGCACGCCCAAATCATCAAAACGCTGTCCCGCAATCTGCAGGCCTATGGGCAGGCCGCTTTGCGTAAAACCGCAGTTGATGCTGGCTGCCGGTTGCTCCGACATGTTGAAGGGCACGGTGAATGCGATGTGCTCCAGCGGACGCAAGGGGTCATTGGTGGGTGAGTGCAGTTCCGCAGCAAAGGCGACCACGGGCGCAGTGGGCGAGATCACATAGTCAAACGCGTTGCAGGCTTTCACGGTGGCTACACGGGTGGCGTGGAACTGGCTGGTGGCGGCAAACATGGCGGCACCCGACATGCCGGCGGCGCTGTCGGCCCAGGCGCGGATGTAGGGCAACATGCTGGCGCGGCGTTCTTCGCTCAACGCAGCCAGGTCCAGGTGCGAACGCATGCGCCAGCTGTGGTCCATGCCGTCGAGCATCTGGCGCGTCAAAAACGGTTGCATGGGGGTGATGATGGCACCGGCGCTTTCCAGCAGCAGAGCGGCAGCTTGCACGGCGAGTTGCACCTCGGGGTCTACCGGCAGGCCGCAGCCGGCGTCCAGCAGCAGGCCGATGCGCACGCCCTCGAGCAGGGCCAGGGGTGTTTCCCAGTTGTTCCAGTCAATGGCGGCAAAGGGCAGGCTCATGCTGTCGCGCGCATCGGGCCAGCTCAGGGCCTGCATCATCAGGGCGGCGTCGCCCACGGTGCGCGTCATGGGGCCGGCGGCGCGACCGGTGTAGGGCGGGTCAATCGGTATGCGGCCCAGGCTGGGCTTGAGGCTGAAGATGCCGCACCAGCCGGCCGGCAGGCGCAGCGAGCCACCAATGTCCGTGCCCACATGCAGCGGGCCATAGCCGGCCGCCGCAGCGGCTGCCGCCCCGGCGCTGGAGCCGCCCGGCGTTTTGCTCACGTCCCAGGGGTTGCGCGCCAGCGGGTGGAAGCTCGACACGCCGGAGGACAGCATGCCGTAGTCGGGCATGGTGGTCTTGCACACCAGTACGGCCCCGGCTTCGCGCAGGCGCGCGGCCGGGGGCGAGTCTGCTGTCGCTGGCGCACTGTCGGTGGCGCGGGTGCCCAGGGGCATGCAGTCGCCCCGGGTGGCGATGTTGTCCTTGAGGGTCAGGGGCACGCCGTCCAGCGGGCTCAAGGGCGCTTTTTGCAACCAGCGCAATTCGGAGGCGCGGGCACTTGCCAGGGCGGCCTCGGGGCGCAGCAGGTAGCTGGCCTGCAGATGGGGCTCCCATTGCGCGATGTGCTCCAGCACGGCCTGCGTTACCTCCACCGGAGACAGGGCGCGGCACCGGTAGGCATCCGCCAGCGCCGTTGCGCTCCATTCATGCAGCGGTAGGGACTGCTCGGTGGCGGTGCTCATGTATTTGGTAGGTGATTGGTGGGAGGACGGTCTGGATTATCTGCGAGCTTGCGATAATCAGCCCATGCAACCGAGAACCCCATGGCATTGATCATTACCGACGAGTGCATCAACTGCGATGTGTGCGAACCCGAGTGCCCGAACGAGGCCATCTTCTTGGGCGAGGAGATCTACGAGATCGACCCTGCCAAGTGCACCGAATGCGTGGGCCACTTCGATGAACCGCAGTGCGTGCAGGTGTGCCCGGTGGCCTGCATACCGGTCAATCCGCTGCATGTGGAAGACAAGGAAACGCTCTGGGAAAAATACCGGCGTCTGCAAGGTGCCGTGGCACCCGCAAAAACCGCCTGATTAGACGGCAGCGGGCCCGCGCATTGTCCGCTGTGCTCTGGCTTGTGCCTCAGGACTTGGCTGCTTTTTTGCTTGTTTTCTTCTTGCTGTTGGCCGCACCGTCGGTGGCAGTAAAGAACTCGGGCTCTTTGACCTTTACCGTTCTGGTGCCGCCGGCTTTTTTCTTGGCTTTTGCCGGAGTGGGCTTTTTGTCTTCCGCCTTTTTTTGCGCGGCCACTGCTCTGGCCAGCGCCAGCTTGTCCGCTGCCATGGCTTGTGCCGCGTCCTTGCGGCGTGTGGCTTCCATGTCCCTGGCCAGGGCCTTGGCTGCACTCTGCGACTGTTGGGCAGCAGCCCGTTGTTCCGCCGTGCGCGGGTCATCGGTTTGCACCGGGACTGCGCCGGCACAGGGCGTCTGGCTGTAGCTGTTGCCGCAACGGTAAACCTGCTGTGCGGCAGCGCCGGTGCAGGCGGCCAGCAACACCAGGCAGGCGGGGATCAGGGTTTTAAAACTCTTCATGGTCTTTTCTCCTTCAGGTGGGTTGGGGGAACGCTGTTTAGGTGGCACTTTCCTCGGCTGCTGGCGGCGCAACAGGCGCGGCCAATTCGCTGGCGGCGGGTTTGGGCGGCTTGGGGCGCGGCGGCTTGCTGGTATGAATCAGCATGGTGGCCTTGTCCATCTCCCCTGCCAGCAGATGGGGCACCGCCTTGATGGAACGGTCTATGGCCTGCTCGATGGCAATGCGGTGGTCGGACGAGGGTTTTTTCAGCACCCAGCTGACCACTTCCGACTTGATGCCAGGATGGCCCACGCCCAGGCGCAAACGCCAGTAAGCATCAGTGCCCAACTGGGCATGGATATCGCGCAGGCCGTTGTGGCCGGCGTGGCTGCCGCCGAGTTTGAGCTTGGCTTCACCGGGCACCACGTCCATCTCGTCGTGGGCCACCAGAATTTCGTCGGGCAGAATTTTGAAGAAGCGCGCGAGCGCTGCAACCGACTTGCCCGACAGGTTCATATAAGTCTGTGGTTGCAGTAGCCAGACCGTTTGCCCGGCAACCGAGGTGCGCGCTACAAAGCCGTGGTAGCTGCGATCCATCACCAACTGCACCTTGAGTTCGCGCGCCAGGGCGTCTATCCACCACGCGCCGGCGTTGTGCCGCGTGGCTTCGTATTCCGGGCCGGGATTGCCCAGGCCGACAAACAGTTTGATCATGGGGGAATGGTAGATGAAATCAAATGGGGCCCAATCCAGCAATGTGCAGGGCCCACGAAAAAGGCCCACCGAGGTGGGCCTTTTTTCAAGCAAAAAGTAAATTACTTCTTGGCAGCGGGCTTGGCAGCAGGTGCCTTGGCAGCGGCCTTGCCACCCTTGGCGGGTGCGGCAGCCTCAGCAGCAGGCGCTTCGGCCACAGCGCCGGCGATCATCACCACGGAGACCACCACAGGGTTGGTGCTGCCGTGCTTGGCAGCGGTCACACCCTTGGGCAGAACAATGTCGGTCACGTGCAGTGAGCGACCCTTCTTCAGTCCGCTCAGGTCCACCTTGATGAACTCGGGCAGATCGGTAGGCAGGCACAGCACTTCGATTTCGGTCAGCACGTGGTTGGCAATGCAACCGTCGGTCTTGACAGCGGGAGACAGTTCGTCGCCGAAGAAATGCAATGGCACCTTCATGTGCAGCTTGGTGGTGGCGTCCACGCGCTGAAAGTCGATGTGCAGAATCAGTTGCTTGAAGGGGTGCATTTGCACGTCACGCAACAGAACCTTGTGCTCGACGCCGTTGAGTTCCATGTCCAGCACGGAAGCGTGAAAGGCTTCTTTCTTGATGGTGTGCCACAAGGCGTTGTGATCGAGTTCGATCAGGGTGGTATCGGTAGATCCACCGTAAACAATACCAGGTGTGCGACCCGAATTGCGGAGACGGCGGCTCGCACCCGTGCCCTGCTTAGCGCGCTCAAAAGCGACAAATTTCATAACTTACTCCTGTTGGAATCCACCGCGACCAGTGCGACTCCGGTTTAACAAAAAACGCCGTCTGCAGCATGCAGCGGCGTTTGCTTTTTGCCTCGGGACCTTAGAAGAGGTTTTCTTGGTCCGAGAACAAACTCATGACCGACTCACCCTTGGCAATACGCTGAATCGTTTCTGCGATCAGCGGAGCCACGGTCAGTTGGCGAATCTTGGCGCACTGCTTGGCGGCAGCGCTCAGGGGAATGGTGTCGGTCACCACGACTTCGTCGAGCGCGCTGCCGTTGGCAATGCGTTCGATGGCAGGGCCCGAAAAAATGGAGTGCGTGCAATAGGCGTACACCTTCTTGGCACCGCGTGCCTTCAGCACTTCAGCCGCCTTGACCAGTGTGCCGGCAGTGTCAATCATGTCATCCATGATGACGCAGTTGCGGCCGTCGATCTCGCCGATCACATGCATCACTTCGGACACATTGGCACGCGGGCGGCGTTTGTCGATGATGGCCAGATCGCAGTTGAGTTGCTTTGCCAGAGCACGGGCGCGTACCACACCACCTACATCGGGCGAGACCACGATCAGGTCTTCGTAATTCTTCTGGCGCAAATCACCCAGCAGTACGGGGGACGCATAAATGTTGTCCACCGGGATGTCAAAAAAGCCCTGGATCTGGTCAGCGTGCAAGTCCATGGTCAGGACGCGTGCAACGCCGACGGCTTGCAGCATATTGGCCACCACCTTGGCCGTGATCGGCACGCGGGTGGAGCGTGGGCGGCGGTCCTGACGGGCATAACCAAAATAGGGGATGACGGCGCTGATGCGTTCGGCCGATGCGCGCTTGAGCGCATCCACCATGATCAGCAGTTCCATCAGATTTTCATTGGTCGGTGCGCAGGTGCTTTGCACCACAAACACATCGCGTGCACGCACGTTCTGGTTGATCTCGACCGTGACCTCGCCGTCCGAAAAACGGCCTACCGTAGCAGCCCCCAAAGAGATGCCGAGGTGCTCGGCAATCGATGCAGCCATGCCAGGATTGGCATTGCCGGTAAAGACCATGAAATCGGGAGGAGTGGGTGCCTGCATTCGGGTTCCAGCGAAAAGGTGTAGGTTTACGTCGTAACTTTGCGCATTCTGTTGCGGACGCACGTCCAACAACAGATTTGGCAGGGGAAGAAGGATTCGAACCTTCGCATGCTGGAATCAAAATCCAGTGCCTTAACCAACTTGGCGACTCCCCTACACGGGTTCCTAGCGAACGCTAGCAACCGATAAACCATCGCTGTCTGCCCATCCTACCAGCGGATGAACTTCCAAACTACTGCACTGCCTGATTTGCATCGCACCGGGTGCGGATCTCAAATCAAGCGCATGCAACAAGTGCGCAAACACCGCACTGCCTGAGCCAGTCATCCGTCCGGTGAGTCCCTGTGCGGCAAGCCATTCGAGGGCTTGAGTCAC
>CANCER010000009.1 GCA_947375135.1 Comamonadaceae bacterium | reverse complement strand
CCGCCTTGCCAGGCTCGGTCAATTCGCAGTTACCGCCCTGCTCGCCCGCCATATCGACGATGACGCTGCCAGGCTTCATCGAAGCGACCATGTCGGCCGTGATGAGCCTGGGCGCGGGCTTGCCGGGGATGAGGGCCGTCGTGATGATGATGTCGACGTCCTTGGCCTGCTTGGCATACATCTCGCGCTGGGCCTGCAGGAAGCCCTCGCTCATGACCTTGGCGTAGCCGCCGCCGCCGGAACCTTCTTCCTCGTAGTCGACCTTGACGAATTCGCCGCCCAGCGACACGACCTGATCGGCCACTTCGGCGCGGGTGTCGTTGGCGCGCACGATGGCGCCCAGGCTGGCGGCCGTGCCGATGGCAGCCAGGCCAGCCACACCGGCACCGGCGATGAACACCTTGGCCGGGGCCACCTTGCCCGCGGCCGTGATCTGGCCGTTGAAGAAGCGGCCGAAGGCGTTGGCGGCCTCAATGACGGCGCGGTAACCGGCAACGCCGGCTTGTGAAGTCAAGGCGTCCATCTTCTGGGCGCGGCTTAGGGTGCGCGGCAGCGCGTCGATGGCCAGCACGGTGGCCTTCTTGGCCGTGAGCTGCTGCATCAAATCGGGGTTTTGCGCCGGCCAGATAAAGCTCACCAGCGTCTGCCCTTCGGGCATGGCCGCCACTTCATCCGCAGTGGGTGGGCGCACCTTGAACACGATGTCGGAGCCGGCCCAGAGCTGCGCTGCGCCCTCGACCACGATCGCGCCTGCGGCGCGGTAGGCGTCGTCGCTCAAATCGGCAGCATCACCGGCGCCGGACTCCACTGCGACGGAAAAGCCCAGTTTGATGAGTTTCTCAACGACATCTGGCACGGTGGCCACACGCTTCTCGCCAGGGAAAATTTCGCGCGGCACGCCAATGCGTTGCGCCGTTTGAGTGTTCGCGGGGGCAGCGGTATCACCCGATGTGGCCCCAGTTGCTACGCCAGTCTGCATGAAGCGACTCCTCGACTATATTGTTGGAAACAGCCCGTGCAGCAACTCCCGTTCGGCCTGCAAAGTTGAGCGACTGCGGTCAGGAGCTTAACTGAAAATGACCTGGCTCCAGCCCTCACCAACGATGACGTGCCTCAATGAATCGCGAATCTCCGTCACAATAGAAAAATGAATACACGCTGGCAACCCAACGTCACTGTCGCAGCCATCATCGAACAGACGGGTCGCTTTTTGCTGGTGGAAGAACACACCGCTGAGGGCCTGCGCCTGAATAACCCGGCAGGCCATTTGGATCCGGGCGAGTCGCCCTTGCAGGCCTGTGTGCGCGAAACGCTGGAAGAAACGGCCTATGCATTTACCCCGCAAGCCCTGGTCGGCCTGTACTTGGCGCGCTTTCAACGCCCGCACGCTGGCACCGCCGCCAGTGCAATCGAAGACATCACCTACCTGCGCTTTGCCTTTTGCGGCACCTTGGGTGCCTGGGACGCACAGCGCACGCTGGATACGCCCATTGTCAGAACCTTGTGGCTCACTGCAGACGAGATCCGCAACAGTGCCGAGCGCCTGCGCAGCCCCCTGGTACTGCAGTGCGTGGAAGACTACCTGGCGGGCCAGCGCTTCGGGCTGGAAGTGGTGCACACCCACCCCTCGGTACAGGCGCTTCAGCACCCCGCCTAAAATCAGACCATGGTCAAACAACGAATCGTCGTCGGATTGAGCGGCGGGGTGGACTCTGCCGTCACCGCCCATCTTCTCAAGCAACAAGGCCACGAGGTCATCGGCATTTTCATGAAAAACTGGGAAGACGATGACGACAGCGAATACTGCTCGTCCAATATCGACTTCGTGGACGCCGCTGCCGTGGCCGACGTCATCGGCATCGAAATAGAGCACGTCAACTTCGCCGCCGACTACAAAGACCGCGTGTTTGCCGAATTCCTGCGCGAGTACCAGGCCGGGCGCACGCCCAACCCCGATATCCTGTGCAACGCCGAGATCAAGTTCAAGGCCTTTCTGGACCATGCCATGCGCCTCGGCGCAGACAGGATCGCCACCGGGCATTACGCCCGCGTCCGACAAAACCCTGTCACCGGTCTGCACGAACTGCTCAAGGGACTCGACGCCTCCAAGGACCAGAGCTACTTCCTCCACCGCCTGAACCAGGCGCAGTTGTCCAAAACCTGGTTCCCGGTCGGCGAGTTGCACAAGACCGAGGTGCGCCGCATTGCCGCTGAGATGCAACTGCCCAACGCCAAAAAGAAAGACTCCACCGGCATCTGCTTTATTGGCGAACGTCCATTCCGCGACTTTCTGAACCGCTACATCTCCAAGGAGCCGGGCCCCATCAAAAACCCCAAGGGCCACACCATCGGGGAACATGTCGGCCTGTCCTTCTACACCCTGGGCCAAAGGCAGGGCCTGGGCATTGGCGGCATCAAGGCCAAGGGTGCGCAGCGCGGCGGCGGTGCGCACGAGCCCTGGTTTGTGGCGCGCAAGGACATGGAGCACAACACGCTGTGGGTGGTGCAGGGGCACGATCACCCCTGGTTGCTGTCCAGCCAACTACAAGCGCAAAACGCAAGTTGGTGCGCAGGCCCAGCGCCTGCCAACGGCACCCTTTCCGCCAAAACCCGCTACCGCCAAAGCGACGCGCCCTGCCAACTTCAGAGCCAGGGCGAAGACGGCTTTGCGCTGAGCTTCCCGCAACCGCAATGGGCAGTTACGCCCGGCCAATCCGCTGTGCTGTATGACGGCGAGGTGTGTCTGGGTGGCGGCGTCATCGCCAGCCACCCCTGAGCAACGGCTACTGTTGACGGGATCCGATCACCGCGCACTGCAGGGCCGCATTGGCCACCACATAAATCGCAGGAACGGTGACGGTGTTGGTCGTGGCGCTTGCCAAAATAGTCGGGGGCAACGGGTTTCCGGAGACGCTGGCGTTCGTGTCCGTACACCGCATGCTCGCAATTTTCCAGCTCGTTTCCGACGTGGGAACCGCTACCGTCAGTGTGGTCGCCACGTTCAACGCAGTCAGGGCCTGGGGATTGCCCTTGATCACGGCATTGACCACCGTGTTGCTGTTCTGCTGGAATGTCCAGCCATTGTTGCCGGTGTACCCGAAGGTCACAGGCGGGTTGAAGGTTGCCGGCGCGGTCACGATCACTTTTTGAGTCACCGCCATACTGGCCAGTGCAGGCACATCGGTAAACGTGCACACCAAGTCCGCACCCAAGCGCACATTGGCCGCCGGGATCTGCAGTGTCGCACCGCTCAGGGTGCCGAAACTTGCCGGATTACCGGTCAACGATGCATTGTTATCCACACAGCTCGCGCTGCTGAGCGACCAACCCGAGGGCACCGTCTCCTTCACTTCGGTCAGGGTGTTGGCGGCCGTCAGGTACACCTGAGCGCCGATGGCCGCAATGCCTGCCGTGGTGGTGGTAACCACATAGCTGCCATCCGTACTGAAGCCGTTGGCGCTGGAGGGTGTGCCTTTGAAGGTGAAAGCACCCGTGCCCCCAGTGGTTATCTTTTTAACGGTTAATTTTGCAACGGCCGCACTGTTGGTGATCGTGCAGCCAATTTGCGCCCCGGCCAGCGGAGTAAGGGTGTAGCCCGCGCTGGCACTAAAGGCCACTGCATTGGGCAAACCGGTCTGTATGCCTGCACTGTCGGTACAGGTCAGCGTGCTGCTGTACTGCGCCAAGTTGGCGCCGAGTGAACCCGCTTCGGCGAGGGTGTAGTCCGTGCCCGTGACGGCCGGGTTCAAGGATGCGGTGCCGACCGCCACAGTCCCCGTGCCGGTGGTCGTCACGCTGGCCACTGGCTTACCACTGACGCCACCTGTCTTGATCGCCAGGTCAAACTGGTCTGTACCATTTACCCGACCGGTAGCGCCCAGCGCTTTGGTGACGCTGAGACTGGTGAGAGGAGCCACCGGATTGGTGGTTCCACCCACGCAGCCTCCCGCACAAAGCGGATCTCCACCTCCATAAACATAGGCGTAGTTAGTGGCGGAACTGGCTGCTGCCGATGAAATATTCACCGGCACGGTAATGTTGATAGGGCCATACGTGCCGGATGCCACCGTACAACCCGCCAAGCTCGTCGCATTTGCCGACGGACAACCCGACAACGTACCCCCCGTCGCCGTGATGGTTCCACTGGTGGTAAATCCGGCGGGCAAGATGTCGCTAATGGTAATGGGCGCTGTCGTAGGCCCATAACTTATACCAATGTTAATAGAATAGTACTGGCCACTGGCACCTACCTTTAGCGCATAGGGGGTCGCCGACTTACTGACTGACAATGTGGCGCCTACGTACTTGTATCCCTCAAACCAGAAATACCCTTCATTGGGCGATACGCCGGTATCTTCAAAAGTTGGATTGCAGGGGCCGTAGTCAATGCGCGCACTGTACGAAGCACAAAACCAGGTAGAGCACCCCCCCACTTTGACCCATCCCAAACTGATGCCATTGCCGGGAACGTAGCCAGACTGACCTGCGTAACCACTGCCATGCCCCGTGCTGGCGATGGTGGTGCCGTTCACGGTCATATTCGAATCCCAGTCCGAGTTGCCATTCGGCTGAAAATGCACCACGACCTGGTCATAGCTGGAGACGTTTTGCCAGCAAATCTGGCCCTGATTAACCAAGGTGCGCGCGTTTGCTAAACCGGGCACGCCAAAGCAGGCTAGCAAAGTCAGCAACAACGACAATATAAAAGGTTGGTATTTCAAGAGTGCACCTCGTTCACATTCAAGCTCAATAAAACTATCGAAAAATGTCAGCAAGTTCCAACGGACATCGATTCATTCAATCGAATCCAGCCGTGGCAGTAAGGCGATGTTTTCAAAGAAATTTTTTCGCTCATTTTATGGTCGGCTCAACTGCCTATTGCTACTGTTGCCGCTACGCAATCACAGCACACTGAAGTGCTGCATTGGCCACCACAAAATTCTCTGGAAACATGATGGCGTTGGTCCTAAAACAGGAAAGGAAAGTCGGTGGTACTGGGTTAACGCGCAGCGGCCCCATCATTCCTGCGTTTGGATACGGATGCAAAAACTCACAGCGCCGGACGCCAAGGGCTGCAAACCCGCTGGAGCAACAGTGGCGTCGGACAAGCTCCATGCAATAGCGCCATTGGTTGCGTTCACTGCGGGTTGCTGGCTCACCGCGCAGCCGGACAGTCCAACGCTGGGGGTGCTCAAGCACAGGGCACTTCCATAACGCGTGTAGGCCGGCACCTGATCCCGGATCACAATAGCAGTCAAAGCAGCGGCAGTTATATTGGAGTAACGCAAGCGGTATTCCAGCCAATCCCCGGGACTGGCAGTGCCACTGACGGAATACGGAGTGGCGTTGGATAAAGAGGCGCTTGCGTCAGCAGGACAAGCGGTAAGCTTGCGCACATCCTTCTGCAAGGTGAGGCCAGAACTTCCCACCGTCGTGGCGTCCAGGTTTTTGAGATCGTGGCTCAAGCTACCAGCTGGCGATAGTGTGGTCCAGACCTCGCCGGCATTGACCGTCGTGATATCGCGCGCGCCATTCGTCGCCCCTGCGGGAGAAATAACTCGATCCAAAATACATACTTGCTGTCCTGCGACCACATTCACCGGCGCGATGATCAGCGTATCCGTTCCATCCAGAACCCCGTTGCAGTTGTTGTCCAGGTACAGGACGCTAGTCCAGACCTGCCAGTTCGGCGTCGGGCTATCGGTGGTGGAGAACGTCACGCGTCCCGCAGTGCCCGCCACATAGGTGTGCGCGTAGGTCACGGCTTGTCCCGCTGTCGTTTGCTGGGCGCCATCTCCGGTAAACGTGCTCATGGGCACATTACCCAGCACAATGCCACTGTAGGCACCAGACCCGACGGTAAACTTCAGGCTGGCCGTCGCAACGGTGTAACTTCCACCAGTTGTGCCAACGTTAGCGCTGACTGCGCTGTAGCTTGCGGGCAAGGTTTCCACAATACACGCCTGCTGCCCTGCGCTTACGCCGCTCAGACTTAAGCTGAAGCTGCCATCGCCCGATGTTGTCGTGCTGCTGTATACCGTACTAGCGCAATCGGTAAGGCTCACGGTAACGCCTGGCTGCCCAGGCTCAGCACCATTCTGTATTGCGTCGTGCGCAACACCCGAGCCCGCACCGGTATCCAGAATCACCTTTCCGCTCAATGCCAGACCTGTATAAGTGTTGATAAAGGTGCATTGCAGGTTGGCTCCATTCAAGACGGTTGCTGCCGGAATTTGTAAGGTAGTACCAACCAGAACACCAAACGTGTTGCCAATGTTTCCGCTAACGGCCGCGTTGGCATCGACACAAGATGCGCCGGTGAGCGCCCACCCAAGGGGCACTGTTTCCTGAATTTCCGTCATGGTGTTGGCGGCACTCAAATTCACCAAGTTGCCGCTGGCCACAACGCCTGCAGTGGCCGTGGCAACGGTGTAAGCACCTTCCGTGGTGGTAAAGCCGTTGGCATTGCTGGTGCCCTTGAAACTGAAGGTGCCCGTGCCACCCTTGGAAACCTTGTTGACCGTGACGGTGGGCGGCGCCAGGCCGTCGTAGCACACATTAAACCAACTGCTATTGTCCAGATCGCTGTAATTTTGGTCACTGGTGTTGGTGATCTGAATGCTGCGGACTGCGAAAGCAGGGGGCAGCTGAACCTGCCCCGACCCGTTTCCGTTGTAAGTAACCGGTTCATTTCCACCGACCACGTCCCCATTGGAGTCCAGCGAAAGTGGTGAAACCGGGTCCAAACCCGAATTCCCTGCGTAAAAAGAATAATCGGTTGGCGTGTGCAATTCGCCGCTCGCTATCGGCCGATGCGCGCCGTTGACGTTGAACACCGCTGTCTGGCAAGTAATCACCCCGTCCTGGGCGGCGTCGCAGGAGTGCGCGCCAACGTCCACGGTCAGGTTCTTGACGGGCGTGGAAAAAGTCAGCATGCAACTTTCGTTGTTCCCACGTAAAGCCAAACCTGGCGGACTGTAGCCGGGGATTGGTGGATCAATGGTGGAAACGGCCGTGATACCGCAGGTTCCGCTGGCTGTCACCGTAACGCCCGGTATGCTCTGGGTAGCGGGGTTGAAACAGACTGGCGCAGACACGGCATAGCTGCACGCCACATACAGCACCCCCCAAACGAACGCCCTAAAACGAAGTTTTTTGTACATATTTTTTTCGCTCATGTGAGAGTCCGCTCAATAGCCGGTTGCTACTGCAGACGCGACCCGGTCACCGCAAGCTGCAGGGCTGCATGGGTCACTATATAGATCGTATGGACAGGTAACAGCAGGTGAGCGTGGTCGTTCCACAGCCCTTTCTGACAGGTACCGGGAGCGGGTCTGCGCCACAAAAGAGGTAAAAAGGAGCGGAGTTTCATCGAAGATCTGCGGCGGCCGGAGCCTCACTTTTGAACAACCGTTCGTCAAACTTGAAACGCAGCCGGACATAGACACCCGAATCGGTGTAGTCCGCGCCGACCAAGTCCGGGTCATGTAAGCCGAGGAAGTTGTAGCCCATGGATAACCACAACCCCTTGCTGAGTTGATAGCCCGCTTCAGCTCCCAGCGTCTGCTGCTGCATATTTCCATCACCCAGCATCAGGCCCGCCTGCAAACCAAAGTCCCAGTCCAGGCTGATGTCATGGGTCCACCGACCGTACAGCAATTGCGCGCCATAGTTGCTACGCACGCCATCAACAGTGGTTGTATTCTGCTTGGCCGCCACGCGCGCACTCAGAATGTCGCTCCTGGACGACTGGTAGTTCAAATGCGCGCTGACAATGTCCGTCAACGTAGTTGCCGGTGCAAAGGTAGAACTGGCCACGCCACCCCAACTTTCACTCTTGTGTTCGTAGCGCAAGAGCGTATTCCACACATCCTGGTCCACGGGGCGGTAGGCAAAACCGATTTGCTCACGCTCCAACCAGTGCAGCGAGCCATCCGTACGGCTGTTTACCTGATTGATGGTGCCGCGGGTCAACATGCTCCAATCGGGATCCAGCTTGTAGGCAATGCCCAAGGCCAAAAGCCCGGACGTGGCATCCGATCCGTCGCGGAACTCTACCGAACCGCTACCGCGCAAGCGCTTTTTGTATTCACCGGTACCAAGCCAGTCGAAGGCACCGGTAATTGCCCTGGACGCACCGGAGGCCGTACCTGTGGCGCCAGGCAATGCACTCACCTGCTCAAGACCGCCAGACAAACGCAAACCCTCGTCTACCTCATAGGTGTTGCGAATCCCCAAGGCGGATTGCATGGCCCGACCATCCATGGTGTCCGCAATGCGGTACTCGTCATACACACGACCGCCCTTCATGTAAGCGCTTTCGACACCTACCAGACCGACGTTTCTTTGCATACCGTTGGTGAGCGCATATTCACTTCCCAAGCTGGAGATCAATTCGTATCGCCCATACACACGCGCCTTATCGTTGATGGCGTAGTTACCGCCGATGGCTGCGACTTGCAGGTGGGAGTTATTCACATCCTGCTCAGCCTCGACATAAACCTGCGTATTCGGAACGTCAGGCACATTGACCGTCAGGCGTCCGCGAACGGAAAGGGTCTCAGTTTTAACCCCGGTCACATTGGAAGTGCTGGACGCCGGCGCGCCCGCAGAGACACTGCCATAGTCAAAGGTCGTAGCTGCGCTGGTATCGGTTTGACCTGAGCGCAAACCCACCTCCGCGGTGACATTGGGGCTGATCTTGGTCTGTACGGCAACGCTCAAACCCTGGGTCTGCGATGCACTGGAAATGCCGCCGCTGGCATTGGAGAGATTGTTGTCCTGGGTATAAACCAGATCCGCTTTGAGGTGGGTGTCGGTACTGAGCTGGTAATCCAGATGCCCACGCGCCTCGGCATGGCCCGAGTTAATGGCCGCAGACGGGTTGTCAAAACCAGAGTCGGAGATTTGCACATGCAAGTTGTACTTCAACAGAGTATCGTCATGGCGCAACTCCAGACCCAAACCCTCTCCATAACCCTTGAGATCACTTTGCGTACCAACCAATTCAGCACTGAGCACCGTGTTAGCGTCCAACTTGGCCAAGGCTGTAGCAGCAAGCAATTTGCGGCTTGCGTTGGGACTGGCGTCATATTCCGCGACCGCCCCGAGCTGCAGCCGATCGGACACCCGCAACTGGATATCTGTTCCCGCAATGTCAAACTCCGGTCCGCCCGTGTCAACCAGGTAGGTAATGCGAATCGACTGGGGGTTAAGGTTCGCATCCAACGAAGAAATCGGCTTGGTGAACAAAATTCTTTTGCTGATCGGCTCGATGCTGTAATCAACAAAGCGGTTGAGCGGGGTCGTGCTCAGTATGGAGTTCGGCTGACTACGGTCGCGCACGACGATCAACACCGTTTCGCTGTTGGCAAACAAGTCACTGCTGCCGGCGCTATTGAGCGTGAAGGGGCCTGATGTGCCGTTGGCCGGAAATTCCTCAATCACTTGTTTGAGAGAGTCACGGCTGAAGTGACTGGTCACCCGCACGTCCTCCGTGTTGTAGACATGCTGCAATCCTGTCGCGGTGCGGCCCATTTGGCTCAGCTTGCGCACTTCGGGGCTGGACGCAGTGTTGTAGTCTCCGAACAGCAAATACGAACGGTTCTTGTCAATACGCACGTAGAAGCGTTGGCTGGACTGCGCATCAAATGTTTTGACTGCGCTGTCGCCATAAACCGGATAGAACTGGTCAGGCTGAATATCGCGGAACAAAGTGGTAGCCGTATTCTTGTCGCTGTCATAGGCTGCGGTCAGCAGGTACTCCCCCTTCACAGCACCTTTGAAATAGAACGCAGTGCGTGTCGTGAGCAAGGTGTCGCTGTTTTTGTCTACCCATCCGCGCAGCTCAGACTCAAAGGCATCAGATGCGCGTGGCGCGCCCAGAGGCATCCTGCCAAGGTCGCGTATGTTGACGACGCCCTGGAGCACACCAATACCCGTCAAAGGCCGCAGGTCCGGTAGGAACACCACGCGCGACTCGCTTTGAACAGTGCCCGCACTGACCCGGATCTTGCCGTCGCCAGGATTGGCCGGCGGCACCAGATCGAAAACTGCACTGCCACCTTCCACCATGACCTGCACGCCCGGCTCCAAGGGACTGGAATCGGTCACATTCCATCGCGTCGCGATGGACTCCAGCGTTAACTGGGTACGTTCGGTAACGGGTATACCCTGTGCATCCAGCAGTCGGATTTTCACTGGCAACCTGCTGCTTTCGTCTGCCTTGGCAGTGGCGGCAACCTCAATGGCAATCTGCGCCAGAGGTCCAGGTGCAATGACCTGAATCTCGGCACGGGCGCGCACATTACCAAACGCATCGACCTCCTGCACCCTCAGCGCATTGACCCCGGGGCGGAACTGCACTGATATGTACTCCCAAGCTTCCAACTGCTGGTTTTCCACACTGGCACGCTTGCCCACCCGCTTTTCGTCAACGATTTGGTCGTTGACAGCAAGGACCAATCGTGAACCCTGACTGCCTTTGACACGAACATTGAAGAGAGTTCCGAGCAAGACTTGCTTGTCGCTCAGATTCAAAAAGCCGAGCGTGCGATCCAGGTTTTGTAAGGTGTCTTCCAAAGGAATCTGTTCCGGTGCAGCCACAGTCGCCGGGGCCACCACTCCACCGCTGGTGTAGGGCAACGGCAAGCCAGCAGAGCTGTCGTTAGGGACTGCCGCGAAATCCGATGCACCAACCGCACCGGGCAATGTAATCAGCGGGCTGCTGACAACAGTTGCGGTTTTCATACTCCCACTGGCATCGACAGACCCCGCCGAGGGCAGACCGCGGACGTCCGTAGGTATAACCACCTTACCATCCGTTGTGAGGCGCGTGCTGGCCCGAACCGCTTCCCCCTCCGATGCGGGCTGGGCAATGATGGCATCTCGCCGTGCCTGCACCGCACGGATCAGATCAGAGTTCTCACAGTTTTGCACAGCAAAGTTGGCCTTATGCCATTCGCCGTTCTTGAGATCCATGAACACGCTATCGGCTTGCCTGGACTGGCGCGGCTCGATCAGCGCAAGCTGCGCACCGCTGGGTAGCGTAGAAGTGTCCAGCCGCAAAGCGTGGGTCACCGGACGCAAGCCATAAAGACTCCATTTGCCTTCAATGTCGGTCACAACGCCGGTGCCGTCCTCCATAAAGAGACGCACACCAGGAATGCCCCACTCCGCTTCGTCCTGAATACCATTCTTGTTGCAATCCATAAATACCTTGCCAAAGGCATAGGCATCGCTTGCAAACACGCCACCGAGAATGCGCACCCGCGCATCGGCTTCATTGCTTGTCAAGGCACTGGCATCAGACCCTGCATTGGCCCAGGCGCGATTGATTGAATCCACGCCAATGGGGGTGCTTGCGCCCACACGAACCTGATAGGTCAGCGTTTGCGATTGTCCGGCGGCCAAAGGAGAGCTGGCAGAAAGCGGAAGGTTGAAGACCAGATTGGGGCCAACACCGCCGACGGGATCGACCACCCGCACGCCACCGATACGGGTCGATCCGACCACATAGCGGAAGCCCACCGGCAACTGGTCCCTGATGGCGAGTTGCGGCAAATCCACGTTGGTAAGATTGGCAACCTTTAAGGTAAAACTCACCACGTCACCCACCTCAACGGTGGTTGGATTGGCCGTCTTTTGCAAGGTCAAACCAGTCGTTGCGGACGGGTCCAGCGGGATGTTATTGTTGAATACTTCGCAGGCCAACCCCGTGGTCGTGTTGAGGCCGGCCCTCACCTGGCTGTAATAGGTTACGTCATCGCCAGCGGCGGGAGCAGCT
Organism: Comamonadaceae bacterium; assembly: GCA_947375135.1. Lineage (GTDB taxonomy): Bacteria > Pseudomonadota > Gammaproteobacteria > Burkholderiales > Burkholderiaceae_C > Allorhodoferax. The sequence continues at coordinate 112,494 of CANCER010000009.1, read as the reverse complement.
GCGATGGCTGACACCGGACCGCAATTTTCGAAGGTACCCGCGTGCGCCGGAAGGAGCGAAGAGGGGTATACCAGACTTGAACCCGACGGTGGCGTGACTTTAAGTGTGTAGGTACACAGTTCATTGACCGGTGGCACTTTGAAAATGAACGAATAGGCGCCATTGGCGTCAGTGGTCTGCGCCACACTACCGTCCGCATTAAAAGTGTAAATACTGCTATCACCGAACAGTTGCGCCGCAGTAATCGAACCCAGCCCCGGACAGGCCAAACGCGTAAGTGTCACCACCGCATTCGCCACTGGTTGGCGTGTGACGGCGTTGTAAACCACACCAGAGGGATCCACCATCGTCACATTGGCAGTCGAACTGGTAGCCCATAGAAGTTCCACCTGCCCGTTGTTATAACCCGGCAAACTGGTGGCATCCGACGTCAGAGGCCGTACCACGCCAGCCCAAGCCCGGTTGTTGACTGTCACCAAAGTGCCGATGGCCGCGGGCTTCAGTTTCACACGTACTGTGAACTTGATCGTTTCGGACTCTCCGCTTGCCAGCGCACGCGTACCATCGACCACCGTCAGACCGAAGTCGAACGGGAAACTTGCCAAGTTATCTGGATTTGCCTGGGCAATCCGGTCACAGAAGTGCCCACCGGTATAGGTGCTGCTCGGTGTCAACAAACCATTCTGCGACTTCGCTGCAACGGTGATTTTCCAGCTCTCAATCGGGCCACTGCTTTTGTCCATCTCGAACGCGCAGAAAAGGTTATCGGCCAGACGAACATTAGGAGCACCTACCAAGCTCACATTGGTTACCTTCAGTGCAATGTCCATGTCATAGGAGCCGGGCAAACCAGCAACCGGTCGCGTCGGCGAGACCGTCTTGAGTAAGTTGAGAACGGGCAATTGCGCTGAGAACGGCGTGCGCGCCGCTGTGTCGGGTATTCCGTCGTGGTTGGCATCCGGATCCACTCCGTTGGATGACTTTGCACTCACCGAATCCGGGGCGTCAGAGGCTGTCGCTGCATGCGCCGTAGCGCTGTTAAACAGCGTAGCAGCTACGCCCGTCAGATTGAATCGCACATCAAATTGAACAGTGATTGCGCCACCGGGAGGCATCAAAGCACCGCTGCCAAGCAACTCGGCATGACCCGACTGACCGGTAAAGTTGCTGGCGGCAACCGCTGCAGTACCGGCACCCGCAAGAGACACCAAGCGCACCGAATTAGCGACCACGGTGTACTTGCCTGTGCCAGGAATGGCCTCTGCGGTGTACTGGCCCAAACCATCGGCCGCGTTCTCCAAAGGGTCGCTCATACCGACGTTGTACAAAGTTCCCGATCCAAAGTTGCGCACCTGTAACTGGAAGCGTACGGTGGCGGTGCCATCGGCAGTTCCATTGGCATCCACATTGGCAGCCGGTACACCTGCGGCCTTTGAGAGGCCTATGACCTCGCTGGTTGTCTTAACGCCGACAGTGTTGGAAACTGATTCGGCAGGCGATGCACCATCGTTAAAGTTGGCCCACGCCGTGTTGTCGACCAATGCTCCGGCATTACTCAGCAACCTGGCCTGGAAGTCCATGGACACCGATGTCGTTGGCGGCAGGCTCTGCGGTATCCCAATGGCCACTTCAACCGCAGTGGAGTCATCCCGTCCGGTAGGCACACCACCCACGGGTGCCGGTTCGCTGTGGTAGCTGAACGGCGCGTCAGAGGCAAGGCGAAATAGCCTGAGCGCACCGGACACTGCGGTGTGCAAAGAACCTGCCACGTACTGTGCACCGGTAGGAACCGGATCGCGGATCAGGACCACCGCACGGGGAAGCCCATTTACCAAAATGGTGCTTGCAGTGGGCAATGTGGCGCTAGGCTGTGCTGCATTATTGCCAATATTATTGGCATTGATGGTGTAGTTCAGCAAAGAGACTCCCGGAATGGCCAAGCCGCTGTACGTCACGGACTTATTCAAGACCAGCGACGCATTGGACGTAACCACCACCGTGTCCAAACTCTGCGCCTTGCTGCCGCTGACATCGGCCGTCGCAACCAGCCGCGCACACGACTTTCCTCCATTCGGGGCCAGGGGTATTTGCGCCTGCAGCACCAGGTTGGCCCACTCGCCTGCAACGAGTGTTAACACGCCCGTGTTGCCCACAGTCAATTTGCGATCACCGGCATCCACGACGCCATTCCCATTGACATCGACATACAAAACGGGCGCACTCTGAAAATTTAAATTAGGGGTTGCGCAACCCGTGCTATCCACGGCAAAAGAATAGGTCGAAGTGACGTTGCCGGTATTGGTAAGCACATGCGGAAATGACACGGGACTGGCAGCAGGTCTTTGAAAATTATTATCAGACGTCAGTTTCAGCGCTTCAACCGGCTGAATAACGGCAATGACGGTATTCGACATGATCGTCTCTGGCGAGACATTTCCAGGCAGCGTGTAATTCGCCAGCGCCTTGGCAGTAATAACCGTTCCTGCAGCGGGAGGAACGGCAAACGATGGGGGAACTGAAAGCACACAGCCGACAAACACCAAGGCCATCTTCCAAGCCCATGAGCGAAGCTTGTAAACGGCTTGGCCAGCTAGAAATTTGTTAGAAAAAAAGGCCATCATGTGTGCCCAGCAAAACAAGATGTCAACGGATTGGAGTGGCAGTGCTCCGGCGAAATTACGGCAGAACAGCATGTCGACTTCTCTACAGCTGATGAAAGTCTACCGAATGGATACATTCTCGCAACTAATGAGGAGATCAGCTGCACGGAATCGCTGATCGGTATAAACAAGTAGCACACACGAAAGCCCGCTATCCAAGCTCCGTGTGTGCGCACTCTATCAGTTTCAGCTAATTAAACCAAAAAATCTGATTTAACTAGCTGAATCACGCACGTGCCTTACTGCTGAACCTGTACAGCGTAAAACATCGTGATAGTACCCAGGGGAGCCAGGGTTACACCGTTGGTTTCATTGCCGCAGGACACATAGGTCAAGGGAGTTCCGGTCACCAAAAATCCTGGCGTTCCACCCGACGCTCCAGTTACGGAGCACTGCGTTGCAGGCTGAGTTGCGTTGTAGACAGTGTAGGCCGGCACGGTATCGTTCAGCGTCACCTTATTCACTGGTGCGTTACCCTTATTGCTCGCAACCACTTTGTAAATAATGCAATCACCAGGCTTGGCGGTCACTGAAGCCACATCAAAACCTGTTGTCACAGTGCCGTCGCAAGTAAGACTTGGAGCGGTACCGGTACCGGCAGACTTCACCTGTGTTTTCATCACGCTCAACTGACCATTGGTCACGGTAGTCGAGATTTTGGCCGTTGTTGGGGGACAAGTTTGTCCAGCTACCGTACCCAAGTCAGTCACAGTCAACGTTGCCGTAGCGGTAGATCCGATAAGGGCACCATCCGGTGAAAACACCTTCACCAGTAACGGCAGACCCAATGTATTACCGGGAGCGGGGTTCAACGGTACCAATGAACCAGCAATAGCGGTAGTAAGGTTGGCGGTCGTGGCGGATACCAACGTATTGATCACAGGATCCGACCCTTGGATAACACCGTCTTTGTTCTGGTCGAAGTAGACCGAAACTTGCCAATCAGGATTATCAATAGAAACCGACACGTTAAAGCCGGAGCCTTGGCCACAAGCCGTGGTTCCCGTATTTGTCAGAGTCTCCGGCTGTACGGTCGTTCCACCGTTAGGCGTCGTGTTGTTGACTGTGAGCGGGCCCAGTTCCATTCCAGGAACGATCGGCTTAGTCACATTGACTGCATCCGTGATGGTGTCGGTTATCGATGGGTCCGTCGAGCTGGTGGCCTTGAAGCTCACAAGTACGACTCCAGGGGTGGTACCTGCGGGCGGAGTCACGCAAGCAAGAACCGGAACTTCATTGCTAGGCAGAGGGTCAGTAGGGCCACCCGGTGTGGCACCCGCAGTCACCGAGATAGAAGTAATTGTCGGACTCGCGCAAGTAGCCGTACCGCTGGTGTTGTCCACAAACTTGTAGGAGTATCCCGGGGGAACCGTAGCAGTCAAGTTATAGGTGGTAGTCGTGCTTGGAACTTCATTGGTGATGAAGACCGGGAACTTCGCAGGCGTGCCAGGCGTCGTAGTGGTGGTGAACGTAGGATTGGCGGTTGGACCTTGACCCAGATCACAGTTGGAACCAGCCACACAGGGGCTAGTCGTCGTACCACCGTTAACAGATGTCAGGTTACCGGCAAGCGTATTGGTCAAGTCCACTTTGGCAGATTTGATGGCATCTACTTGATCCCACACCGAGTCAAACACCGGAGTAGTGCTGTTGGCAGAGGTTGCCGTCATCAACGCATCCACAGCACCGGCAGGAACTGTGCCCGTGCTAGGCAATGTCGCCACCACGAGGATGGCCACAGAACCATCCACAGCAAGTGGACCTGTATCCGGCTTGCCATCGCTATTGGTATCAAGCAGCGGTGTTCCGTCGGCCTGGAAGAAAGCGAAGGTGGTGCCAGCCGGGAAGGTATTGCCCGTAGGATCAATGGATACGTTGAACGTGTCGACCACATTACCCTTGTTGATCACCCAGTTGGTGAACGAGACTTTGCTTCCCAGGAATGCGGAAGTAACCTCGACCAAATCGGTGCCCGACTTGGCTGGCGGAGTTGGGCTGTCGGTAGTTGTGACGTCTTTAGCGTTCGCAGCAATCACCTTGTAAACGGGTGTTACAGGGAATGGCGTTGAGTTGGTCGGCACATCAGGCGTGCAACTTGGGCAATCTACGGTGGAGAACAAGGCCGTATTCGTCGTGGTACTTGAGCCCGCAAGAGCCGTATTGTTAACCAACACCACGAAGCTGATGGTGCCCGAAGTGTTCGGCGTCACATTGGACACTACTGCCGAGAATTTGCGGGTTGCGGCCGTATACGTCGAGTTGATTACGTTAGGCGTAGTTCCCGTTGCGCCTCCGCTTTCAGACAAGGCTGTACCACCCAAACCACTCCACACGGCAGAGCCGGTTACATAGGTAAAGCCTGTCGGCAGGGTATCGGATACGCTGTAGGAGCCTGTTGATCCGCCTACATTGCTATAGCTGATGGTAAACACCGTGTAGGTACAGGTAGACGTACTTGTCAACCCTGTAGACCAATTTGTCTGGCAGCTAGCACTCGAACTGGCAATACCACCGGTAACAACTGTCGGCCATCCACCCACTGTCGAACCAGGTGCCGCAACGGCGGGCGCCTTGATCGCCTTATTGGATGAGAACGCCGCACCTGTCGTCAGATTGACCGTATCCGTCCTGGAAACAGTTCCTGACGGATAGGGAATCGATGGCGTCGACGTAACGGGCACAACCGTCACCGTTGCCGTGTTAAACGGCGTAGTCGGCGTCGTGGCACTTACCGGAATCGTATAAGTTGCAATGAAGGGGAACGTCCCGTTGTTGCCTCCAATCACCTGTTGAAAACCGGTGGTACAAGTCGGAATGCTTCCCGAAACAGGTGTTGCGCACAACGGAGCGCCGGATGGAATACCGGTTCCATTGGGATCCGAGTAGATTGCAATATTGGTGTAGGTTCCCTGACCAACACTGTCAACAGCAGTAATGGTGAAAGTGTCTGAGCCGTTACCAGTGTTCGTCACGGTGTGGGGAATCGATACGGTGTTGCCCGCCGCAGCGGTCTTCGTACCGTCATTGGACAGTGTGACACCACCAATCTGTGCAACCGTGGTGTTTACCTGGTTCGACTGCACGGACTGCTTTGTGTTTGTCGAATCAAAGTAGCTGGCTGTCGCTTGGTTTCCGATGACCGTATTCGCTGGCGGCGCCACAGCGGACACCACCAAAGGCACGAGAATCGCCGTAACGGCAATACCCGCCCCTGCTAACAATACCTTTACAGGCAATGCCCAATTTTCATTCCATTTTTTCATGTTAGTTCCTTGAAGTATTTCTGAAACGTGGTTTGTTCGAAAGAATTTTTTTAAAAAATTATTGTTTTTGGACGGCAGAAGCCAAGACAGGCGCCAGGTCTCCCGCTTTGGCATCTACGTCAAGGTTCTGTGACACCTTTGCACGCACACTTACCTCGACCGAGCTACCCGGAAGCAGCCTGCCGAGATCCCAGCGCACGTACCGGTACGATGCATACGGTAGAGGCTGCGATAGGGTTGCGCCGCTGTTAGTAGCAACTTTGCGCTGCAACGGCTCATTTGAAAATTGGGCGTCCTTCAGAGCGACGGTATGCGTGATGCCGTCTTTGGCCTTGGCGCTATCTTTGACGTATTCCAAGCTTTCAGGAATGGGCATCGTCGCCACCACCGGCAATGTGGTCTTGCCACGGTTGGCGTATGTGGCGCGGTACTCAATGACATCACCTGGCAAAACCAAGGCAGCGTCAACAAATTGCTCATCACCCTTCTCATTCTTCACAATTTTCAATTGCTTCAGATTGACGACAATTGGCGCTTGCTCTTTTGAAGTGCTTGCATCGGCAGCTGAAACGCTGAGTGAAAGCAGACCGAAGGTCAACAGACACAAGAGCGCGACCACATGGCGAAAAAGCCGCCTCGCAGAGAGTGCAGGAAGGAGCGAATCCGACAGAAGATGGGGCGGGCTTCTGTGATGCGTTAGATTTGAAAATTGGTTCATTAAGGCCACCCGGTAGTTGCTGATGACCGGATGATCTAGCCTCAGGAAAAATAGCGCCTCTTTGATTGTTCGCCCACTGACAGTTAATGTGAATTTCTTTCACCACAGGGGAAGTCCGCTGTCACACAGGCAAGCGCCAGTGCGAAAAGCCCGCTGCGCGGGAGTGTCAGGAGTGGGTCTCCTGCGAGAACCGATCCCCAAAGGTACGAGGATTGACCACCCCTGCGTGCGCTACGGAAAATTTGGTGTCAATGCCGCGTTTGCCGGCATTGAGGGCTGGTGCGCAGCCTTTTTAAACATCAAATTTAGTAGGCAGGCATTTGCAGAAAATGTACACTGATGCACAAAGCAAAAATAAAATCGTCACCTACGCCCCAAAGTGGGCGTTCGTGCCAGGGCAATTCAACTGCTACTAAAACAAAAATTTGCAGCTTGGCGGCCGTCGATCCATTCGGACTCTGCCTAACCAGTCGCTCTCTCTGTACTTCAACACACTTATGTACACAGCCGATAAAATGTACGGTAACTTCAAATACCAACAACTACGTAATGTTGGAATATCTCAGGATAAGGCTATGCAACTGGCTGCCTTCATCAAAATTTCGTCTTTTGAGGATGGGCAGGTGATATGGTCCAAGGGCTCCAAGATTGACTCTTGGCGCTTTATCATCACCGGCTTGGTGGCCGCCTCTGTGGAGTCCACCAGTGGCCTGTTGATGCCGATCAGCATTTACGGCGAAGGCTCCTGGTTTGGCGAACAGTCCATCATCAACAGAAAAACCAGCTACGCGGACTTTGTGTGCTTGTCCTCTACGGAGGTCATGAGCATTTCAAGTGAAATCGTCCTGGAGTTGATGGAGACCCAACCGACGTTCGCCCTGTACCTGACCAGGTTGATGGCTTGGCGCGTTCAAAAGACGTCTGAAATGTTAATGCTGATGAAGTTCGGAAACCCATGCCTTCGCGTGGTCATGGGCCTCTCTCAATTCGCTGAAGCCCTTTTTTATCATTCTGACCGCCCGCCCACGGTCGGCTTTGGACAGGGTGTAGAGATTCCCGTCAAGCAGAAGGTTGTGGCCGATTTGTGCGGCGTGTCCCGTACCATTTTTTCAGAATACGTACAAAAGCTCGCAGCAGCGGGTTGGTTGACGATTTCGTACGGCAAGCTGGAAATTTTGTCGCTTCCCAATTGGCACAAATTCTCGAACAAGCAACGAGATAGAAAGTTCAACGACCTGAATCCGTCGTTCGAAGAGTTGCTCAAAGATCTTCAGGATGAGCCTTCCTAGGCCTTGCAAATACCGGGCCAGGGGATCAGCGCAGGGCTTAACGCAACGTCAGGGCGCAGAGAAGCTTCAATGACGACTTGCGGTGTATGAAGGCAATTGCGCAGATTCCGACGACTCCCCCAGAGCGCCGCCATCAACGTAGTCATTGATCAATCGAATGCAGTGTGTCACCACGGCATCGTCAAAATGACGGTGCCCTTGCTTAAGCGCCTCGCTGATTTCTGTCAAAAATTTAATGGCGTGCTCTGACTCAGAGGGCGGAGTCTTCGGTAGACCGGTTTTTTTCGGCATCTGATTTCTTCTCTGAAATTCGAAAGTGAACACTGGCTGAAAGCTAGCGTAGTAGCTTCCTAGCTTGGTGCGAAATGCGCGTTTACCAAGCGTCTTTTGTTCACTTGCGAACAGAGCTAGAAATATTTTTGTAAATGCCCCGGATGCCGGGGGCAGGATGGCTGAACCCACGCTGCCCTCCCCATTTTTCTGAATTAGAACGGAATGTCGTCGTCCATGTCGTCAAAGCCACTGGCCGGGCGCGGGGCCGGAGCCTGACGGGCTGCCACCGGAGCTGCAGCGCGCGGCGCCGGGGCCGGGCGGCGTGCCGGCGCGGGTGCGGAGCGCTCGTCGCCACCGTCACCACCCTCGCTGGGTCCGCCCATGCCTTCACGGCCACCCAGAAGTTGCAGTTCGGTGGCGACGATGTCCACGGTGTTCTTTTCCACGCCGGCCTGGTCGGTGTACTTGCCGTATTTCAGGCGGCCTTCCACATAGATGGGGCGGCCTTTGCGCACGTATTCACCGGCGATTTCGGCCAGACGGTCATAGAAGGTGACGCGGTGCCACTGCGTGTCTTCAATGGTTTCGCCGGTGTTTTTGTCCTTGCGGCGGCTGCTGGTGGCCACACTGACGTTGGCCACGGCCTGGCCGGAGGGCAGGTAGCGGATTTCGGGGTCGCGGCCGCAATTACCGACCAGAATGACTTTGTTAACGGATGCCATGGTTTTCTCCAGAATGTGGGTGGGATTATCCAGACTTTGCGGCCGAACTGGCAGAACCGGCATCGAACAGGCGAAACAGCACCCATTTACGGTGATGTGGTGGCGCGTCGACAGGTGCTTGGCTTACTGTCTATCATGGAGGGTTGTTTTCCACCCGGCCACTGTTTTGAATTCTCCTACCGACGCTCCCCACCCAGCCCCCGCCGACCAGGGCCAATACCTGGGCCGCGCCCTGCAGCAGCAAAGCATCAGCATCCGGGGGGCACGCACGCACAACCTGAAGAACATCGATCTGGACATCCCGCGCAACCAGTTGGTGGTGATCACGGGCTTGAGTGGCTCCGGCAAGTCCAGCCTGGCCTTTGACACGCTGTATGCCGAAGGCCAGCGCCGCTACGTGGAGAGCCTGTCCACCTACGCGCGCCAGTTCCTGCAGGTGATGGACAAGCCCGATGTGGACATGATCGAGGGCCTGTCGCCCGCCATTTCCATCGAGCAAAAGGCCACCAGCCACAACCCGCGCTCCACCGTGGGCACGGTGACCGAAATCCACGACTACCTGCGCCTGCTGTTTGCCCGCGCCGGCACGCCCTACTGCCCCGAACACCAGCTGCCACTGCAAAGCCAGACCGTGAGCCAGATGGTGGACGCCGTACTGGCCCTGCCCGAGGACACCCGGCTGATGATTTTGGCTCCCCTGGCGCGCGAGAAGAAGGGCGAGTTCCTGGATGTGTTTGCCGACATGCAGGCCCAGGGCTATGTGCGCTTTCGTGTCAATGGCCAGGTGTTTGAATACGATGACCTGCCCAAGCTCAAGAAGACCGAGAAGCACGATATCGACGTGGTGATTGACCGCGTGAAGGTGCGACCGGAGGCGCGCGTCGCGGCCGTGATGGCTACGGCGGGGGATGCGCAGACCGGCGCGTCGGGTTCGGCGACTTCACCATCAACTGCCGCAGAGACATCATCCGCATCAGCAGGCGCGTCCGCCACCGCCGCCCTGGCTGCCGCACTGAACCCCGCCGCCAGCGCCCCGGCACCAGGCCTGCGCCAGCGTCTGGCCGAAAGCTTTGAAGCCGCGCTGCGCCTGGCCCAGGGACGTGCCATCGCTTTGGAAATGGATTCACCCAAGAACCCCGAAAGCGGCAAGCAGGTGGAGCACCTTTTCAACGCCAAGTTCGCCTGCCCGGTGTGCAGCTACTCCATCAGCGAGCTGGAGCCACGCCTGTTTTCCTTCAACTCGCCAGTGGGCGCCTGCCCGAGCTGCGACGGCCTGGGCCAGCAGGATTTCTTCGACCCCGAGCGCGTGGTGGCCTTCCCCACGCTGAGCCTGGCCAGTGGCGCTATCAAGGGATGGGACCGGCGCAACGGCTACTACTTCTCCATGTTGGAAAGTCTGGCCAAGCACTACAAGTTTGATATCGACCAGGGCTTTGACACGCTGCCAGAGGCCGTGCAGCAGGCGATATTGCATGGCTCGGGCGTGGAAGAAATCAGGTTCCATTACGTCATCGACTCGGGCGCCTCGCAGGGCAAGAAGCTGGCCAAGAAGCACCCCTTCGAGGGCATCATCCCCAACATGCAGCGGCGCTACCGCGAGACCGACTCAGCCCTGGTGCGCGAAGACCTGGCCCGTCTGCGCAGCACCCAACATTGCCCGGACTGCGACGGCAGCCGCCTGCGCATCGAGGCGCGCAACGTCAAGATCGGCGAAGGCGATCAGGCGCGCGCCATTTTTGAGATCAGCCGCGCCACCCTGCGCGAGAGCTTCGCCTACTTCAACACCCTGACCATGCACGGCTCGCGCGGCGAGATTGCCTCCAAAGTGATCCGCGAAGTGGGCCTGCGCCTGAAGTTTTTGAACGACGTCGGCCTGAACTACCTCAGCCTGGACCGCAGCGCCGAGACGCTGAGCGGCGGCGAATCGCAACGCATCCGGCTGGCATCGCAAATCGGCTCCGGCCTGACCGGCGTGATGTATGTGCTGGACGAGCCCAGCATCGGCCTGCACCAGCGCGACAACGACCGCCTGATCGAGACGCTGAAGCACCTGCGCGACATCGGCAACAGCGTGCTGGTGGTAGAGCACGACGAGGACATGATGCGTGCCGCCGACCATGTGATCGACATGGGGCCGGGCGCCGGCATACACGGCGGGCGCGTGATTGCGCAGGGCACGTTTGACGACGTCAAGGCCACGCCGGAATCACTCACTGGCCAGTACCTTGCCGGCACGCTGAAGATTGAAGTGCCCAAACGCCGCACGCCCTGGCTGCCGACGCTGCAACCCGCCGCTGCCGAAAAGAAAGTGGTCGCCAAGGGCGCTCCCAGCAAGGCCGCGCTGGCCTGGGCCGAGCGCCATGCCGCGCACCTCGCCACGCAAGGTGACCTGCAGGCCATTCGCATCACCGGTGCCAGCGGCCACAACCTCAAAACCGTGAGCGCCGATTTCCCCGTGGGCCTGCTGACCTGCGTCACCGGCGTCTCCGGCTCTGGCAAATCCACGCTGGTGAACGACACGCTGTACACCGCCGTTGCGCGCCAGTTGTATCGCGCGCATGACGAACCCGCGCCGCACGCCAGCATCGACGGCATCGAGCATTTCGACAAGGTCATCAACGTCGACCAGTCGCCCATAGGCCGCACACCGCGCAGCAACCCCGCCACCTACACCGGCCTGTTCACCCCTATCCGCGAACTGATGGCCGAGGTGCCCATGGCGCGCGAACGCGGCTACAGCGGCGGACGCTTCAGCTTCAACGTGGCGGGAGGACGCTGCGAGGCCTGCCAGGGCGACGGCATGGTCAAGGTGGAGATGCACTTTCTGCCCGACGTGTATGTGCCCTGTGATGTCTGCGCCGGCATGCGCTACAACCGCGAGACGCTGGAGGTGCTCTACAAGGGCAAGAACATCGCGCAAATTCTGGAGCTCACCGTCGAGGCAGCCTATGCATTCTTCCAGGCCGTGCCCACCCTTGCGCGCAAACTGCAAACCCTGCTGGATGTGGGCCTGAGTTACATCAAGCTCGGCCAGGCTGCCACCACGCTCTCGGGCGGCGAGGCGCAGCGCGTCAAGCTGGCGCTGGAACTCTCCAAGCGCGACACCGGCCGCACGCTCTATATCCTGGACGAGCCGACCACCGGCCTGCACTTTGCCGACATCGCCCTGCTGCTTAAAGTGCTGCACCAGTTGCGCGATGCGGGCAACACGATTGTGGTGATCGAGCACAACCTGGACGTCATCAAGACCGCCGACTGGCTGATCGACATGGGGCCCGAGGGCGGCTCCGGTGGCGGCACCGTGGTGGGCGTGGGCACGCCGGAAGACATCGCGGCGAATCCGGCCAGCTTTACCGGGCGCTATCTGGCGAAGCTGCTGAACTAATCCCGTTGCGTCTCCTGTCTCCTGTTACCGCCTGAAAGACTACTGCGCAGCCATCACGCTGCCCAGTAGCTTTACGGGCACATTCTTCAGGCCGCACGTATTCCCCAGGCAAACGGATCTGCATCATCTATCAACAGCGTGGCCTCGGCGCAAACATAGGCGCTGCCGCGCAGTGTAGGGATGATGCGCGGCGCAGCTTCGTCAGTGGCCCCATGGCCTGTGCGTGGATGCGCACCAGCACGCGAATCCTCGTCGTTCTCCATGCGCTCATATAAGGCTTGAAAGCGGCTGCCGATCACGCTGGCTTGCGTCCACACCTCGCCGGGTGCCAGCTTGCCGTCGGCTGCCAGGCAGGCCAGCTTGGCGCTGGTGCCGGTACCGCAGGGCGAGCGGTCATAGGCGTTGCCAGGGCAGAGCACGAAATTGCGGCTGTCGGCGCCCTCCGGGTCCGGCGCGAACAGTTCGATATGGTCGATTTCGGCACCGTCGGCCCCGCTGATTCCATTGGCCGTCAGGGCGTGGCGCATGCGCGTGGTGTAGTCGGTCAGTTGGGCGGCGTTGTCCAGGGCAATGCGCTGGCCGTGGTCGCTCACCAGAAAGAACCAGTTGCCGCCCCAGGCCACATCGCCATGCACACGGCCGTGCCCCGGCAGGTCCAGCGCGACCTGCTTCAAATACCGGTACGCAGGCACGTTGCGCACACTGACCGTGCCGTCATCATGCAGCGCGGCCGTTACATCGCCCACCGGGGTTTCGATGACATGCTCACCGGGCCCGATGCGACCCATGTGCGCCAGCGTCACCACCAGGCCTATGGTGCCGTGGCCGCACATATTCAGGTAGCCGGTGTTGTTGAAGAAGATGACCCCAGCGGCCGCATCCTGCGATACAGGGTCGCACAACAGCGCACCCACAATCACGTCGTTGCCGCGCGGCTCCAACACAGTGGCTGCACGCCACGCGTCGTATTGCGACGCCAATAGCGCCTTGCGTTCGGCCATGCTGCCGCGGCCCAGATCCGGAAAACCAGACACCACCAAGCGCGTGGGTTCGCCGCCGGTGTGCGAGTCGATGACGCTGATGCGCTTCATGGCCATGCTTACATCACCGACTGGTATTTCACGGGGCGTGTAGCCAAGGCTTTGGCCACCACCGCCTCCACATGGGCACGCTCAGCACCGATCAGCGGCAGACGCGGACGGCGCACGTACTCGGTACCCACACCCACCAGCGCGTCAATCAGCTTGAGGTTTTGCACCAGCTTGGTGGACACATCCAGGTGCAGCATGGGCGTCATCCACTGGTACAGCGGCAAGGCCTCGGCGAAATTGCCGGTCTTCATCAGGTCATACAGGGCCACGGTCTCGCGCGGGAAGGCGCAGCCCACGCCCGCCAACAGGCCATCGCAGCCCAGGGCCAGGCCTTCATAGGCCAGGTCGTCCACGCCCAGAAACAGTTGATAACGCCTGCCCAGGGCGTTGCGCAGATCGGTGATGCGGCGGATGTTGTCGCTGCTTTCCTTGATGGCGTGGATCCACTGGCAATCGGCCAGTTCCTGCATGTGTTCGGGCTTGAGGTCCACGCGGTAGGCGACCGGGTTGTTGTAGACCATGATGGGCTGCTGCGCCGCCTCGGCCATGGTCCGCACATTGAGCATGGCCTCGCGCGCATCGGCCACATAAATGACCGAGGGCATGACCATAAAGCCCTGCACGCCGAGCTTGTTGGCGCCGTCGATATAGCGCAGTGCCTCGCGCGTGCTGGTCTCCGACACATTGGCAAGTACCGGGATGCGGCCGTCGGCGGCTTCCAGCGCAATCTGCGCCACCTGCAGCTTTTCTTCCAGTGTCAGCGTGCTGGCTTCGCCAAGCGAGCCGCAGGTCACCAGGCCGTGGATGCCATTGCGGATCTGGAAGTCGATATGCCGCGCCGTACCCTCGGCATTGATGCTCTCGTCCGCGTTGATCTTGGTGGTGATGGCGGGGAAGATGCCTTGCCAGGGGGTGTTTTTCATGCGAAGCTCCAGGTGCGTTTAAATATGTTGTTAATATATTAGTGGAATTCTGGAACCAAGGCCATGGCCACGACAAAAAACCCACGCAACGCGACCAGCGCAAGTAACACAAGCAGCGCAACCGACACTGCCCCCAAGCGCCGCGCCGCCGATGTGGCCTATGAGACGCTGGAAACCCTGATCTCCACCCTGCAACTGCAGCCCGGCGCGCAGGTGGTGGAAGCCGAGCTGGTAGAGCGCACCGGGCTTAGCCGCACGCCGCTGCGCGAGGCGCTCTTGCGCATGGTCTCCACTGGCCTGATCGTGCAACAGCCGCGCCGAGGCCTGCTGGTCTCCGCCATCGATCTGGCTGACCACCTGGACGTGGTGCAGACCCGGCGCGTGCTGGAGCGTCTGATTGCCGCCTGCTCGGCACGGCGCGCCAGCGACCAGCAGCGCAAGGACATCGTGCTGTGCGCCAAACGCATGGTGCGGGCCGCAACCGTCGACAAGTTGGACGATTACATGCGGGCTGATATCGAACTCGACCGCGTCAACCACATCGCCAGCCAGAACCAGTCCGCCGTGAAAGCCGTTGTACCGCTGATCGTGCAGTGCCGGCGCTTCTGGTACGCCTACCGCCATGCGGGCGACCTCACAGAGGGCGCTGCGGCGCATCTACAACTGGCCGAGGGCATCGCGTCCGGCGACGAGGCCGCAGCGATCGCCGGGGCAGATAGGCTGAGCGACTACCTGCAGGGATTTACCGAGCGGGTGATTGCGAACTAAGCGTTTACCCGCACGCGGGTAGCTGCCCCGCAGGTGCAAACCTATAATCAAAAAAATAGCCTCACCCACGGTGAGAGCTGCAGTCTCTCGTTGCCCTTGCCGGTTGCAGCGACAGACCCCTCCAAAGGCCGCCCCGGCCAATAAAGCCCCCTCCCTTGTTTGACGACCTGCTGCTGCGCTGCGTGATGCGCTGCAGCAAAGCTTTTGGAGTTCTCTATGCCTGGCCTGTTCACCGCCCCGCGCGCACTCACCGTTAAAAGCCCCGCCATTCCCGTGCTGGCGGGACAGCCCGCGTTGATTCCCTTGAAGCTCGAAGGCACCGAGGGCATCAACAGCCTGTTTGAATACCAGCTCACGCTGCAAACGCCGGACGCCCTGAACTTCATGGCCGGCACCGGCAGTAACTTCGATCTGGATTCGTTCGTCGGGCTGGAGTTGACCTGCGACGTGGAACTGGAAGGCCAAGGCAGCTTTGCTCCCGGCATCCCCGGAGGCAGCGGTGCTGCTAACCGCGGCGCCGGTGTGCGCGAAATTTCGGGCCTCATCACCGCTGCCCGCTTCATCGGAGAAGAAAGCCGCCACGCGCTGTATGAAATCACGCTGCGGCCCTGGCTGCACCTGGCTACCCTCACCACCGACTGCAAAGTGTTTCAGGACAAGACGCCGGTGGAAGTGATTGAAGCAGTGCTGGCCGATTACCCCTTCGCCTCGACCAAGCGCCTGATTGAGGACTACCCGAAACGCGATTACCAAGTGCAGTACAACGAGACTGACTTGGAGTTCATTTCCCGCCTGATGCAGGAGTGGGGCCTTAACTTTCACTTCGAGCACAGCGGTGGCGTGCACCGCCTGATCTGGAGCGACCACAACGGCGCCTTCCAGATCACGCAGCAGGATGCGGGCAAAGGCGTCAGCGCCTACCACTCCATTCCGTTTTATCCGCTGGGCCACAAAATCGACCGCGAATACATCCACGGTTTCAGCCCGACGGACAGCCTCACCAGCGGCAGCTACGCCTCCCGCGAGTACGACTACACCCGCCCGCGCGCATCGCTGGCTGCGGAGTCTGCCGCCCCGCGCAAGACCGGCCATGCCGATCAGGAGGTGTACCTGTGGCGCGGCGACCAGGCAGGCCTGGGCGGCTCTGACTACAGCCAGCCCAACCGGGGCGCTGACAAGGCCGCCAACCAGACCGAGCCGCAAGGCAAGCACCTGGCGCGCCTGCGCATGCAGAGCCTGCGCCAGTCAGGCCAGCGCGCATCAGGTGTGGGCCATGTGCGTGGCATCGTACCCGGCTGCACCTTCAGCCTGACGGGGCACCCGCGTACCAAGACCAATGCCGAATACATCGTGCTGGATACACGATTTGTGATCGAGAACGTGGGGGAGGATACGCAGCGCAGTTCTTCCGCACTTCGCTCCGGCAACACGGGCAGCAACGTGCCCCAAGGCGGCGGCCTCATGCGGGGTACCGCCAAATCAGCCACCGCCTTGGGGCACGCCGCTGCCCTTGGCGCTGTGGCTGCCCTGTCCGATGCACAGCGACTTGCGAGCCAATGGCGCGTACATGTGGCCTTTAGCGTGCAACCCACCACTGAAGCCCTGCGCCCCGCGGCCACGCAACGCAAACCCAAAACAGGCGGGCCCGAGACCGCGCTGGTCGTCGGCCCCAGCGCAGATACGGCCGAGTCCAACATCTACTCCGACAACCTGGGCCGCATCAAGTTGCAATTTCCCTGGGACCGCTACGGCCAGAAGAACCAAAACAGTTCCTGCTGGGTTCGCGTGTCGGCCGAGTTTGCGGGCAACCAACTGGGTGCCATGCACATCCCGCGCATTGGCCAGGAAGTGGTGGTCAGTTTTCTGGGCGGCGACCCGGACATGCCCATCGTCACCGGGCGCGGCTACAACGCCGTCAACATGCCGCCCTGGAGCCTGCCCGCGCAGCAGGCCTTGTCGGGCTTGCGTTCAAGAGAGCTGATCCCCGGCGGCGGCAACAGCGCAGCCGGGCGCAGCAACCATCTGATCCTGGACGACACCGAACAGAAGATTCAGGTGCAACTCAAGAGCGACCACCAGCACAGCCAACTTTCCCTGGGTCACATCACCCGCATAGAAGACAACGGCGGCCGCAAGGATGCGCGCGGCGAAGGTTTCGAGTTGCGCACCGACGGCCACGGCGTGCTGCGCGCCAAGGACGGCCTGCTCATCAGCACCGAGGCGCGGGGCAACGCACAGGCCCACGCCAAAGACATGGGCGAGACCACCAACCGCCTGAGCCAGGCGCAGGACCAACACGACGCGCTGGGCGATCTGGCCAAGCAGCACCAGGCGCAGGACGCCAGCGATCAGAACCAGGTAGCCAAGGCCCTCAAAGAGCAGAACACCGCCATTCAAGGCCAGGGCGATGAGGAAGGCAAGTTCCCCGAACTGGCCGAGCCGCACATCGTCCTAGCCAGCCCCGCCGGCATCGAATCCACCACCCCCGGCAGCACCCACCAGCACAGCGGCCAGCACCACGCCATCACTAGCGCGGCGCACACCAGCATCAGCAGCGCCAAGAGTTTTCTGGTCAGCGCCAAAGAGGCGGTGCGCATGTTTGCCTACAAGGACGGCATCAAGCTGGTCTCGGCCACAGACGACATCGACATCCAGGCGCTCAAGACCAGCGTCAACCTGCTGGCCAAGATGGACATCACCATGACGGCGAACCGCATCACGCTGACCGCCAAGGAGAGCGTGACGATCAATGGCGGGGGCAGTTACACGGTTTGGAGCGCGGGAGCGATCAAGTCGGGAACTACCGGCTCGCATGTGGCGCATGCGGTAACGCATGGGGGGCCAGGGGCGAAGAGTGTGCCCGCCGTTATGCCTGTGATGCCCAC
Source organism: Comamonadaceae bacterium (assembly GCA_947375135.1). Lineage (GTDB taxonomy): Bacteria > Pseudomonadota > Gammaproteobacteria > Burkholderiales > Burkholderiaceae_C > Allorhodoferax. The sequence goes on along the minus strand of CANCER010000009.1, from coordinate 94,517 downwards.
GGGCTCGCCCTCGGCCAAGCGCAGTTTCTCAGCATAAAGAAAGCAATAACAACATGTTGATTAGCAATCCATTTTTAAAGTCCGGCACAACCGAGGACAACATGGACAGCATTCAGTTGGCCTTTACCGGGCAGTACCCGATTACCTCCCATCTGGAATGGCACAACGGTCTGCATCTGATTGCGCCGCAAGAAGGTGGCGCCTATGTGGATGTGCGTGCCATTGCTGATGGAAAAATCATCTACAGCGTTAAGCCAGACGCTGCGCCAAGCAATGACAAAGACTACCCACAAAACTATGCAGCCTTTGGTGCTGGCCCAGAGTGGACCGACAAAGGCATGGTCATCATCGAGCACACAACGGAGATAGGCGTCGATGGGAGCACGCCAACACAAATCACGTTCTACAGCGTGTATGCACATTTGAAGACACTCGCCCCTGGCATTGCGAAAGACAAGAGGGTTTATCGCAAAGACGTTTTGGGCAAACCCGGTCAAATCTATGGGCAGCCCGGCCACATTCACTTTGAAATTTGTTTGGATGAATCAAACATCAAGCTACTGCTGGGCCAGGACCCTAAGGACTGGCCTGCGGCAGATGCGAAGCCAACCAAGGATGGCCGCACGGATGTGGTTTTTGGCAGCACCTATATCTACTTGCCTGCCAACACCCCCATCAAGACTGCGGTGCCCACTAGTCATATGCGCGAAACTGCCTCGCAAACCCTGAATGCCCCACAGTGGGTGCAGATCCACTTCGCAGGTGATGCGAGCATTACTAGCTACAAATTAGATGGCAGCAAGATTGGTGAGCGTAAAGACAGTGACGCTGAGTACGACATGTACAAGGAAGCGAACACCCGCCATAACAGCCTCAGCACGGGTGATAAAGTCAGCAGCAGTCCCAGTGGTTGGTACGAACTACTGCGCTTTGGTCGCAACTTGGGGCGTGGCAGTGCAACCACAGACAAAGATCCTTTGCCCGCCAACGCGGCACATTGGCGCAAGATCAACACTCCGGAAGGCGAACGTTGGGCTGACCTCAATGCTGTGGGCACCTTCAAATTCAGCGATGCGGACTTTCCGGCTTTTTTAGGTTGGAGTTGCTATGGCGATGACTGCGAAGGTAATGCCGCACTGGACCAGCGCTGTGACAGCATCAAACTCAAGGCACTGCTGACCCGTGAGATCGACAATACAGATGCCAAACTTGCCGCGCTGGACGACCCCATACAGATGTTTGCCTATACCCGTAGGGATGCGGTTAAAGAAAAATTGCGCAGGGCAATTTGCAAATTTCCTACCGAGTTCGACCAAGGCAGCTTTGAAGCACGCTATGGGCACATAAAGAATGAATCGTATTTCAAAAACGATGCGACTGGAAAAAACTGGACTGCATTGAGCAAGCACATCATGGCGCTGACGTTTATAGACATACCAACTGAATACAAGGTTGCACAGTGGCATTTTCACCCACTGGCCTTTATCGATGTTATGCGAAAGTGTGGTTGGTTGAGCAAAAAAGAAATTTTGCGATGTATGCCTTACAAGTACCAATCCAACTCAGGAAATAACACCACTCCAGTTCGCGTCTACTTTTTAAGCACCCCTGATGCCAAAGCCAGGTTGGCAGACAGTGTCGCTATCCAGCTAATGAGAACCTGTAGAAAATATGGAATAGATTCAAGAGTAAGACTATCGCATTTTCTAGCTCAAATCTATCAAGAAACCGGTATTTTCCGATTGGTCGAAGAGGTCGCGTCGGGGCGTGAATATGAAGGTCGCGCTGATTTGGGGAATACACATATTGGCGATGGCATTAGATTCAAAGGTCGCGGACTAATTCAAACTACCGGCAGAGCAAACTATGAAATCTACTGTAATTACAGAGGAAAAATCGGTAGCGATAAATATACAGTTGAGCCAAACAACCAAATATTATCAACACATCCATTTGAAACAACAGACACTGCTGGATTGTATTGGATTAGCAAAAATATAGGCGATCATCATATAAATATTAATAGAAACTGTGATAAAGGAATTAAAGACGTGTATTTAAGGCGGGTAACAAAGAACGTCAATGGAGCCGAAAATGGTCTTTGGACTGGTCTCAAAGCGAGGCAATCACATTTAAAATTAGTCAGCAGCGTACTACTAGACGATACAAATACTTTAGAACCAGAAAAGGCCAGACTAGATGTCTATTAAAAATATCATTTATACACTTATTATTGCCACCTTCCTCCCAAGCCTTTCGGTAGCTGACGTCAGTTTTTGCTTTGAATCACCATTAAACAATGGCAAATCCATTAATCTAAAGTTTTCACTCCAAAATAATACTACTGAGCGTGGATTTATAAGATATAAAAATGGCAATGCTGATATTGAAATTAAAAAAATATCGGAAAAATCAATATCAACAAAAACACAAATACCAGCAACCATTCAAAGCAAATGGCAAGAAGAATTTGACGGAGAAATAAGTGGCTATTATTACTTAACAACCACTGGCACAAATGCCGGAGGATTATTCTATGTCCGGAAAAAAGATAAAAGGCATTTTCAATTCTTTGATGACAGACAAAATCCTGAGTTGAATTGTGGATGGGATTAGTCTTCACGTTTGATTGGCAAAACTCTCAAAGCTCCCCCAAGCCCACCACCCCTCAAACCACCCTCGCACTCCCCCGCCCATTCACCCGATCCCGCCAGCCCTGCAGCGCGTTTAGCCCCGCATCCGCTGGCACAAACTTCATCAACCCGCGCGCGAACTCCAGGCCGCAAAAGGCGGTGATGTCGGCGATGGTGAAGCGGTCGCCGGCCATCCACTCTTGCTGTTGCAGCAACTGGTCAAACACGGTGGCGGTGGCCAGCATTTTTTCGGCTTGTGATGTACCAAAGTCGGGGAACTGCGGTTGCTCCAGCGCCACCAGGCCGGGGTGGGTGTGGCGGATGGCGTTGGCGATTTGGAGCATCAGGGTCAGTTCCACGCGGCGGTCGGCCATCTCGATGAAGGCGCGCTCGGTGGCGTCCACGCCCATCAGGTTGGGCTCGGGGTACAGGCCTTCGAGGTAGGTGCAAATAGCGCGGGTTTCGGTGAGCGCGCGGCCGTCATCCAACTCCAGGGCGGGGACTTTGGCCAACGGGCTCTTGGCCAGAAACTCCGGCGTGCGGTGGGCACCGGCGTTCAGATCGACGTTGCGCACTTCGATGCCGGCAATGCCTTTTTCGGCAATGAACATCAGCACGCGGCGCGGGTTGGGGGCGCGGTGGGCGCTCAGGAGTTTCATGCTTTGCTTTGTCCCATCTCGACCATACCGCGCGCTTCCAGGGAGAACTTGCGTGCCTGCTCTTCGTTGTGCTCACCCGTCAGATCGCGCGCGGAGGGCGGCGCCATCAGGCCGCGCTGCACAGCGGGGCGGGCGCGTATGGCGTCTATCCAGCGCTGCAGATGCGGCAGGTCGTCCACCGCCACGCCAGACCACTTGTGCGTGCGCACCCAGGCCCAGTTGGCGATGTCGGCGATCGAGTAGTCACCGGCCAGGAATTCGTGGTCTTTCAGGTGGCCGTCGAGCACGCGGAACAGGCGTTTGCTTTCACCCTGGTAGCGATCAATGGCGGGCTGGATTTTTTCCGGGAAATAGCGGTAAAACACATTGGCCTGGCCCATCATGGGGCCGATGCCGCCCATCTGGAACATCAACCACTGCAGCACGCGCGAGCGGCCCTTGGCGTCTGTGGGCATGAGTTGGCCGGTCTTCTCGGCCAGGTAAATGAGGATGGCACCCGACTCGAACACAGCGAAGTCACCTGCATCGTGATCCACGATGGCCGGTATGCGGCCATTGGGGTTGATGGCCAGAAACGCGGGCTGCTTTTGCTCGTTCTGGGCGAAGCCCAGAATCCTGAGCGTGTAGGGCAGCGCCAGCTCTTCCAGCGCAATGGACACCTTGTGCCCATTGGGTGTGGCGGCGGTATAGAGATCGATCATCGGTGTGGGGAATCCTGGTTTAGGCGGCCTGTGCCGCACGCAACTGGTAGCGTGTGGCAATAGCTGCCGTGCGTGCAGCTTGCGCGAAGTCTGCACCACCCGAGGCGTACAACACGGCGCGCGAGGAATTGACCACAATCGGCGCCGTGGTTTCACCCTGGGCAGCACGGTAACCGGCCTTGACGGTAGCCACCGCATCACCGCCCTGCGCGCCCACACCGGGAATCAGCAGCGGCACGGTGGGTGCGACTTTGCGCACGCGCTCAATTTCCGTCGGGTAGGTGGCGCCCACCACCAGCCCGAGCTGGCCGTTCAAATTCCAGGGGCCTTGCACCAGTGAGGCAATGTGCTCGAACAGTGTGGGCTGCCCCTCTAGGCCGGCCAGGCGCTGGTTCTGCAAATCGTCCCCACCGGGGTTGGAGGTGCGGCACAGCAGGAAGGCGCCCTTGCCGTGGTACTTCAGGTAGGGTTGTACCGAGTCAAAACCCATGAACGGCGAGAGCGTCACGCAGTCGGCACCGTAGCGCTCGAAGGCTTCTTTGGCGTATTGCTCGGCGGTGCTTCCAATGTCGCCGCGCTTGGCGTCCAGAATGATGGGGACCTGGGGCGCGGTGCGGCGCATGTGCGCCATCAAGCGCTCCAACTGGGCCTCAGCGCCATGGGCGGCAAAGTAGGCAATTTGCGGCTTGAAGGCAATCACCAGGTCGGCGGTGGCGTCGACGATGGTCGCGCAAAAGTCGTATATCTTGCTGACGTCGCCCTTCAGTTTGTCGGGGAATTTTGCGGGTTCCGGGTCCAACCCCACGCACAGAAGAGAGCCGTTGATGCGCTCGGCCGTGCGCAGTTGTTCAATAAAGGTCATAGGGCAAGTTTAGCGGCAGCGGCTTGGGCTGCCGGCACATCCGCCCGCTAGAGATCGAGCACCAGGCGGGCGCAAAGCGCGCGCGAACAGCAGGGCAAAAACTGATCGTTGGCGGCCTGTTCCTGGGGCGTCAGGTACTGGTCCCTGTGATCAGGAACGCCCTCCACAACGCGGGTCAGGCAGGTGCCGCAAATGCCCTGGGCACAGGAGGTGGGGATCTCTATGCCCTCGAACGAGAGGGCTTCCACCACGCTGCAGTCCTCGGGGATGGTGATGACCAGGCCTGTACTTTTGATCTGCACTTCAAAGGCTTGGGTTTGGCTCATGCGGCTTGCTCCATTGTGATCATCTTGTCCAAAAGCTTACGCGACTGCACGCCGCCGGTGTCGATATTGAGCATCAGCAGGGCGCGCCCGGGGTGGGCCAGGATGTTTTTTTGCTGGCGCTCCAGCATGTCCAGATCTTCGCTGAAGATTTTGGCCTGCCCTTCGCGGATGTTATCGGTCAGCGCCTGGTCTTGCGGGTTGAACTTGCGCGCCATACCCCAGAAATACCAAATGGAGGTTTCGGTCTCGGGGGTGATGAAGTCCACCACCACGCTGTAGGCCTTGCTGTCGGCGGGTGCGTCATAGCCGCCCTTGCCGGCATGGGCCACGCCCACTTCAATCATCACGCTGCCGGGCGGTGTGAAGCGGCAGATCTGCCAGCGGTCCACCGGCACGTCGTCGGCCAGGTGGTTGCCGCGCAAGGCCATTTGCCAGAAGGGCGGCGGCATGATGTTGTTCATGTGGCGGCTGGTGACCACCTGCCCGTCCTCCACCACCGTCTTGCACGGCGTTTCGTCAATTTCCTTCTGGCCGATGGAGCTGGCATGCACATAGGTTTCGTGCGTCAGGTCCATCAGGTTGTCGATCATCAGGCGGTAGTCGCACTGGATATGGAACATGCCACCGCCAAACGCCCAGTCCGGGTCGCCGTACCAGTGCAGGTGCTGAATCGTTGCCGGATCGGCCAGCGCCGCGTCGCCAGTCCAGACCCATATAAAGCCATAACGCTCTTCCACAGGGTAGCTGCGGATGGCGGGGAAGCCGCGCACGCGCTGGCCCGGCATGGCGATGGTCTTGCCCTCGCAGCCCATCTCCAGACCGTGGTAGCCGCACACCAGCTTGCCTTCCATCACCCGGCCCAGCGACAGGGGCGCGCCGCGGTGGGGGCAGAAGTCTTCCAGTGCGGCCACGCGGTTTTCTTCGCCGCGGTAGAAGACGATGCTGTCACCACAAATTTTGCGCCCCAGGGGCTTACCGTCAATCTCAGCGGCGGTGCAGGCAACGTACCAGGCGTTTTTTGGAAACATGAAGACCTCTTGGGTAGATCGGTTCGGCAATTGTAAAAAAACTATCCACTAACGGTCCGGGGCAGCTTCCAGCGCAGCGGCAGCAAAGCACAGGTCGGCCCAGGCCTTGGCTTTGTCAGCGCTGTTGCGCATCAGCAGTTTGGGCGGGTAGGTGACCACCACCGGCACGCCCTGGTAGTGGTGCAAGGTGCCGCGCAGCTTGCCCAGGGGCTGTGCCACCAACGCAGGTGTCTCGGCCAGCAAGACCTGGTTGGCATACCGCCCCATGGCCAGAATGAGTTTGGGCTGCACCAGTGCGATCTCGCGCTGCAGGTAGGCGGCGCATTGGGCCAGTTCCGTGGCCTGCGGCATAGCGCCCGGGGCCGGGCGGCATTTCAGCACGTTGGTGAGGTAGGCACGTTGGGAGGCCGGCGGCACCGGGCCCTGCACGGCAGAAGGCAGGGGGTTGGCGCGCTGCAGGCCCAGCGCACGCAGCATATTGCCCAGCAGCACGCCGTCCTGGCCGGCAAAGGGGGCACCGGCGCGGTCCTCTTCTTCATCCGGCGCATCGCCCACGACTATCCAGTCGCACTGCGCCAAGTTTTCTGCAGGGGCCAGCAGCGTGGGCGTGGTTCGGCCGCTGCACACGGCACAGGCCTGACAGGCCCGCACCGCGTCGGTCAAGGCAGTCCAGTCCAGAGACGCAGCAACCAGCGGCACAGCATGCGATTCCGAAGCACCGGGTACCGGCGTGCTTGCAGAGACTTGGCTGCGCGCGGTGGGGGCATCGTCTGGGCGGGGTGACGGCGCCCGTGACGGCGCGGTGGAGACAGGCCTGGCGACGGTCGGCCTTGCCTGCTGTTCGGGCGGCGCGGCCTGCTCCAGAATGGCCACATCCGCCTCCGGCAGCCAGACGCGCACGCCCATCTCCTGCAGCATGGCGCGTTGGCGGGTGTCGAGTTCTAGGGCCATAGGTATCCGTAAGTTTCAGAGCCGCAGGCTCATGACCAGCGCATCTTCGCGCTTGCCGTTCGATGCCGGGTAATAGTCCTTGCGCAGGCCCACGCGGCGGTAGCCATGGGCCTCGTACACGCCCAGGGCGCGCAGGTTGTTCACGCGCACTTCCAGCCACAGCCACTCGGCCGCCTGTCCGCGCGCCCAGATCGCCAGTGCGTCCAGCAGGATGCGCGACCAGCCCTGCCCCTGGTACTCCGGGGCCACGGTGATGTTGAGCAGATGCACCTCGTCCACGCCCTTCATGGCCACGAAGTAGCCCAGCAGATTTCCATCGGCTACCAGCATCTGCGCCTGGTAACCACTGTGCAACGCGTCGATGAAGTTGGTGCGCGACCAGGGCTGCGAATACGCACGCTGCTCCACGCGCATGACTTCGTCCAGGCGGTCGGGCAGCAGGGGCTCGAAACGCGCTTCGCCCATGGTTTCAGAGGGCTGCGGCCAGTTGCGCAGCCTTGATGGCAGCGCGCTCGGCCGTGGTTTGGGCGACCTTGTCGCGAATATAGGTGGGCAACGCGTGTTCGGCCGCAACCGCCTTGCCGGCCGCCAGCAATTGTGGCGCCAGACGCAACAGGGCAGCGGCTTGCGGCAGGGCTTGGATACGGGCTGCAGCCGCCGGCAAGCCGCTCAGTCGCTCGCCATAGGCGGCAAAGGCATTGCCCGCCGCGACGGCTTCTCCCGCGCTTGGCACGGGCAATGCCACCGCTTCAGGCTTCACCAGCATGGCCGGCTGCAATTCGCGCCAGATGCCGGCATCGAAGGCAAAGGTGGCGCTGTAAATTTCGTCCATGCGCGCATCCAGCAGAGCGGTGACCTGCCCGCTTCGGGCCTCTGCCAAGGCGCTATGGCGCGCCTCTTCCGCCAGCGCCAGCAACGAGTTCACGGGCAGCACCGGCACGCCGGCACCAAAGGCCAGTCCTTGCGCAACAGCACAGGCCGTGCGCAGGCCGGTAAACGAGCCGGGGCCGCAGCCAAAACAAATGGCATCGAGTTCGCGCAGTTCCATCCCGGACTGGCGCATCAGCTCCAGCACCCCGGCGATCAGCCCCCTAGAGGCCTTCGCCCCACCCTCGCCCTGCAGTTGCCACAGGCCTGCCGCTGCGCCATCGTCGCGGGAGACGGCGATGGACATCCCATCGGTACTGGTATCAAAGGCCAGCAGTTTCATGGCTTTTTAGCTCCCGCCTGGCGCACACCAAACACAATGCCGGCGGTGACCAGGGTGAGGCCGGTCAACACATTCCAGGGCAGCGGCTCGCCCAATACCAGCGCGGCGGCCAGAGCCGACATGCCCGGCACCACCGCCGTCAGCATGGTCGAGCGCACCGGGCCGAAGGCGCGAATCATCATGTTGAAGCTGATGCCCGACACCACCACCGAACCCACACCCTGCATCAGCATTTGCCACAGCACATCGCGCAGCGGCGCGGTAAACACATGGCCCTGCAACACGCCCGCCCACACCAGCAGCAGGTAGACGGGCACAAACACAAAAAAGGCGAACACGGTAATGGCCGTGGTGGCATGCACTGCCTGCAAGGCGTATTTACGCACCAGCACGCTGTAGCAGGACCAGGTCAACGCAGCCAGGACAAACAGCACATCGCCGCGCCACACACCACTGCCATCCAGCGCATGTAACAGGCTGGCACCGCCCACCAGCAAGTCGCCCGCCACGATGCAGACCAGCCCGATCACCCGCGACGGCGTGATGCGCTCACCCAGCACGAACAGGGCCAGCAGCGCGGTCCACAACGGCAAACTGCCGGGCATCAGCACCGAAGCGTGTGCAGCAGGGGCAAAGACAAAACCGCTATAGGCCAAAAGCCCATAAATCAGGCCGCCGAACAAGCCGGTGAGCACCGTGGTACGCAGGGGCAGCGGGGAAAACCCCCCCAATGAACCGGCAGCGGGCGGTTGGCCGGCCTCTCGCTGCCGTATGCGCTGCGTCTGCGTCAGCCACCAGCCCAGGGGCAGCAGGATAAGGCCCGCCCCCAGCAGCCGGGCAAACACGATGTCCACCGGGGTCAGGGTCGGCGCACGCGCCGGGTCGGCCGAGGCCCGTGCCACCACGATAAATGCCGTCCAGATGACAACCGTCACCAGCGCGGCCAGCAGACCCACCACTTTGGGGGAGAGGCGCGGCAGGGTGCCGGGCAAGGCGGTGGTGGTGATAGGCGACATGCAGTGATTATCGCGGCAGGGCGGTAGGCGCACGGCCTGCGTCAGGATGGCCCTGTCGATGGCCCGAACCTGCCCTCGCGCCAGCGGGCCTGGCAGGGTCCTGTGTGGCGACTGCCCGCGGGGGAGCCACCGGATAATGGCGGCATGCAGCTCAGAACCTTGTGCTCCCTCCTCCTATTCTTTGCATACTGCAACGTGTCGGCGGCCCCGGCCGGTGCCATTCCACCCGAAGTGGAGGCCGCCCTGGCGCGCGCCAAAATTCCGCGTGATGCCATTTCCCTCCTGGTAACGGAGCCGGAGCAAAGCAACGCCGCCCCGCGCCTGACCCACCGCGCCCAGGTGCCCATGAACCCGGCGTCGGTGATGAAGCTGACCACCACCTTTGCCGCACTCGACCTGCTGGGCCCGGCCTACACGTGGAGCACACCGGTCTATGTGGACGGCACCGTGCAAAACGGCACCCTCACCGGCAACGTCTATATCAAGGGCCAGGGCGACCCCAAGCTGGTGTTGGAACGGTTGTGGCTGCTGCTGCGCCGCCTGCAGGGTATGGGCATCAGGCAGATTGCGGGCGACATCGTGCTGGACCGCAGCGCCTTTGAGGTGCCTGATGCCGACCCCGCCACCTTCGACGGTGAGCCATTGCGGCCCTACAACGCCGCGCCCGACGCGCTCCTGATCAACTTCAAGGCGGTGGTGATGACCTTTGCGCCGGAGCGCAGCGGCAACACCGCCCAGGTGCAGTTTGACCCGCCACTGGCCGGTGTGCAGATGCAGGCCTCGGTACCCTTAAGCAGCGGCGACTGTGGCGATTACCGGGGTGCCCTCAAGGCCGATTTCTCGGACGCCAGACACATCCGCTTTGGCGGCAGCTACGCCGCCAGCTGTGGTGAAAAAGTCTGGCCCGTGGCCTATGCCGACCCGCGCAGCTACGGCGTGCGCGCAGTGCAGGGTATGTGGCTGGACATGGGCGGCAAGCTCAGTGGCACGGTGCGCTACGGCACGGTGCCTGCAGCCCTGGCGGCCGGCAAACCCACACTGGAAGCCAGCTCCGCACCCCTGGCCGAAATCATCCGCGACATCAACAAGTACAGCAACAACGTGATGGCGCAACAGGTGTTTTTAACGCTGGGCCGCGTCGTGCCGCAGGGCGCCGTGGGTTCGAGCGGGGATACCGCCAGCAACGCGTCACCGGGTGCAACTGCCGTGGGCTCGGGTGGTGCACCTGCTTTAAACGCCGGCAGCTTTGCAGCTTCCCGCACGGTGATGCAGCGCTGGTGGAAGGAGCGCATTAGCGCCGAAGAGATGCCGGTGTGGGACAACGGCTCCGGCCTGTCGCGCCAGGAGCGCATCAGCGCGCAAGGCCTGGCGCGCCTGCTGCAGGTGGCCTGGCACTCACCCTACATGTCGGAACTAATGGGTTCGTTGCCGATCACCGGCGTGGACGGCACGCTCAAGCGCTTCAAATCCAAGGCCGTGGGCAGCGCGCACCTGAAGACCGGCACCCTGAGCAATGCCCTGGCCCGTGCAGGTTATGTAGATGGCGCCAGCGGCAAGCGCTATGTGCTGGTGGCCCTGATCAACCACGCCAATGCCAATACCGAAGCGGCGCGTGCGGTGATGGAAACGCTGGTGGATTGGGCGGCCAGAGACAACTAAGCAGCCGCCCGCTGCAGCCGATCGCGCACCCCATCCCAGGCCATGTCATCCGGCGGCGTCTCCACCCAGATCAGCTGGACGCGCAGGGCGTCGAGTTCGCGCAGCACCGAAAACAACTCGTGCGCTGCCACGGCCGCATCAGACGGCATGCGGCGCAATTCGATCTGACGTGCTTTGGTCTTGAGCGGCACGCGGGAATAAATGGCAATCATCTTGCCGGGTGCAGCGGCCTTGTCCACATCGGTGCCCAGCAGATCCAGCGCTTGCTGCAAGGCCTTGGCATCCATCAGGCGCACCGTAGCGTTGGGCGCGTAATGCGACTCCAGCGTGCCGGAGGCGCGCGGTGCAGCTTGTCCTTGGGCCTCCAACTCTTCGGGAGATAGCAGCGCGCGGCCACAGGCGGCTGCCACCTGCTCGCTGGTGATCGCACCCGGGCGCAGCAACACCGGCGCGCCGCGCGTGCAGTCGATGATGGTGGACTCAATGCCCACCTCGCAGGGGCCGCCGTCCAATATCAGCAGCTCAGGTGCGTCGGCAAACTCACTTTGCACATGCTGCGCCGTGGTCGGGCTGACGCGGCCAAAGCGGTTGGCGCTGGGCGCTGCCACGCCCCAGACCACAGGCTCGCCCGCCGTGGGTTGACGCAGGGCGGCCAGCACGGCTTGCGCCACCGGGTGCGCCGGGCAGCGCAGGCCAATCGTGTTCTGTCCACCGGCGGCGATCGCACCCACGCCCTCGCGGCGCGGCAGGATCAGCGTCAGCGGCCCCGGCCAGAAGGCCGACATCAGCTGCTGCGCAAACGAGGGAACGCGGCCGGCGTAATGCGCTACACCCGACATCCCACCGTCGAACGCGGCCACGTGCACGATCAGAGGGTGGTCGCTGGGCCGCCCCTTGGCAGCAAAGATGGCAGCCACCGCTGTGGCGTTGTCGGCATCGGCACCCAGGCCGTAGACGGTCTCCGTGGGCAGGCCGATCAGCTGGCCGTCGCGCAGGGCCTGTGCCGCCGCGCCAATCGCCTCGGGTGCGAACTCCACACCGTCGGCAAATACATAGGCGGACACGATCATGGTGCGGCCCTTTCAAGAAAAGTTAAAAGGCTTCTTAAAAAGCTTCGATGCCCAGAATCTGTGCCGCCTGCAGGGCGATGCGGCGCACCTGCTCGAGGGTGCTGCCGGTGATGTTCAGATGGCCCATCTTGCGCCCCTTGGCGGCGCGCAACTTGCCGTACAGATGCAGATGGGTGCCGGGCAATGCCAGCACCCGCTCCCAAGGCGGCACGCCACCTTCGGGCCAGATGTCGCCCAGCAGGTTGAGCATGATGGCCGGGCTGTGTTGGCGCGGCTGCACCAGCGGCAAACCCGCCAGGGTGCGCACCTGCAGTTCGAACTGCGAGACATCGCAGGCGTCCATGCTGTAGTGACCGCTGTTGTGCGGACGCGGGGCCATCTCGTTCACGATCAGGCCACCCAGGCCCGCAGCTGCCGGATTCGATTCGTCCAGCACAAAGAACTCCACGCACAGCACACCGACGTAGTTCAGTTCTGCGGCAATGGACTTTGCGGCGGCAATGGCGCGCTCTGCCAGCGCCTCCGGCACATTGTCGGCATACACCTCGGTCACGGCCAGAATGCCCTCGCGGTGCAGATTGCGCTGCAGTGGCAGGTTGACGCAGTCGCCATGGGAAGCGCGCGCCACGATGACCGAGCACTCCAGCGCCAGCGGCAGCATTTTTTCCAGCACGCAGGGCAATTGCTGCATGTCCGCCCAAGCTTCAGCCAGTTCGGCCCGGTTGCGCACGCGGGCCTGGCCTTTGCCGTCATAGCCCATGCGGGCAGTCTTCAGGATGCCGGGCAGCAGGCTATCGGGCACGGCAGCCAGTTGCTCTGCCGTTTCGATCACCGCGTAAGGCGCACAGGGCACGCCGCAGCGCACAAAGTGGGCCTTCTCGGCGGCGCGGTCCTGGGCGATTGCCACGCAAGCGGCAGCCGGTGCCACCGGGCGGGTCTTGGCCAACTCGGCCAGCGCGGGAGCGGGCACATTTTCAAATTCGGTGGTGATGGCCTGCGCCACGAGGGCCAGGCGCTCCAGCCCGACCGGGTCGGTGTAGCTCGTCTGGATGTGGTGGTGGCTGACACGTCCGGCCGGGCTGAGCGGGTCCGGATCCAGCACGGCGGTAAAAAAGCCCATGCGCTGCGCGGCGTGCGCAAACATGCGACCAAGCTGGCCGCCGCCCATCACACCGAGCGTCATTTCCCTGGAGCCCCCCAAGGCGATGCCCTCACCAGCACCAGACAATTGACTGGAAGGGGCACCGGAAGCCACGTTTGCCGAGACCCCTGCAGCCTGTTGGCCCGCCATCACGCGGCGCTGCCGGTAATGGGCAGCACCATATCGGTGGCAACACGAGTCTGGTCACGCCGGAAGGCCTCCAGTTCCAGCCGCAAAGCGCTGTCGTTATTGGCCAGCAGCGCAATGGCAAAGAGGGCCGCATTGGCCGCGCCCGCATTGCCGATGGCAAAGGTAGCCACGGGAATGCCCTTGGGCATTTGCACAATGCTGTGCAGCGAGTCCACGCCTTGCAAATGCTTGCTGGCCACCGGCACGCCCAGCACGGGCACGGTGGTTTTGGCGGCAAGCATGCCCGGCAAATGGGCGGCACCACCGGCTCCGGCGATGATGGCTTTCAGACCACGGCCTGCCGCTGCCTGCGCATAAGCGAACATTTCATCGGGCATGCGGTGGGCAGAAACCACCTTCGCTTCAAAGCCAATGCCAAACTGTTGGAGAATCTGCACTGCATGTTGCATGGTGTCCCAGTCGGAGCTGGAACCCATGACGACGCCTATTTGGATGGTTTTCATCCCCGAATTTTACGTTTTACCCAGAGCCTCTACCCATGATCAACGTCACTATTGAGAACTTCGAAGCCGAAGTCGTCGCCGCCTCGCACCAGACTCCCGTTCTGCTGGACTTTTGGGCTCCCTGGTGCGGCCCTTGCAAGGTGATTGGCCCGCTGCTGGAAAAGGTGGAAGTGGACTACGGCGGGCGCTTCAAGCTGGTGAAGATCGACTCCGACCAGCAGCAGGAACTCAGCCAGGCCTTTGGCATCCGCAGCATCCCGACCTGCGTGCTGATGATGAACGGCAAGCCGGTGGACGGCTTCATGGGCGCCGTGCCCGAGGGCCAGCTCAAGACCTTTCTGGACAAGCACCTGCCCGCCGCAGAAGAACTGGAAGCCCTGGAAGAAATCGACGAAGCCCAGGCCTTGCTGGAGGCCGGCGACCCGCAGGCGGCTCTACACAAGTTGCACTCCGCACTCACCGTAGACCCGGGCAACGACGATGCCCGCTACGACTACGTCAAGCTGTTGATTGAGAACAATATGCTCGATGACGCGGAGGCCGCTCTGGAGCCGGCCCTGAAAGCCATCCCGCGCCAGCTCCGCTTTGATGCGCTGGAGCAGTTTCTGGACGCCATCCGCTTTGTCGATAGCGACGAACGCGGCGGCTGGGCGCCGGAGCAGTTTGACGCTCTGATTGCCGCCAACAAGCGCGACTTTGATACCCGCCTGGCCAAGGCACGGGTGTTGATGGTGGGCGGCAACTGGACCGCTGCCATGGACGAACTGCTCGAAATCGTGATGCGCGACAAGGCCTGGAACGACGCCGTGCCGCGCAAGACCTTTGTCGCCATCCTGGAACTGTTGACCCCGCCCAAACCCAAGACAGACCCGGCCGCCGCCGGCAAAAGTGCAGGTGGCATCGAACTCATGGGCAAGGTAGTGGCCGAGCAGGACCCGCAAGCGCAACTGGTGGCGGTCTACCGGCGCAAGCTCAGCATGGCGCTGAACTGATCACGCACTGAAATACAAATCGCGCGCATCAGGCTGCCGCATGGCCGCTGAATGAACGCGATCCTGGCGGGCATCGTCTTCGGACGCGCCCGCCAAAGGGTTGGGTCGTGCTTAGAAGGGAACGGAGTACTGCACGCCCAGAAGCCAGGCGCTGCCGGCGTAATTGCCCTTGACCAGTCCACGGTGATCTGCGATCTGGTCGTTGGCGATGGACGCATCCGAAAAGTAGAGGTACGCAAGCCCGAGATCCACCGTCGAGCCACCGCTCAGCTTCCATTGCGCGCCGGTCGAGAGTTCGGTGCGGTCATTGTCCGGCAACGACACCAAGCGCGTGGAAGCACCCTTCACCGGCGTCTGGTCAAAGCCAAGGCCGAATTTCAACGTGAGGTCCGGGTTGTACTGGTAGTTGGCACCCAGGGCAACACGCCAGGTATCCCGAAAATCGATGATCAGCTTTTGCGCGCTTTGGCCAGTGAGTGCGCCACTGGTTCGCATCAAATCCAGTTGGGAAATACTGCTCCAGCCGGTCCAGGACACATCACCCAACAGCTGCCACTTGCCGTCGAGCTGATGGGTCGCGCTGGCGATGAGCGTATCCGGAAGCTTCAAGCTCGCGCTGACATTGCTGGATTTCGCTGCATTCACGGCCGGGATGCTGCTGGTCGTCACGACGTCGCCCGTGGTGTCCTGGTTGACCGACGAGCGGTAGGAGACACCCACCTTGGTTGCCGGTGACAAGGTGAACAAGCCGCCCAGATTCCAACCCCAGGAATTGCCCGCCAGCGTGGCCACCACCGGCGCCTTGACCAGCACCGCGCCAGGGACACCCGAAGCAGTCTCCACCGCTGCCAGGCGTTTGTACTTCGCATCAATGTGCTGCCAATTCAAACCGCCCCCGAGGGACACCTTGTCGCTCACGCGGTAGGCAATCGAAGGGTTGATGTTCATGGTTTCCACACTGAAACTGTTGGACTGCGCCGAACCAAGCCACGGGCTGTTGTACTCCGTCTTCAGACCGAATGGCGCGCTGATACCGACTCCCACATACAGGTCCTTGTTCAGCGCGGCGGACAGGTAGGCGTTGGGCACATAGGCCCAACTGCCCGCGTCGCCCCCATTGCCCGTGCCCGCGAGGAGCCCCACATTGGATCCGCCGTCCGAGAACTTGAAGCTAGGCCCGATCGCGGCCACGCCCGCAGAAAACTCGTGCGCCTTCAGCTGGGTCATACCCGCCGGGTTATAAAAAATCGTGCTGGCGTTCTCCGCCACGGCGGCCGAGCCGGCATAGGCGTTGCCCAAGCCGCTGACGTTTTGCTCCAGCAATTGAAATCCCGCAGCCGCCGCGTATCCGGACGCCAGGCCCAGAATCAGCGTCGCAACCAGTTGTGAGTGTGCTTTGTATGCCATCTTTTTGTCTCTACCTAGTGAATGGGAGGATTCCCGAGACAAAGTCTAGAACTTAAAACCAGGATGGTCAAAGAAGGTGAATTTATTGAGGAAATCACGAACCCAAGCAGCGACCTGCAATGGGCCTGCATTTGTTCGTCGACACACAATCAGATCACCACCAAAACATGGCCATCATCCGATAAAACAAATGTAAATCCATTATTTGTTAAAAATTAAAGGTATTTATTTTTTAAATGTCGTTTTATTTGGCTTTTCCTATAGTCACCACCATAGGCAAAAGAACTCCCTTGCTGTTGCTTTTTATCAAAAATAAACTCGTTTTTTCAGCGCTTGGGTGTTTACCCTCTCCTTAAAGTTGGGAGCACATAGGATGATTAACAGCAGGAATAGCACGGTCGTTCTATTTTTCGAAAATCAATGTGGAGACGTCGAATGAAATTCACGAAAACAACCTGGGCTGCGGTAGGCGCAGCCCTGATTCTTGCGGCTTGCGGTGGTGGTGGAGGGGATGGCAACCAGACGCCGAAAGTCAGCATCAAGTCGGTCAAGGTTTTTGGCGATAGCCTTACCGACAGTGGAACTTTTAATGCGGCCTTGGGAAATCGAATTTTTTCCGTTCAAGGAGCAACGCATCAAATTTGGACAGAACGCATTGCGAGTGCTTACGGCATCCCCAGTCTTTGCAACGCCTACCAATTTACGGGCACAGGCCCAATGTTCATTGCAAACCCAACAACCACGGGATGCACGAGCTATGGCGTAGGCAAGGGAAAAATTCACAACCCCATTGCAAGTGGAGGAGCAAACCTTCCCTTTTCCATCCTCAAGCAAATGACCGATGCGGGCGCAGCGATTGGCACATATTCAGCTACGGACTTGGTACTGATCGACGGGGGCGGCAATGACACGGCAGACCTGGTGGCCAAGTATTTGGGTTCCGCAGCGACCGGTGGGGTGGGCATCCCACCGTATTCCAGCTTCCTGAAGGAGGTCTTGGACCCCACGCTGGTTGACAATACATTGCTAACAGGACCGGCCGGGTTTGCTTCCATCGGCGGGACTTACATGACTGCGGTTGCCGATATCTTCTTTGACACCATTCAAAGCCAGATATTGAATAAAGGTGCGCAGCATGTACTCATCTTGAACATGCCCAACATTGTGGTCACGCCCTATGTTCAGGCTGTGTTGGATCAAGTTGGGACTGCAAATGGTGCCCCCGCAAGAGCACAAGCTGAAGGTTTGTTCCGCAGCTGGATGGTTGCGTTCAATACCCGTTTGAGCGCTAGAGCCAGCGGCATAAACAGTGTTGTCGTCGTTGACTTCTACACAAGCATGGATGATGAAGTCAAACATCCGGAACAGTACGGACTGACCAATGTCACCACGCCGGCATGTCCTGCGACGGGATCGAGCGCTGGCATCCCAACGTACACTTTTTCAACATGTACTGACACTGCGCTATCCGCACTGACACCGCCGGTCGGCGCAACCGGTGGAGCCAACTGGTGGAAGACCTATGCGTTTTCTGACAATTTCCATCCGACACCATACGGCTACCAACTCCTGGCCCAGTTGGCTTCCAAGTCCCTGGTATTCGCCGGCTGGCTGTAACAACGAATGTCAAGGAGATAAATTTATGAAAATACATACACAGCTTTTGGCCATCACCGCAGCCGCACTGCTTACGCAAACAGCCTGCGCTCAAAGCGCGGGAACGTGGATGGGACGAATTGGATTGACAACACTGACACCAGAAGTGACCGGCGGGTTGTTAAGTGCGCCCAGCTTTTCCAACTCCAGAACGGACGTCGGTGCTGCAAATCAGATATCGGGTGGTATCACGTACATGTACACAGACAACTTGTCCGTGGATGTACCGATTGCCCCCCCCTTTACACACAAGCTCTATGGTGCAGGAGCACTGAAGGGTGCCGGTGAAGTTGGCCAAGTCGATGCCTTGCCAGCATCCATCTTCATTCAGTACCGTTTCCTGGAAGCCAACTCCACATTCAGGCCGTACGTGGGCATTGGTGCGACCTATGCATACTTCTTCAATGCAAAGGGAAATGCAGCCCTTACTGCGTTGACCAATCCGGGCGGCCCACCAACCAAGGTCACGGTGGATTCACAATTCATTTTGACGCCGCAAGTCGGAATATCGGCTGCACTTTCAGACAAGTGGTCCCTCGACTTGGTCTACACCAAGAGCATTTTGAAAACAACA
Organism: Comamonadaceae bacterium; assembly: GCA_947375135.1. Lineage (GTDB taxonomy): Bacteria > Pseudomonadota > Gammaproteobacteria > Burkholderiales > Burkholderiaceae_C > Allorhodoferax. The sequence goes on along the minus strand of CANCER010000009.1, from coordinate 75,979 downwards.
ACCCACTTATCCACCGGACAAACCGCGGACATCAATTTAGACCCTTCGTCCGTCAGTCTGTCGCTGGGCTTTAAGTTCTAAATAGAAGCGCTCGCTCCAAGAAAAACGCAGCCCACAGGCTGCGTTTTTTTATGTCCGCATTGGCAACCTCAAGCCGTCAACCGCTGCAACGCCTCCTGGTACTTGGCAGCCGTCTTGGCGATCACCTCGTTTGGTACGCGGGGCGCGGGGGGCGTTTTGCTCCAGGGCTTGCCATCCACCTGCGCCTGCTCCAGCCAGTCGCGCACAAACTGCTTGTCGTAGCTCGGCGGGTTGGTACCTTCCTGGTAACTTTCCTGCGGCCAGAAGCGCGAGGAGTCGGGTGTCAGCACCTCGTCCATGAGCGTGAGCGTGCCGTCCTGGTCCAGGCCGAACTCAAACTTGGTGTCGGCAATGATGATGCCCTTGGTGAGTGCGAACTCGGCCGCAGTCTTGTAGATGCGGATGCTCAAATCACGGATCCGGGTGGCGAGGTCCAACCCGATCATTTCGACCGTCTTCTCGAAGGTGATGTTCTCGTCGTGGTCGCCCACGGCCGCCTTGGCAGCCGGGGTGTAGATGGGCTCGGGCAGCTTGGAGGCATTCTTCAAGCCCGGGGGTAGTTGCACGCCGCAGACCGCGCTGTTTTCCTGGTATTCCTTCCAGCCACTGCCGGCCAGGTAGCCGCGCACCACGGCTTCCACGGGCAGGGGCTTGAGGCGCTTGACCAGCATGGAGCGGCCGGTCACCTGCGCCACTTCGTTGGGCAGCACCACGCTCTCGGGTGCATCACCGGTGAGGTGGTTGGGGCAGATGTTGGCGCCATGCGGGCCCAGCTTCTCAAACCAGAACAGGGCCATCTGCGTCAGCAGCGCGCCTTTGCCGGGAATGGGTTCCCCCATGATGACGTCGAAGGCGGACAGGCGGTCGCTGGCCACCATCAGGATGCGATCATCGCCCACCGCGTAGTTATCGCGCACCTTGCCACGGGCGAGCAGGGGCAGAGAGAGGGCCGAGGTGTGTACTACTGAGGTCATGACGTCCTGAAGGTAAAAAAAGCTGACCGCGCTTTCGCTGGCGGCTACCGGTTGATTATCGCAAGTGTCCGCTACAAGGTTTCAAGGCCTTTGATGAAGTTGCGTTTTGCCTTGTAGTGCGCCTGCAGGTGGAGCAGCCATTGCTTGCGCGGTTGCGAGTCCATGCGCTTGCAGATTTCCCGCACCAGATCCAGGACTTCCCGGTACGGCGAGTCGGCACGGGGCATCTCAAGGGCAAACACGCGCAACAACAATTGGACCGCTTCTTCGTTCTGCTCTTGCGGCAGCTTGGACGCAATCTGCTCCAGCAACTTGGGTTGGCACACATGGGGTGGCTGCACCAGTGCGAGGGCTTGCGTCACCAGCCCCTCGGCCAGAAGCCACTCCGCTCTTGTACCCACATGCCGCGCCTGGTGCCGCTGCAATTCACCGGGCGACATGGCGCGCTGCACGGGCTTGGTCTCGCGCTCTTTGGCCTCTGCCCATTGGTAGAGAGCGTCGCGGTAGGCAACGACATCTTTGCCTGCGGACTTGGCGGCCTGAAGTACCGCCAGGAAATGCGCGGGCGTTGGGGACTGTTTCAGTTGCTTGCGGCGCATGGCCAGTGCTTCTTCGCCCCAGCCATCGCGCTCGTAACAGCGCAGCAGGTCACTTTGCGCACGGTGGTCCGTGGGAAACAACTTGTATCTGGCTTGGGCAAATTGCAGGGCTTCGCGGTACTTTTGTTGGGACTCGCAGTACTCCACCAATTCACTGTGTTCGCGTGCTTCCTGTGCGCTGCTGCGCATGGCCTCGATCACTGCCATCGGGTCGCCCTGGTGTTGCAGGTCTTCCAGATAGCGCCGGCGCAACTTCCAGCGGTTCATGTCCCAGTAGTGCCTGCTATGCGCAGTCCATGCGGTGTCCGGCACATAAGCCTGCCAATCGGCAGCAACCTTGCGGCTATAGGCCTCTTGCAAGGCCGGCCCGGCAACATCGAGCACGGCACGCTCGCTCCAGTTGCCCCAAGGATCCGCCTGCATCAGCTTGAACCAGTCACCCAGCCAGCTATCCGGCGGCTTGGCCGCTTCCAGACAGCGCAGCAAGAGGCCCTGCACGGCGGACATCACTCCACTGACCATGCCGTTGGAGTCATCGGTCTGGCCTCCTACCTTGTAGAGGCGCATCAGCGCATGCCCACACAAGGCGCGTGCCTCTGCGGGGTCACTTTGCATGGCCCGCTCCAGCAAGGGCAGCACTTTTTCGGCGCGTCGCGCGTAGTCACTTGCCGCACGCCAGTTCAGAAAGCCGCTGGCCTTGAGCATCTCGGTAATAGCTGTCTTCAGGGCCTTGGGGCTTTTTCCCGCCTGCGCCTGTGCTGCCCAGGCTTTCAGGTCGGCCATCACATCGCGGTTGGTTTGCGCCCATTCCCATACGTGCAGTGCGAGATCGTCCGCACTTTGAGACTGCACAAAGGCTTGGAGTGTGTTGCGCTTGTCGGCCTGGGTTTTGGCGCGCTTGGCAGCAGCGGCCTCTTTCTTTTCGGCGCTGGCGCTGTGCTCTGGGGCGTCGCGGCCCAGGATGTCGCGCAAGACCAGCGCCAAGGCGACCTGGTGTTTGCAGAAATTGCCATCCTGACCCTGCGGGCAGTCGCAGTCGCCGCTCACAGCACCCTCCTTCTCGACGGCCTCGTCCGTCAGAACCGATAGCTCTACCGCGTAGTGCTGGGTTCCCTCCACCGTCGCGTGGGCATCAACACCGCTTCCATCCTGCGCCAAGGTCCATTGCACGTCCAGCGCCGCAACGCTGCTGGCATAGGTCCGCCCACGCTGGAACACGGAAGGCCCGGCGCAGTTGCGCAGCGCCGCATCCGACAGCAAGTTCAGCACACGCATGCTGTCTTCGTCCATGGGTGAGGCCGTAGGTCGTTTCATGTCCATGCTGTTTGGCAATGCGGGCTCCTGTATTACTCTGCCGATGGGGTTGGGGGATATTGAATACAAAAAAGCCGCCTTGCGGCGGCCTTCTCAGTCAGGGATGACGCTGTGTGGCAGCTTTACTGAACCACTTGCGCCAGTTCGCCCTTGGCGTAGCGCGCAGCCACCACCGAGAGGCTGTCGCCTTTGATTTTGCTGCCCTGGCCCTCGCAGCCGAACTCGAGGTAGCGCTGCTTGCAGATGGACATGGCAGCTTCGCGGGCGGGTTTAAGCCAGTCGCGGGCATCGAATTTCTCGGGGTTCTCAGCCATGAACTTGCGCGCGGCAGCGGTCATAGCCAAACGGATATCGGTGTCGATATTGATTTTGCGCACGCCGAACTGGATGGCCTTCTGGATTTCTTCCACGGGCACGCCGTAGGTCTCCTTCATCTTGCCACCATACTGGTTGATGATGGCCAGCAGGTCTTGCGGCACGCTGCTGGAGCCGTGCATCACGAGGTGGGTGTTGGGCAGGCGCTTGTGGATTTCCATCACGCGGTCAATCGCCAGGATGTCGCCCGTGGGCTTGCGCGTGAACTTGTAGGCGCCGTGGCTGGTGCCGATGGCAATGGCCAGGGCGTCGAGCTGGGTGCGTTTGACAAATTCGGCGGCCTGCTCGGGGTTGGTGAGCATTTGGTCGCGGGTCATGGTGGCGTCGGTGCCGTGGCCGTCTTCCTTGTCGCCCTTCATGGTTTCCAGGCTGCCCAGGCAACCCAGTTCGCCTTCGACGGTGACGCCGCTGGCATGGGCCATGTCGACCACTTTGCGGGTGACTTCCACGTTGTATTCAAAGCTGGCAATGGTCTTGCCGTCGCCTTCCAGGCTGCCGTCCATCATGACGGAGCTGAAGCCCAGGTTGATCGCGCCCCTGCAAATATCGGGGCTTTGGCCGTGGTCCTGGTGCATCACCAAAGGGATGTGGGGATAGGCCTCGACGGCCGCCAGAATCAAGTGCTTGATAAAAGCTTCACCGGCATATTTGCGGGCACCGGCGCTGGCTTGCAGGATGACGGGTGCGCCGACTGCGTCGGCAGCGGTCATCACGGCCTGAACCTGCTCCAGATTGTTGACGTTGAAAGCCGGAATACCGTAGCCGTTGACTGCTGCATGGTCGAGCAGCTCGCGCATGGAAACAAGTGCCATTGTTAACCCCAGGAAGTTGAATAGTGAGTGCGGCCACCCTTGGTAACCACTTGGTAACTTTTACCAGCGGCAATTCTAACGCCGCACCCCTGAAATCAGACCGGTCCACTTGGCACCGGCCTGCCCCAGGTCAACAAAGCACTTTGACGGGCTAGTCCACGCGGCAGATCTTGAGCATGTTGGTGCCGCCCGGTGCGCCCATGGGCTCGCCGCAGGTGATGGCATACACATCGCCGCTCTGCACAATGCCGCGTCCCTTCAAGTGGGCCTCAGCCTGCTTGAGCGCGGTGTCGCGGTCGGCGCTGGTGTCGATAAACAGGGGGCGCACATTGCGGTACAGCGCCATCTTGCGCTGCGTGGCCACCTTGGAGGTGAGCGCGTAAATCGGCACGCGGATCAGGTGGCGGCTCATCCACAAGGCGGTGGAGCCGCTATCGGTCATGGCCACGATCGCCTTGGCACCCAGGTGGTGGGCGGTAAACAAAGCCCCCATCGCAATGGTCTGGTCAATGCGGTGGAAGGTCTTGCCGGAGAAGTCGGCCTCCAGCTCGAAGTTTTCTTCGCGTTCTGCGGTGTGGCAGATATTGGCCATTTCCACAATCGTTTCCAGCGGGTACTTGCCGGCGGCAGTTTCGGCCGACAGCATCACCGCATCGGTGCCATCCAGCACGGCGTTGGCCACGTCGCTCACTTCGGCGCGGGTAGGCACCGGGTTGGTGATCATGGATTCCATCATCTGTGTGGCGGTGATGACGACGCGATCGTGCTCGCGGGCCAATTTGATCATCCGCTTTTGCAGGCCGGGCACCATGGCATTGCCCACTTCCACGGCCAAGTCACCGCGCGCGACCATGATGCCGTCGCTGGCCAACAGGATTTCCAGCAGACGGGGAATCGCCTCGGCGCGTTCGATCTTGGCAATCAGGCCCGGTTTGTGGCCGAACTCATGCGCTGCCACGTTGCACAACTGGCGCGCCATTTCCATGTCAGTGGCGTTCTTGGGGAAACTCACTGCCACATAGTCGGCCTGGAAACTCATGGCGGTGCGGATGTCGTCCATGTCCTTGGCGGTCAGCGCCGGAGCCGTGAGGCCACCGCCTTGCTTGTTGATGCCCTTGTTATTGGACAACTCGCCACCCAGTTTGACGGTCGTGTGTACCTGCTCGCCGCGCACCGCATCGACCGTGATCACGATCAGGCCGTCATTGAGCAACAGGACGTCGCCAGCCTTCACCTCGCGGGGGAGTTCCTTGTAATCCAGGCCCACCGCGTCAATGTCACCCAGTTCAACACGCTGCGCGTCCAGGATAAATTTTTGTCCGGGCTCCAGGAACACCTTGCCTTCGGCAAATTTTCCCACGCGAATCTTGGGGCCTTGCAGGTCCGCCATGATGGCCACTTCGCGCCCGGCGCGCTTGGCGGCCTCGCGCACCAGACGGGCGCGGTCAATATGGTCCTGCGCCTTGCCGTGGCTGAAGTTCAGACGCACCACATTCACGCCGGCGCGGATCATCTGCTCCAACAGTGCGGGGTCGCTGGAGGCAGGGCCGAGGGTGGCAACGATTTTGGTGGCGCGACGTGACATGGTGACTGTCTCCTTGAAATAATCTTTTGATTTTCACACGGAAGGGGCTGGTGTGCGGTTACATCGCTGCATCAACTTGGCCTGCCCAGCGTGCGACAATCTGTGACAAATATACAGACGCGATGCACTCTTCCGCTCCCCCTCCCCGTGCAGGCGGCCAACCATTGCCGTCACCGGTGCCCGCAACGCAGGCGCTGGATTGCGATGGCGCGCTGGAGTTGCTGGACCACAGCAGCGTCCTCTATCTGCAAATCGTGCAAAGCTATTTGCAGGACATGGCCGATCTGCCCGAGCGCCTGGATGCCCTTTTTCGCAAAGCCGACCTGCAGGATGCGACACGCACACTGCACAGCTGCAAAGGTGCCTCACTCGCGGTGGGGGCCAAACTGATGTCCGAGACCTGCCGCCAATTCGAAATGCAACTCAAAGCCTTGCGCCAAAGTGGCAAGGGCCTGGACGACACCACCCGCCTGGCTATGCAGGCCGCGCTGGAGCGCGCCGTGGCAGATACCCGCCAGGCTATCTCCGACGTGCTGGCGAGCCTGGGCCTCAAAGCCGCCCAGTCCACGGCCCGGACATTGGCCGCTTCGAGCGCCCGGGCGCTGGTGGGAGATTTGCTGGTGCTGCGCAATTTGCTGGCGCGCTCGGATATGCGTGCCCTGGAAAAGCACAGGGCGCTCTGCATGGTGCACAGTGCTGCGGCAGATGACCTGCAGGCCCTGGCCGCGCCCCTGAAGGTTTTTGATTTTGCACAAGCTGTGGTTCAATGTGACGAACTGATACGCGACTTCAGCGCGCCCAATAGAACATGATTGACCTTGAGACACCGGTAGCAGCTCTGTTGGACAGTACGCACGGCAAGCCCAAGCTGCTGCTGGTAGACGATCAGCCCATCAACATCCAGATGATGTACCGGTGCTTTGCCGGTAAATACCAAGTCTTTATGGCAACCAGCGGCGAACAGGCACTGAGCCTGTGCGAGAGCAACCCGCCGGACCTGATCCTGTTGGACGTGGTGATGCCGGGACTGGATGGTTTTGAGGTTTGCAAGCGCCTCAAGGCCGACCAGAACACACAGCACATTCCGGTTATTTTCGTGACTGCGCATACCGACCCGACACAAGAAACCTTTGGCTTGAGTCTGGGCGCGGTCGATTTCATTGCCAAGCCGGTCAATCCGGACGTGGTGCGTGCGCGGGTAAAAACCCATTTGACGCTGAAATTCCAATCCGACCTGCTGCGCAAACTGGTGTTTCTGGATGGCCTCACCAGTGCCTTCAACCGCCGTTACTTCGACCAGCAAATTTGTACCGAATGGGCACGGGCTGCGCGCAGCAATACACCGCTGTCTCTCATCCTGCTGGATGTGGATTTTTTCAAACGCTACAACGACAGCTATGGCCACCAGGCCGGTGATGATGCGCTGCGCGTGGTGGCCGGCGCGCTCAAGAGCTGTCTGCGCCGGCCGGCAGATCTGGTAGCGCGCTACGGGGGGGAAGAGTTTGCCTGCATCCTGCCTGAAACCTCTTACCAGGATGCGCTGGCCATCGCCGACGAACTGGAACACCACATTCGCGCCTTGGCGATTCCGCACAAAAGCTCGGAAGTGGCGGACGTGGTCACCATCAGCCTGGGACTGGCCTCGCGCGTGGGCAGCAGCCAAAGCGATGTGCAGGACCTGATCGCGCTGGCCGACAACCTGCTCTACCAAGCCAAGCACAGCGGCCGTGGCCGCGTTTGCAGCAGCGTACTGGCCGCCGCACCTTAAGCGCTTGCTTCGAACCGGAAAAAGGCGCCTTTTCGGCCGCCTTTCCCTGTCCTTCCCCATGATTTATGGCGCTGCGCGCCGGGTCAGGATTTCAAAGGCCGGCAGGGTCTTGCCTTCCAGCACTTCGAGGAAGGCGCCGCCGCCGGTGGAGATGTAACCGATCTTGTCTTCGATGCCGTACTTGGCAATGGCGGCCAGGGTGTCGCCACCGCCGGCAATGGAGAAGGCGCTGGACTCGGCAATCGCATGGGCAATGGTCTTGGTGCCGTTTTCAAAGGCAGCGAACTCAAATACGCCTACCGGGCCATTCCAGACGATAGTGCCGGCCTTCTTCAACTGGTCTGCCAGGGCCTGGGCCGTCACTGGCCCGATGTCCAGAATCAGATCGTCGTCTTCCACCTCGGTGGCCAGCTTGGTGGTCGCCACGGCGTCGGGCGAAAAGCCCTTGGCGGTGACCACGTCGGTAGGGATAGGCACCGCCGCGCCGCGCGCACGCATGGCTTCGATCACGGCAGTGGCTTCGGCCAGCAGATCGGGCTCGGCCAGGCTCTTGCCGATCTTCAGGCCGGCGGCCAGCAGGAAGGTGTTGGCAATGCCGCCGCCCACGATGAGTTGATCCACATTGGCGGCCAGGGCCTTCAAAATGGTCAGTTTGGTGGACACCTTGGAGCCGGCCACAATCGCCACCAGCGGGCGTTTGGGCGCCAGCAGGGCTTTGGAGATGGCGTCCATTTCGGCGGCCAGGAGCGGGCCGGCGCAGGCAATCGGAGCAAACTGGGCAATGCCGTAGGTGCTGGCCTCGGCGCGGTGGGCGGTCCCGAAGGCGTCGTGCACAAAGATGTCGCACAGGGCGGCCATTTTCTTGGCGAGTTCTTCGTTGTTCTTTTTCTCGCCCTTGTTGACGCGGCAGTTCTCCAGCATCACCAACTGACCGGGCGCCACGGTCACGCCATCGACCCAGTCGGCCAGCACCGCAATCTCGCGGCCCATCAGCTCGCCCATGCGGCGCGCCACCGGAGCCAGCGAGTCCGCAGGCTTGAATTCGCCTTCGGTGGGGCGGCCCAGGTGCGAGGTGACCATGACGGCTGCACCGGCCTGGAGCGCCATTTCAATGCAGGGCACGCTGGCACGCACGCGCGTGTCTTCGGTGATGTTGCCGACATCGTCTTGCGGCACGTTCAGGTCGGCACGGATGAACACGCGTTTGCCGGCAACTTTGCCTTGGGCGCACAGATCAGAAAAACGGATAACGTTCATGGAATCACCTTGGTTGGAAGATAAACAGGCTGGGGGTGATTGTAGAAGCCGACACCGCCGGGCTGCGGAGGCCAATCACGCGCGGTACGTCACACCCGGCGCAAATTACCAGCCCAGGCCTATGTGCAAAGGCAGGTACACCGCCATGCCGCAAACGATGGCGCCCAGCACCACCTGCCCGACGCCGCGGCGCACAAAGAAAAAGGCCATCGCAGCGGCCACACCATACAGCCTGGCGTCCTGCAGGTTGTGAATCAAATGGCCCTGGCTCATCACCACCTCCGGCACGATCACCGCAGACAGTGCCGCCATGGGCGCGTACTGCAGGCCGCGCCGGGCCCAGTCGGGCAAGGTCCACTCGCGGCTGGAGAGAAAGAAAAAGCAGCGCGCCAGCACCGAGACACAGGCCAACGCCGCAATGGTGGCCATATGGCCCGGGTTGACTTCGCCGCTGAACATGGAGGACATGCTAATGCCCCGCCGCAGGTGCAGGTGCGCGGCCCCAAGGCGTTCTTTCCAGCAGCAGGCACAGGGCCACCGACGCCGCAATGGCCACCAGAATGTTCAGCTTCATGGGCAGGGCGAAGGCCGCCACCCCGGCACAGGCTGCCACGCCCCCCGCCACCCAGCGTAAGCGGCTGGAGGCCAGCGAGCAGGTCATACCCACCAGCGCCAGAATGCCAGCAAAGCCCAGCCCCCAGGTGGTGGGGATGAAGTTGGCCAGCACCACGCCCAGCAGGCTGCTGGCGGTCCAGCTGAACCAGTTGATGCTGCCATTGCCCAGCAAGTAGGCGATTTGTCCGAAGCGCCCGGCCTCATCGGCGGCGGGCTGCGGGTGCTGCTTGATAAACAGCACATAGGTCAGGTCCCCGGTGAGGTAGCCCGTGAGCAGGCGCAGGCGCATAGGCAGGTGCATCACGTAGTGCCGCATGTGCGCGCTGAACACCACAAAGCGCAAATTGACACAGAAGGCCGTGGCCAGGATCACCCACACCGGCGCGCCGCCCAGCATGAGCGGAATGGCGGCCAACTGCGCGCTGCCGGCAAACACGGTGGCGGCCATGAACAGGGCTTCCACCGTGCCCATGCCAGACTTGACCATCGCAACACCGGTCATCAGACCCCAGGCAGCAATGCCGGGCGCCACGGCAGCCATCTCGGCAAAGCCACTGCGAAACTCCGGGTGGCGGATCAGCGCGCGTGGCGAAATCATCCGGGCGCAACCGCGCTGCCAGGCTGAGCCAGCGGCTCGAACTGCATGCCGGCCCGCACCTCGAAGCCGCGCAAAAAGTCCGCCACAGCCAAGCGCTTGCCGCCAGGGCGCTGCAATTCTTGTAGCAGCACCGTACCGCCCTGCGCAGCCACTTCAATGCCGGAAGTCCCCACAGAAAGCACGGTTCCGGCCGCTGCGGTGTTGTCGGCAGCGGGTCCCAACGCGGCGCGCCAGACTTTGATGGTTTCACCGTTCAACACGGCCGTGGCACCGGGAAAGGGATTGAAGGCGCGCACACGGCGACAAATCACTTGCGCGTCAAGGCGCCAGTCGATTGCCGCCTCGTGCTTCTCGATTTTGTGGGCGTAGGTCACGCCGGCTGCGGGTTGTTGGACGGCTTGCAAAGTCTGCTGCGCAGCCAGGTCCAGCGCGCTGACGATCAGGCTGGCACCCAACGCCGCCACCTTGTCATGCAACGTGGCGGTGCTGTCGTGCGCATCGATCGGCAAGGCCTGCTGCAACAGCATGTCGCCGGTGTCCAGGCCCACATCCATTTGCATGATCGTGACGCCGGTGTGGGTGTCGCCAGCCTCAATCGCGCGGTGAATCGGGGCCGCACCGCGCCAGCGTGGCAGCAGCGAACCGTGGATATTCAGACAACCCAGACGCGCCCGGCCGTCGGCGTGCGGCGCCTCCATGGCATCCAGCACCCATTTCGGCAGAATCAACCCGTAGGCGGCGACCACCATCACGTCGGCATCGGCAGCCTCCATGGCGGCACGCGCCGCCGCAGCGTCTGCGGCGTATTTCCCATCCAGTCGCAGCCCTTGCGGTTGCGCCACCGGCAGCCCGTGCTCCAGGGCGAACTGCTTGACGCTGGAGGCCTGCAGCTTCATGCCGCGTCCGGCCGGCCGGTCCGGCTGGCTCAGCACCAGCACGATGTCTGCGCCTGCGGCATGCAGGCGCTCCAGGGCCAGCCGGGCAAATTCCGGCGTGCCGGCGAAAATGACTTTGAGGGGCTTTTCGGCGGCTTGGCTCAACGCGATTCCTCGCGCTGCAGCTTCTGCATCTTGGTCTTGATGCGGTTGCGCTTGAGCGGCGAGAGGTACTCCACAAACACCTTGCCCATCAAATGGTCCATCTCGTGCTGGACGCAGACGGCCAGAATTTCAACGGCCTCGATCTTGCGGCTTTTGCCCGTCTCGTCCAGCGCAGTCACATGCACGGCGTCATGCCGCACCACACCGTCGTAGATTCCCGGCACCGACAGGCAGCCCTCCTCATTGAGGTGGGTGGCTTCGCTCCTCCAGGAAATTTCCGGGTTGATCAGCACCAGCGGTTGGTTGCGCTCTTCGGAAGTGTCGATAACAATGACGCGCTCGTGCACATCCACCTGCGTGGCGGCCAGGCCGATACCTTTGGCCTCGTACATGGTTTCCAGCATGTCGGAGACCAGCAACTGGATGCGTGCATCCACCGCCGCCACCGGCTTGGCGACTTTGTGCAGCTTGGGATCGGGATAACAAAGAATGGTGAGTAAGGCCATGGTTTACGTAGAGAGTTGGCGCTATTTTCGTCACTTTTACCCGCAGCGGTTGGGCAGCATCCGCAAAAACGTTGCTGCGTCAAGGGCTTGGGCGCAAAATCGTGCGTAAACTATGAAGCCACACCCGGGACGGCAGCACGATATGACGATACACCTGATGGCGAAATCCAAAGCGGCGTTGGCCTTTGTTGCTGCAGTCTCCAGCACCTGGCTGATGGCGCCGGTCTTTGCACAGGAACTCCCCATCACCAGCGCACAACTCGCAACCGCCAAAGACGTTGCACAAAAAGGCGTGCCGCTGAGTGAACTGGCCCCCGATGCGCCGCAGCGCTACACCATCGCCCAGGGCGACACGCTGTGGAGCATCTCCCAGCTTTTTCTCAAGACGCCCTGGCGCTGGCCCGCGCTGTGGGGCATGAATCTGGACCAGATCAAAAACCCGCACCGCATTTATCCCGGCCAGGTTCTGCTGCTGCTGCGCAGCAACGGCATGGCCAATTTGCGCCTGGACGATGGCACCGGGGCGCTGGCGGATAAGGACATCCCCACGGTGCGCGTGTCGCCCAGGAACCGCGTGGAGACCCTGGTGGAAAATGCGCTGCCCACCCTGCGGCCCAGCGCAATCGAGCCCTTTCTGGCCGAGCCCCTCATTGTGGACGCAGCCGAATTTGCCGCCGCACCGCGCATTGTTTCAGCGCAGGAGGGGCGTGTCCTGCTGACCCATGGCGACCGCGCCTATGCACGCGGCCAAACCGGTGCGCCGCTGCTGGACGACCAAGCCAAGGAAAAAATGTACCGCGTGTTCCGTACCGCCACACCCCTGAAAGACCCTGTCACCGGTTTGGTTCTGGGCTATGAAGCGGTCTACGCCGGGCGGGCCATGCTCAGGGGCAGTGAGACCACCGCCGAGGAAACCGATGCCGACGGCCAGGTCCGCACGGCGATTGTTCCCGCGCGCATTGACATCATCCTGGCCAAAGAAGAGATCCGCGTCGGTGACCGCCTGCTGCCCGAGCCGCCGCGCCAGCTCAGAACCTATACGCCCCACGCACCGCAGGAGGCCGTGAGCGGGCGCATTGTGTCGGTCTACGGCAGTGCCGTGGAGAACGCCGCACAAAACCAGGTGGTGGTCATCAACAAGGGCACGCTGGACGGCATGGACGCGGGCACGGTACTGGCTATTTTGAAGAACGGCGCGCGCATCATCGACAAACAGGACGACGCGCGCCCCTTACTCAAACTGCCCGATGAACGCAATGGCCTGATGATGGTGTTCCGCACCTTCGAGCGGCTGTCTTACGCGCTGATTCTGGACATCACCGATGGCGTGCGCGTGGGCGACCGCCTGGCCGCCCCCGGGACTGCCTCGCCCCAATAAAACCTGGTTTGCTCACGTGCAGCGGAAGTGGCCGCGCATCCCACAAAGAAAGGGCAAACGCGGGGCTGGATCAACTGAACACCGCCGCCCACAAAGCCAGGCCCGCTTCGCGCTCAAACTGCGCCTGCTCCATCTCCACCTGGGTCGGCTCCTCGTTCAAACGCGCACGGTGCTGGATCTGGCGCAGCGTGCGGTAGGCCAGGGCGGCGTTGTCACCGACGGGCTCGGGTAACAGGCCACAGGCCTGGGCGCGTTGCAGCAGGGCAATATTGCCGGCATTGGCGCGCAACTCCGGGTGCTGCGCACTGTGGGCCAGCACCAGAAACTGCACCACAAATTCGATGTCCACCATGCCGCCGGGGCTGTGCTTGACGTCGAAGCGGCCGCCTTTGACGGGCCTTGCGCTGCTGACCTTGGCGCGCATCTCCATGATCTCCTTGCGCAGTCCGGCTTCTTCCCGCACGGTGCCGATGACGGCCTCGCGAACCGCCTCAAAACGCTGCTGCAGCGCGGCATCGCCCAGCACACAGCGCGCGCGCGTCATGGCCTGGTGTTCCCAGGTCCAGGCGGTATTGCTGCCGCGCTGTTGCTGGTAGTTGGCGTAGGAATCAAAGCTGGTGATCAGCAGGCCGGAGTTGCCGTTGGGCCGCAGCGCGGTGTCGATCTCGTACAGATCGCCCTCGCCGGTCTTGACGGTGAGCCAGTTGATCAGCTTGCGGATCAGTGCGCCATAGACCTCAAAGGCGCGCTCGTCCTCGTCATCAAAAACAAACACAATGTCCAGGTCACTGCCGTAGCCCAGCTCCTTGCCGCCCAGTTTGCCGTAGGCAATGATGCCGAAGCGGTGGTCCGGGCGGTGGCGGTTTTTCAGGCGCTCCCAGCACCAGCGGGTGGTGGTGCGCAGCATGCTCTCGGCCAGGGCACTCAGGTCATCCGCCACCTGCTCTACGGTGATCCGGCCTTCCACGTCACGCGCCAGGGTGCGGAACACTTCGGCATGGTGGGCACGGCGCAGCACGTTCAACAACGCTTCGTCATCGTCCTCGCCGCTGTTTTGCAGCGCCCTGCGGCGGAGTTCCATTTCGCCCTCAAACTCGGCGGCGTCAAAGCGCTCGTTCAGCATGTCGGTGCTGGCCAGTTCGTCAATCACGCCCGGGTGTTGCAGCAGGTAACGCGCCGGCCATTTGGCGGCTCCCAGCAGGCGCAGCAGGCGCTCATGCACATTGGGCCGTTCCAGCAACAGCGCCAGGTAGCTTTCGCGTCGCAACAGCGGCTCGATCCAGTCGGACAGGCGTACGGCCGCGTCCTCGCTGACACGGCCCTCGCTCACCCACTGCGCGGTACGCAGTACCAGTTTGCCCAGTCGGGCACGCGATTCCTCGCGCAGGGACAGCACGCGCGGGTGGGTTTTCCAGCTGGACAGCCGCTCGCGGAACTTGCCCGCAGTGGCGGCCAGCACGCCCTCAAAATCGCCGGCGTCGGGGCCGGCGGGTTTGCCGTTGCAGCCCTTGCATTCCGGTTGGGCGCCACCCAGCAGGGCATCAAATTCGTGGGCTACGTTTTCGCGGTGGGTGTCCAGTTGGGCCAGAAAGCTGCGGGTATCGGCACAGCCCATGGTCTGGGCGATCCACAGCAAGTCGCCGTCGGCGGTGGGCAGCACATGGGTTTGCTGGTCGTCGAGGTACTGGATGCGGTGCTCCACCTGGCGCAAGAAAACATAGGCCTCGGCCAGGTGCGTGGCCGCTGTCTGGGACATCAGCCCGGCCTTGGCCACGCGTTGCAGGGCGCTCAGGGTGGGGCGGGTGCGCAGTTCCGGGAACTGGCCACCGCGCACCACCTGCAGCAGTTGCACGGTGAACTCGATTTCGCGGATGCCGCCGCGTGACAGCTTCACATCGTTGCCGCGCTCGGGATGGCCGGCGCTGCGCTTGGCGGCGTGCTCGCGGATCTGGCGGTGCAGAATGCGCAGCGCATCAAACACGTTGTAGTCCAGGTAGCGCCTGAATACAAAGGGCAGCACCACGCCGCGCAGGGACTCCGAACACGCGGTGGTGACCGCCGCGCCGGGCGCAATCACCCGGCTCTTGAGCCAGGCAAACCGTTCCCACTCGCGGCCCTGCACCTGAAAGTATTCCTCCAGTGCCGCCAGCGAAACTGCGGCCGGACCCGAGTTGCCGTTGGGCCGCAGCGCCAGGTCCACGCGGAATACAAAGCCGTGCTCGGTGTTATCGCCCACCAGCGCGTAAATAGCGCGCACCTGCTTGGCAAAAAACTCCTGGTTGGAAATGCGGCCACGCCCTTCGGCGCTGCCGCTGGTTTCACCATCCTGGTCGTAGATGTAGATCAGGTCGATGTCACTCGAGACATTGAGCTCGCGCGCGCCCAACTTGCCCATGCCGATGATGCACAGCTGCGCCGGTTCGCCGTTGGGCCCCAGCGGCTGGCCGTGGGTTTCCTGCAGCGCGGCCCGGCTTTTGTCAAAGGCCAGATCCAGCGACCATTCGGCCAGCGTCGTCATGCTCTCGGTCACGGCGGCCAGGGCGCAGGCCTGTTCGCAATCCAGCACCAGCAGCCGCTCCAGCACCAGCTGGCGCGTGGCGCGCAAGGCCCCTGCGAAATCCATGCCCTGCGCCAGCAAGGCATCCGCCACTGATTGCATGGCCGCGCGGTCCGGTACACCGGCTGGCAGCAACTGCAATTGCGCGGCGTAACGGCGGCGTATGCGCTGGGCGAAGCGCGAATGCTCGGAGACGACGCCGGCACTGGGTGCCACAGGGATGCGGGTCATAATTCCTGACATGGTGAAAACTTATCAATGGCGAAGCTGAATACAGCGCCCTCAGCGTGGCTCAGAGCCTTTGCGTGGGTGTCGCGTTGTGCGTTGTGGTTGCTGGCGACGGCCTGGATCACCTTAGGCCTGGTCTGGGGTGGACTGCATTTTGTGATTGTGCCGCGAATCGCCGAGCTGCGTCCGTGGTTGGAGCAGCAAGCCACACAGCGCATGGGCATTCAGGTGCGTATCGGGGACATCGTGGCCCGCTCCAACGGCCTGATCCCCTCGGTCGAGTTGCGCGATGTGCAGTTGCTGGATACCCAACAGCGCGTGGCCCTGCGCCTGCCTTCGGTGCTGGCGGCCTTGTCGCCGCGCTCGGCCCTGGGGCTGCGTTTTGAACAACTGTATATAGACCATCCGGAGTTGGCCGTGCGCCGCGCGTCTGACGGGCACATCTGGGTGGCCGGCTTTGCTCTCCCCGAAAACGCGAGCGACGGCAGCGGCGCCTCCAATTGGGTTTTTTCCCAGCCCGATTTGGTGGTGCGCCACGGCAAGCTGACCTGGACCGATGAACAGCGCGGCGTGCCGCCCCTCGAACTGGCGGATGTGGATGTGGTGATTCGCAACAAGCGCCGCCAGCATGCGGTGCGGGTGGACGCCGACCCGCCCGCAGGATGGGGCTCGCGCCTGACGCTGATGGGCCAATTCCAACAGCCCCTGTTTGCGCGCGCCAAAGGCGACTGGCGTACCTGGACCGGCACGCTGTATGCCGAGGCCACCCGGGTCGATCTGGCGCAGCTGCGCAATTACGTGGATCTGGCCGTGGACATGACGCAAGGCGCCGGTGCGTTGCGGGCCTGGGCCGACGTGGACCACGCGCAGGTGAAGAGCGCCACCGCCGACCTGGCCCTGCAAGCGGTCACGGTCAAGGTCGCACCCGCATTGGACGCGTTGGAGCTGGAGCGCCTGTCGGGCCGCCTGGGTGCCCGCCGGTTCGAGGGGGGCTACGCGCTGTCCGCCGAGGCGCTGACTTTTGAGACCCGTGACGGACTGCATTGGCCTGGCGGCAATGTGCAACTCAGTCTGTGGGATGGCAAGCCCAAGGCCGCCCCCCACGGCACGCTGGTGGCCGACCGCCTGGACCTGGCCGCCATGGCGGAAATCGCCCACAGGCTGCCACTGGACGACGCGGTGCGCGCGTCGCTGCAACGCCTGGCGCCCAAAGGGCGGGTGGAAAAGCTGCAATGGAGTTGGCAGGGCGAGCCGGCCAAGCCAGAGGGCTTTGCCGCCAGCGGGCGTGTGCTGCAGCTGGCGCTGGCCGCGCAGCCGCGGGGCAGCCTGGGCATTCCGGGTTTGCGCGGTGCGACGGTCGATTTTGAAATAAGCCAGGCCGGCGGCAAAGCTACGCTTTCCCTGCAGGACGGCAGCATCGAATTCCCCGGCGTCTTTGACAAGCCGGAAGTGCCGTTTGCCGACCTGCACGGCGATGTGCAGTGGAAGGTGAACGGCGCGCAAATCAGCGTAGAGACCGGTAAGCTGCGTTTTGCCAATACCGATGCGCAAGGCGACGTGCAGATCAAATGGCAGACCGCCGCAGTCGCGCGCGGGGGCTCTGCCGACCTGCGCTTCCCCGGCGTGCTGGACCTGAGCGGCAGTTTGAGCCGTGCCAACCTGGCTGCGGTGCCGCGCTACTTGCCGCTGGCCATGAGCCGCCAAGCGCGCGACTACCTGGCCCAGGCGCTGGTGGCAGGCGAAGGCAGCAACGCCAAATTCAAGGTCAAGGGCGATCTGGCCCACTTCCCCTTTCACGGCGCCGGGCAGGGCGAATTCCGCATCACCGGGGATCTCAAAAATGCCAGCTACGCCTACGCCCCGGCACTGGTGCTGCCCAAGGACAGCCCGCCCTGGCCACTGCTGACCCAGGTGGCGGGTGCGCTGGTGATAGACCATGACAACCTGCAGATCAAGGCCGGCAAGGGCCTGCTCTCGACCGGCACAGGCCTGCAGTTCAGCAAGACCGAAGTGGGCATCAGCAAACTCTACGACGCGCCGCTGGTGGCCGTCACCGCCGAAGCCCGCGGGCCGCTGAGCGAAGCCCTGGTTTTTATCAATGCATCCCCCATCGGCGGCTGGACCGGCAGTGCACTGGAGCACACCACCGTGTCGGGCCTGGCGGACTTCAAGGTCAAGCTGGCGATTCCGGTGGACCACGCGGAGAAGTCCACGGTGCAGGGCAGCGTCACACTGGGCGGCAATGACTTCCAGTTTGCGCCCACCGTGCCGCGTCTGACGCGTGCCAAGGGCGTGGTCGCCTTCAGCGAGGGCGGCTTCACGCTGGCCGGCATCCAGGCAAGCGCCCTGGGGGGCGATGTGCGCCTGGAAGGCGGCATGGGCTTTGGCGCCGCCGCCCTGGCGCGCAACGCCCCGGCGGGCCTGCGCCTGCAGGGCGTGGCCACGGCCGAAGGCTTGCGCCAGGCCAGCGAATTGGGCCTGGCGGCGCGCCTTGCGCTCTTCAGCTCAGGCAGCGCGGCCTACAACGCCAGCGTGGTCTTGCACGCCGGTGTGCCGGAGCTGCTGGTGACGAGCAACCTGTCCGGCCTGGCACTGAACCTGCCGGAGCCCTTTTCCAAGCCTGCCGAAGCCCTGCTGCCCCTGCGCCTGGAGAACACCGTGCTGCACAGCTCCCTGCCGCCGGCCGCGCACTTGCAAGACCAGTGGCAAATGGAGCTGGGCCGGCTGGCCACCGTGACCTATGTGCGTGACATTTCCGGCACCGATGCGCGGGTGCTGCGCGGCGCTATCGGCGTCGGGTTGGGGAGCGACGAGTCGGCGCCCCTGCCGGGCGAAGGCGTGGCCGCCAACGTGCATATGGACCAGGTCGACGTGGATGCTTGGAGTGCCATTGCCTCCCGCTTGACTGACAACGGCCCATCCAAAGCCAGCACCGCAGCGGACGCTGCCGCCCAGGGCTATTTCCCCAGCAGCGTTGCCTTGCGCGCCAGGGAGTTGGTGGTGCAGGGGCGCAAGTTCAACCATGTGCTGATCGGTGGCGCGCGCGACGGGCTGGTCTGGCGCGGCAATGTGGAGGCCACCGAGCTCAACGGCTATCTGGAGTACCGCCAAAGCAGCGGCAGCACACCGGGGCGCGTCTATGCCCGGCTGGCCCATCTGGTGATCGGGCAATCGGCGCAGCAGGATGTGGAGAGCCTGCTGGACCAGCAACCGGCCAGCGTTCCGGCGCTGGACATCGTGGTGGAAGACATGGAGTTGCGCGGCAAGAAGCTGGGCCGTGTCGACATCCAGGCCGTCAATCTGGGGGTGGGCGCGCCGCGCGCCGCAGCGCGTGAATGGCGCCTGAACCGCTTCAACATCAGCACCCCCGAAGCCACCTTCGCGGCCACAGGCGACTGGGCCCAAGTCAGTTCCCAGACGCCTGCGGGCAACCCGCGCAGCCTGCGCGAGCGCCGCCGTACCCAGCTCAACTTCAAGCTGGACGTGGCGGACTCGGGCGACCTGCTCAAGCGCCTGGGCATGCCCGGTGTCATCGCCAAGGGCAAGGGCAAGATCGAGGGCCAGGTGTCCTGGCTGGGCTCGCCCTTGTCGCCCGACTACCCCAGCATGAGCGGCGGGTTCAATGTCGCCATGGAGTCCGGCCAGTTCCTCAAGGCCGACCCCGGCATCGCCAAGCTGCTGGGGGTGCTCAGCCTGCAGTCGCTGCCGCGCCGTCTGGCGCTGGATTTTCGCGATGTGTTCAGCGACGGCTTCGCTTTTGACTTTGTGCGCGGTGACGTCAGCATCGAGCAGGGCATGGCCCGCACCAACAACCTGCAGATGAAGGGCGTGAACGCGGCGGTCATGATGGAGGGCCAAGCCGATATCGCCAGGGAAACGCAGCTGATCAAGGTGCTGGTGGTGCCGGAGATCAATGTTGGCAGCGCCTCGCTGCTTTACTCGGCCATCAACCCGCTGGTAGGCCTGACCACCTTTCTGGCCAACGTGATCCTGCGCCGCCCCCTGATCGATGCCAACACCCACGAATTTTTGATTGATGGCACCTGGCTCGATCCGCGTGTCACGGAGGTCGAGCGCAAGCCCGAAGCGTCACCTGCCAACAAAAAGCCCGAAACCAAGGAGAGCAAACCATGAAAGTTGCAAGCATCCAGATGGTGTCCACCGCCGTCGTGCAGGACAACCTGCAGCAGGCCAGGCTGCTGCTGCAAGAGGCGGCAGACCAGGGCGCCGAACTGGCCCTGTTGCCGGAATACTTTTGCCTGATCGGCCAGCACGATGCCGACAAGCTGGCGATTCAGGAGCCCTTTGGCGACGGGCCTATCCAGCAGTTTCTGGCCGACACCGCCCGCGCCTTGGGCCTGTGGCTGGTGGGCGGCACCCTGCCGCTGACCGGTGCCGGTGCAGACCGGGTGTTCAACAGTTCGCTGGCCTTCAACCCGCAAGGCCAGTGCGTGGCGCGCTACGACAAAATCCATTTATTCCGCTTTGACAACGGCAAAGAGAGCTACGACGAGTCCCGCGTGCTGGACCGTGGCCACACGCCCACGCGCTTCGAAATGCCCTCGCGCGACGGCCACCATTGGCAGATCGGCATGAGCGTTTGCTACGACCTGCGCTTTGCCGAGCTGTACCGCGGCTACGCCGCGCAAGGGGTGGATTTGCTGCTGGTACCCGCCGCCTTTACCCACACCACGGGCAAGGCGCATTGGGAGCTGCTGCTGCGTGCCCGTGCGGTGGAAAATCTGGCCTTTGTGGCTGCTGCAGCGCAAGGCGGGGTGCATCCCAACGGCCGCCAGACCTGGGGCCAGTCCATGCTCGTAGACCCCTGGGGCCATGTGCTGGCCCAACAAGCCCAGGGGCCCGGTGTCGTGGCGGCCGAGCTGGATTTCGTCGCCATGCAGCACTGGCGCAGCCAGTTGCCGTCCCTGCAGCACCGGGTCTTATGAGTTCTTGTCTTTGTCCTGCCCATTCGCAGAAGGCGGGTCGCCATCGGGGCGGCCGGAAAACATGGTCCACCAGATGATGCCAATAAACAGCAATCCGGCCCCCAGGGCTTCAATCAGCAAGAGTGTCATGGCAAATATCCTGGTGTGGTGGTGTGCGGCCCTGATTGTAGGAATGCTGGCCGCTTGCGGCAGCGTGCCCCGCAATGACCCCGCTGGAAGCGCACCGTCGCCCGGTCCGGACCGTACATCGGCGCCGCTTGCCGCACCTGCGGCGCAGATCGGCACGGGCGCCACCACCACGCAGGCCAAGAGCCGCTGGACCACCGTGGCCTGGAGCGAGTTGCCCGGCTTTGAAGAAGACAACCTGTTTGAAGCCTGGAACGCCTGGATCAAAAGCTGCGAGCGTCCGACCCCCTTGCTGGCCGGCCATTGCGGCGACGTGCGGCGCCTGAGCATTGCCACCGGCGAGCAGCAGCGCGACTGGATGCGCGCGCATTTCCAGCCCCAGCGGGTGGAGAGCCTGCAGGGCGATCCCAACGGGCTGCTCACCAGCTACTTCGAGCCGCAACTCGATGCCAGCCGCGTGCCCACCGCGCAGTTCACCGTGCCGATTTACCAGCCGCCGCGCAACCTGGGCCAGCGCAAGCCCTGGTTCAACCGCCACGACATCGACACCCTGCCCGAGGCCCAAGCCGCGCTGCGTGACCGCGCCATTGCCTATGTGGCCGACCCGGTGGATGCGCTGGTGCTACAAATCCAGGGTTCCGGGCGCTTGCGCCTGGCCCAGGCCGATGGCAGCAGCAAGCTGCTGCGCGTGGCCTTTGCCGGTACCAACGACCACCCCTACCGCAGCGTCGGGCGCTGGCTGCTGGACCAGGGCCAGATCAAGGACGCCTCCTGGCCCGGCATCAAGGCCTGGCTGGCCCAAAACCCGCAGCGCCAGCAGGAGTTGCTGTGGAGCAATCCGCGCGTGGTGTTTTTCAAGGAAGAGCCGCTTTCCGACCTGGACGCCAGCTTTGGCCCCAAGGGCGCGCAGGGTGTGGCACTGACCCCCGGACGCTCGATTGCAGTCGATTCCGGCGCCGGCATCCCCTATGGCACGCCGGTCTGGTTGACCTCCAGCGGCGCGCAGACCAAGCTGCAGCGCCTGGTGCTGGCGCAGGACACCGGCAGCGCCATCGTTGGCGCGGTGCGCGCCGACTACTTTGCCGGCTGGGGCGCAGACGCGCAGGAGTTGGCCGGGCGCCTGCGCCAACCGCTGCAGATGTGGGTGATCTGGCCCAAGTAGCCGGTGCCACGCAACCATGGACGCCAGCTACAAAAGTTTCCCGGGGGTCGCCGGCACCCTGCGGGCTGAAGACATCGCCGCGCAGCACTGGAGCCTGTTGGCCGATGACCTGGCCTATCCGCTGGCGGTGCTGCGTCGCTCCGCGCTGCGTCACAACCTGGCCTGGATGCAGGGCTACGCAGAGCGCAAGCGCGTGCACCTGGCGCCGCACGGCAAAACCACCATGTCGCCCGAGCTGTTCCGCATGCAACTGGACGCCGGTGCCTGGGGCCTGACCTTCGCCACCATTTTTCAGCTGGGTGTGGGCGTGGCTGCCGGGGTGCGCAAGGCCATCATCGCCAACCAGGTGCTCAGCGCTGCCGACCTGGCGGGCCTGCGCGCGCTGTTGCAGGCGCATGGCGATCTGCAGGTCTGGTTTCTGGTGGACTCGCTGGCGCAACTGCGGCTGATCGAGCAGTGGAGCGCCAAACAGCCCGTCTTTCCACCCTTTGACGTGTTGCTGGAAATCGGTGTGCCGGGCAAGCGCACCGGTTGCCGCACGCAAGAAGAAGCCTTGGCGCTGGCGCAGGCGATGCACCAGTCCCCCGCCGTGCGCTTGTGCGGCGTGGAATGCTACGAAGGCAATGCCGCGCAGTGCGAGAACGACCACGACGTGCAAGCCGTCACGGACCTGGTGCGGCGCGTGTTGGCTGTGGTGCGCCTGTGCGATGCGCAGCATTGGTTTGCTGCGGACCGCATTCTGCTGACGGCCGGCGGCTCGGCGGTGTTTGATCTGGTGTTGCCACTGTTGACCACGGGCAGCTTGTCCCAACCGGTGGCGGGCGTGCTGCGTTCGGGTTGCTACATCACGCATGACCACGGCCATTACCAGCGTTATCTGAAACTGGTGGAGCAGCGCGAAGGGCTGCAAGACTCGCTGCTGCCGGCGCTGGAGGTCTGGACGATGGTGCAGTCGGTGCCCGAGCCCGGCCTGGCCTTTCTGACTTGCGGGCGGCGCGATATTTCCTATGACATCGAGTTGCCCATGCCGCAACGCCTCGCACGTGCTGGCGTGCGTCACATGGCAGACGTCATCGCCACACCGCCGGATTGGCGCATCACGGCTTTGAATGACCAGCATGCGTACCTGCAGTTTGACCCATCAGGCGTGGTGCCGGCTGTGGGCGACCGCGTGGTGCTGGGGCTGTCGCATCCCTGCACGACCTTTGACAAGTGGCGTTGGATGGTGGTGGCGGAGGACGACGGACTGGTTACAGGTGCGGTACACACCTGCTTTTAGGCTGCCTGAATTTCGGGTTGCTGGTTTGGTGGGCCGGCGTTCGGCATGCGGGGTTTGGCCCAAGGAATGGGCAACGCTATATGCGGCTTCAGGTTCTGCTGTCGGCCAATGCTGAAAGCCCGCAGGTGTGAAGCGTATGTAATTTCAGCAGTACCCCGGCTTTTCGGGACGGGCTAATTGCAGGGCGCACGCGGGATCACCTGATGCGCCACGGCACCTCTCTTTTCATACAGCCAATTTCCCAAATATCACGTAAACACAGGCTCACCTGGCGAGCTCGCTGTATCCGAAACTGGAGACGTGTCCTATCATGCAAACATAACAAAAATCCACAGGGGAGCGAATATGTATGGGTATCAAAATCCGACCCAAGCCGGCGTGCAGGCGTTTAATCTGCCCGCCCTTTCGCCCATGTTGGCGGCTGCCAGCCAAGGCCTAAACCATCAATACCCTGCATGGGGCAAGCTGGCCCACGACGCAATGGGTGAACTGGTTGGCGAGCATCCGTTGTTGGATCACATGACCGATGTGGCCGCCTGCTTTCTCGCCTTGTGTGAATGTGCCGCTGTGCGCAGGGCGCTAGAGCGCACAGCCTGCCGACCGCTGGATGCATCCGACCTGCAACGTTTAGCTGTGCTGGTTTTTCTGCATGACCTTGGCAAAGCCAATGCAGGGTTCCAGTCGCGGCGCTGGAAGTTTCCTGAACAGCCGCCTCATTTCTGGACGGCAAGAAGCCCCTCTGGCCATGGCCCCGAAGGTTGGGAGCTTGTTGCAGGGCGTGTGCACAACGCTGAGCAATTTGCGGCCGGACTGCCCATCGCCGACATCGTGGCCTGGGGCGACGTGGCAGTAGGGGAGTTGCTGCAGGCGAGCATTAGCCACCACGGGCGCCCTCTTGGCGAAGACACAGCCAGACAGGCCGCAGATATCTGGCAACCCGTGCGAGACCGCGATGGCGTCGTGCACTACGACCCTTCGTCAACCCTTGCCAGCATGGGCCAACGCATCCATCGGTGCTACCCGCTTGCATTTGCCACCTGCGATCGTCCCCTGCCGGAACACCCAGCCTTCGTGCATTTGTTTGCCGGCCTGGTTCAACTGGCGGATTGGCTCGGGTCTGACACCCGTGCGGGTTTCTTTCCTTTCAGCATGCCGGACGAAGACCGTACGGCGACAGCGCCTGTGCGTGCCCAATATGCAGTGCGAACCGTTGGCTTGGATGTGAGCGGCTGGCACGCTGAGCTGTACCGCAACAAACCGACCTTCCGCTCTGTATTCCATGTTGCCGCTGCCAGGCCCATGCAATTGGCTGCGGCCCAACCGGCCCTGGGTGACCTCGTGGTGCTGGAGGCAGAAACCGGCAGCGGCAAGACCGAGGCGGCCCTGTGGCGCTTTGTCCAGTTGTTCCAAGCGGGCAAGGTCGATAGCCTGTACTTCGCGCTGCCAACCCGCGTGGCGGCAACGCAGCTGTGCCAACGCGTGCTGGCTGCAGTGCATAGTCTTTGGCCTGTCGATCCGCCAGTGGTAGTGCGGGCCTTGCCGGGCTATGAGGCAGCCAATGACCAGCTCAAGATCAGCCTGCCGGATTTCAAGGTTCAGTGGCCCGACAAGCCGGAAGACGAAAAAGCCCACCAGCGCTGGGCCGCCGAAGCACCCAAGCGCTTTCTGGCCGCCACCATTGCGGTGGGCACCATTGACCAAGCGCTGCTGGGTGCGCTCCAGGTACGCCATGCCCATATGCGCCATGCGCTGCTTGCGCGCAGTCTGCTGGTGGTGGACGAGGTACACGCGTCCGATGCGTATATGACCGTACTGCTGGAAAAGCTGCTCCAGGCCCATTTGAACGCGGGTGGCCAGGCCATGCTGCTTTCTGCAACGCTGGGCTCCAGCGCGCGCACGCGCTATCTCAACATCAGCCATTCAAAGAAGCTTGTGCAACCATCGTTGGCTGAGGCCTGCGCCATCCCCTATCCCCTGATCAGCGCGCGGCTTGCGTCCGGCGTTCAGCTGCAAACCGTAGAGGGTGGCCCTCACAGCAAGGAGTTGCACTGGCAGACGCTGGACGCCATGGACGACCCCGTGCGCGTAGCCACCCTCGCGGCGCAAGCCGCAGCGCAGGGTGCCCGTGTATTGGTGGTGCGCAATACGGTGCCCAGCGCCGTGGCAACACAGCAGGCGCTGGAACTGCTGGCGCAGGAGCAAGGCGGCAACTGGTTGTTCAAGGCCAATGGAATCAGCACGGTGCACCACAGCCGCTACAGTAAGACGGACCGCCCCCTACTGGACCAAGCGGTCGAGGCCCAGCTTGGAAAGGTCCGTTCTGGTGTGGGTGGGCGCGTGGTCATTGGCACGCAGACGCTTGAGCAAAGCCTGGACATCGACGCCGACTTGCTGATCACCGACCTGTGCCCCATGGACGTGCTGTTGCAGCGCATAGGCCGCTTACACCGCCACGCCCGTCTGGATACTGAAAGGCCCGAGGGTTTTAACAAACCGCAGGCCTGGGTGCTGACCCCCAAAGGTAATGACCTGTCGCCCATGTTGAAGCGTGCCAGCAACGGACTGGGCCGCTTCCACAACGGGGGCGGCGTCTATCCGGACCTGCGCATGCTGGAGGCCACCCTGCGCCTGATTACTGCGCAGCCTACCCGCCAGATACCTGCCGATAACCGCCTGCTGGTGGAGTGCGCCACGCACAGGGGAGCGTTGCTGGCTATTGAGAGCGAGTTGGGTGACGACTGGAAGAAGCTGGGTCAACAAATAGAAGGCGATACGGGAGCCGGGCGGTCCGTGGGCCGCCTCCACACCCTGCCGTATGAATCTGCGTTCAGCGATGTGGCCTTCCCCGACAGTGATCAAAAAATTGCCACGCGCCTGGGTGCAGCAGACCGGTTGGTGACATTTGATCCACCGCAACCTGGCCCCTTCAAGCAGGGCGTAAAACAGCTGGCATTGCGCTTTCACCACCTGCCTAAAGAACTCAGCCCCGACGCCCAGCCCGCTGACATCGCCCTCTTGCCTGGGCAGGCTGGGTTTGCGTTCAGCCTGGGGTCAGCGCGCTACCGCTACGACCGCTTTG
The DNA here is from genome assembly GCA_947375135.1 of Comamonadaceae bacterium. Taxonomy (GTDB): domain Bacteria; phylum Pseudomonadota; class Gammaproteobacteria; order Burkholderiales; family Burkholderiaceae_C; genus Allorhodoferax. The sequence goes on along the minus strand of CANCER010000009.1, from coordinate 49,700 downwards.
GTTTGCAACGCCTGAAGGCGAATGCAGTCACCACATCAACACAGGGAGAGGCCATATGACCATTGAAGATGGACTGCAGTTTTCGCTGCTCAAAGAGCCCTTGGTTCGCTACCGCAGGGCAAGCGATGGCGAGACGGTTGGCGCTAGTCTGCCCCAGCTGTTTGTGGCGCTGGGCGAAGATGAGGTGCGCGACTATCCGGCCTTGCGGCCGCACCAGCGCCATCCCTGGCATGCCTTTCTGGTGCAGTTGGCGGCCATTGCTCTTCACAAGGCAGGGCACGCGACCGCCTTCGCCACGGTGGATGCGTGGCGTGAGGCCTTGCTGGCGCTTACGCCCGACGACCCGGACGGCGCCGCCTGGTGTCTGGTGTCACCGCCTGAGCGGCCTGCGCTGCTGCAGGCGGCGGTGGTTGGTGGCAACGTTGCAGACTGGAAATCGCAGTCATTTGCAGCCGATGAAATCGACATGCTGGTGACCTCCAAGAACCACGACCTGAAGGGCAGCCGTGCACGCCGCTCCCAGCCAGAGGACTGGCTCTACGCCTTGCTGAGCTTGCAGACACAGGAGGGATTTTTAGGCGCCGGAAACTATGGTGCCTCGCGCATGAACGGCGGGTTTGCCAGCAGGCCGGGCGTGGGCGTTGCGGCCGTCGGCTTGCCTGGGGCCCGCTGGGTACGTGACGTGGCAGCCTTGCTGGCCGCGCGTGCGCGCACGGTTGAGGCACTGGGGCTGCAAGAGGTGGACGGTCTGGCCCTGGTCTGGCTGGCGCCCTGGGATGGGCTTGGCAGTTTGTCTTTCCACAAACTCGACCCCTTTTATATCGAAATCTGCCGCCGCATCCGGCTGCAGGAAGTGGACGGTGCCATCAAGTCCCATGGAACCGGCAGCAAGGCGGCGCGCATTGCAGCAAAGGAGCTGAATGGCATGACCGGAGATGCCTGGACACCGATCGACGTGGAAGGTGGCAAGGCCCTGACGATTACGGCCGGCGGCTTCACCTACAAGCTGGTTGCGGAGCTTTTGTTTGGTGGCAAATACCAGCCACCGGCGGCCTACCAGCTATCGAAATCTGCCAAGGAGCCGGCGCTGGTCTTTATTGCACAGGGTGTGACGCGTGGTCAGGGCAAGACCGAGGGCTACCACGAGCGCCGCGTCCCTATATCCGCCAAGGCAAGGGGCCTGATGGTGAGCAACCAAAAGGACCAGTTGGAACGGCTTGCCAAGCAACGTATTGCGGCCATTAGTGAAGTAAATGACCTTCTTGAACACGCTTTGATTTTGTTGTTTGCAAGCGGCAAATCCGACGATAAGAGCAAAGGCAACAAGGCGAAGGCCAGCAAGTTTGCCGATCCCTTTGAGCGTGCCGAGGACGCTCGCTTTTTTGACGATCTCAACGAAGAGCTGGACGCCGCGGACCCTGCCGCGCAACACCTGCAGTGGCTGCTGGCGCTGGTGGCACGGGCCGAAGCAGTTTTAAAAATTGCCTTCGATGCCGGGCCGCGCAACGGGGTTCAAAAATACCGTGCCCAGTCGGCCGCCTTGTCACGCTTCCACGGCGGGCTGCGAAAGGCCAAGTCCCCGCTGCCCGCGCTAGCCAACCACTACCGAGAAATCAGTCTTCAACGACAGGAGAATTCCCTTGACCACGCTTGAACGCAACACCGACGAAATGCCTGCAGCCGCACAAGCTGCCGAGCACCGTGAGCCCTTTGGCGCATTGGCGGCCTACATCCAGCGCGCCGGTTCGGGTGAGCGCGCGGCGCTGGCCAGGTTGCAGGCCGAGGCGCTGCAACCCCACCAGTTCGCAGCGCTGGCCCGGGCCCTGCTGGCGGCTGGTCTTGCACCCGAGCAATGGCATGCAGACACCTGGCCGCGCTGGGCTTTGATCGCGCATGGCATGGCCCTGGTGGGCCATGACGGCAAGCACAAGCTGGGCCTTCAACTGGAGCAAGCGGGCGTGTCGGAATCGCGCGTTACCAAGCTGCTCACCTCGCGCGGGAGCGCCTTCACCCAGCTGTTGCCGCGCGTGCTGCGTCTGATGGCAAGCAAAGGGGTTGCTCCCAACTGGCGCGAACTGGGCGAGTTGGTTCTCTGCGAGGGCAGCAGCCAGCGCGGCCGCCAGGCCCGGGCCGAGGAGCTACGCCTGCGCATTGCAGGACCCTATTTTTCAGCGCTGGCCCGTGCAGCATCCAAGTCATAAGCAAGCAACACCATTCAAGGAGTTTTCATGAACCTGCCCCGTTTTATCCAGATCCACACTCTGCACAATTACCCCGGCGCGCTGCTCAACCGCGACGACGCCGGTTTGGCCAAGCGCCTGCCCTATGGCGATGCGGTGCGCACGCGCATCTCTTCGCAATGCCTCAAGCGCCACTGGCGTGTGGCGGATGACCACTTCGCACTGCAAAACCTGGGCGTGCCGATGGCCGTGCGTTCCCGCGTGACGCTGGACCTGATCCGCAAACGTCTGGTGGAGGCAGGGCTGACCGATGCACTGGCGCAATCGGCTGGCGAGGGCCTGCGCGACGCGGGTCTGCTGGACAAGGGCGGCAAGGAGTCCAAGGGCAAGGAGGCGCTTGAAACCGGGCAGGCTGTATTGCTGGGCTATGCGGAGATCGACTACCTGGTCAAACGCTGTACCGAGTTGGCGCAAGACAACCCCGATGCCAAGTCCTTGAAGGCCGCCATCGCCAAGTTCCTGAAAGATGAGAAGAAGAACATCGAGGCGCTGAAGCATGGCAGCGGCCTGGAGTCGGCCTTGTTCGGCCGCATGGTCACCTCCGATGTGCTGGCCAGCCGGGATGCATCGGTGTACGTGGCGCACGCCTTCACGGTGCACGAAGCGCAGGTGGAGAACGATTACTTCACCGTGGTGGATGACCTGTTGCGCGAAGCGGGCGAGCAGGGTTCGGCGGGTATTTTTGATACCGAGCTGGCCTCGGGCCTTTACTATGGTTATGTGGTGGTCGATGTGCCGCAACTGATTGCCAACCTGGAGGGCGAGTCGGCCAAAGACTGGGCCACCTTGCCCCCTGAAAAGCGTGAATTGGCGGGCCGCGTGGTGCAGCACTTGCTGCATCTGATAGCCACCGTCAGCCCCGGTGCCAAGCGCGGCTCCACCGCGCCCTTCGAATGGGCCAAGTTCCTGTTGGTCGAGGTGGGCGACTGGCAGCCGCGCAGTCTGGCCGGTGCGTTTCAAAACGCGCTGGGCTTGAACCAGCCCGCTTTGCGCGAAACCGCCGTGCACATGCTGGCGGACGAAATCGGCAAGCTGGATGAGGCCTACGGCGCCACGCTGGACCGCCGCTTTTTGGCGCTGGACAAGGTAGATGTCCCCAACGCGCAAAAGCTGCCGCTCAATGCGTTGGCAGACTGGGTGCAGGCCTACATCACCCAGGGCACTGCGCCCGCAAAGGCGGCCTGACATGCCGCGCCATTTGCTGATACGGCTGTCGTCACCGCTGATCGCGTTTGGCGGCGAAGCCATAGACAACTTCGGCGTCATTCGCGACTTTCCGGCGCTCTCCATGGTCACGGGTCTGATGGCCAATGCTCTGGGTTGGGATCGCGGTGATGACGTGCTGCACAACCGTTTGCAAGCGCGCTTGCGCATGGGGGCGCGGTTGGAAGCGCCGGGTTCCAGACTCACCGATTTCCAAACCGCGCAACTGGGTGCTGCTGACAAGGCTTGGACGACCTGGGGCACGGTTGAAGAACGGCGCGGCGGTGCTGCGTCCTATGACAGCCCGCATTTGCGCTTTCGGGATTACCACGCCGACCTCACGGCCCTGCTCGCGGTGCGCCTTCAGCCAGCGGATGAGGCGCCCACGCTGGACGATGTGGCCCATGCCCTGGACCGGCCACAGCGCCCTTTGTTTATCGGGCGCAAGCCCTGCCTGCCGGTAGGGCGGCTGGTGGCTGGCTGGGTGGAGGCCGATTCGGTGCTGCAGGCCCTGCAGCTTGCACCGTTTGCCAACGGCACCTCAGGTCTGCGAGCCCAATGGCCCGATGGAGAGGGACACTTGCCGGGCGACCGTTGCTTGGACCTTTGTGATGAACGCAACTGGACCAGTGGTCTGCACGGTGGCTGGCGCCCGGTGCGTGAAGGCCTTATCCGCAATGCAGGGGGTGCCGCATGAGTTCCGATGTACTCCATCTGTTGCACACCCAGCCCGACCCGCAACGTCTGGCCGCCTGGGCGGCCCGGCATCGGCTCCTCGACGCGCAGGGTGACTTGGGCTACGCCTTGCACGCACTGTTGCACGCCGCGTTTGGTGAACACGCACCACAGCCGTTTCGCTACTTGGATGCGGAACAGGGTTTGCTCGCCTACACCCGTCTAAGCCCTGCCGAGTTGGCGCAATGCGCGGCCTTGGCCGATCCGGATGCGGCCGCTGCGCTCGGGCTGGGCCAGACGCTGCGCCACGCCGGCATGAACGCGCGCCCTTTTCCCTTGCTCTGGCCCGCCGGGCATGTGCTGGGCTTTGAAGTGCGGGTGCGGCCCATTGTTCGCGAGGGCAAGACCGGCCGCGAGCGCGATGCCTTTTTGGCCGCAGTGGAAAAGTCCGGAGGCGCCGAGCTGAACCGCAGCGTGGTCTATGTGCAGTGGCTGCGTGAACTCCTGGCGCGCCAGGGCGGCGCGGAACTGGTGGACGCCAGTGTCACCCGCTACCAGCTTCTGGGCGTTACGCGAAAGGGTTCAAAAGGTTCCGGCACGGACGCCCGTCAGAGTCGCCTGGTCACCGGGCCTGATGCGGTGTTGGCGGGGCAGTTGCGGGTGACCGATCCGCAAGCCTTTGCGCAACTGCTTGGCACCGGTGTGGGGCGGCACCGGGCCTTTGGGTTTGGCATGTTGTTGCTGCGTTCTGCGCGCGCCTGAACGATGCTGAAAGGACGCCTGGGCCTGGAAACGGCCCGCTTTCCGCACGCGGACCGGCACGGCTTGCTCTGGCTTGAAAGGGGCGAGCTGTGCGTGGTGGATGGGTGTCTGCATTTCATGCGCGGCAGGGACTCGCTGACCCCGCAGATCGATCAGATTCCACACCAATCGGTGTCCATGATTTTGCTGGGGCCGGGTAGCAGCGTCACGCACGACGCCTTGCGTCTGCTGGCCCGCCACGGCACGCTGATGGCTGCCGTAGGACAGGACGGCGTGCGTTCATACACGGCGCCACCGCTGCTGCCGGACCGCTCCGACGTGGCCCGACGCCAAGCGGAACTGTGGGGTAACCCGCGTCGGCGCATCAGCGTGGCGCGGCACATGTACGCCTTGCGTCTGGGGGAAGTGTTGCCCCATCGCGAACTGGACACACTGCGCGGCATTGAAGGCTCGCGCGTCAAGGTCATGTACAAACTGATGGCCGACAAGCACGAGATTGAGTGGAACGGCCGGCACTACGACCGGGCCAATCCCATGGCGGCGGATATTCCCAACCAGGCCCTCAACCATGCCGCAACTGCGGTGCAGGCAGCGGCCGCGATTGCCGTGCAGTCGTTGGCGGCGTTGCCGCCGTTGGGCTTTATCCATGAAGACTCAGGCCAGTCCTTCGTGCTGGATATTGCCGACCTTTTTCGCGAGTCAGTCACTTTGCAAATTGCCTTTACGGCGGCCCGGCAGGTTGCCAAAGGTTCACCGGAAACGGTGGATCGCTTGGTGCGCCGTGAAGCCGCACAGGTGTTTCGCAAGCAGCAAGTCATACCAACGATGATCGACAAGATCAAGCAGGTGCTACGCACGGAGGAGGTCCATGGCACTGGTGATGATCACGACGCGTGATGTGGCGGACCGGTTTCATGGTTTTCTGGCGTCGGTGATGTTGGAGGTGGCAACCAATGTCTTTGTTGCACCGCGGATGAACCCTGCCGTGCGGAAGCGCGTGTGGGGCGTTGTTGCGGACTGGCATGGGCAGGAACCACAAGGCAGTCTGGTGATGGTCTGGCGTGACCTGAATGAAGTAGGCGGCATCGGCCTTGCCCATCTTGGAACGCCACCGCGTGAGCTGGTGGAAATGGACGGAATGTGGATTACCCGCCGCAGCAAGTCTGTAAACGATCTTTAAAAATTGGAGTGGATTTCGTTGTTTTCTCTTACACAGCAATGAGTTGCGTGTGAGAGGTTCCCCCGCGTGAGCGGGGATAGGCCCCAGCAGGCCGGCGAGCAGCTGCAGCCCAACCTGGTTCCCCCGCGTGAGCGGGGATAGGCCGTGGACCTGGGCGAGACAGGCGACGGTGAGGAAGGTTCCCCCGCGTGAGCGGGGATAGGCCCTGGTGGACGGCGGCACAGCAGTCAACGTCATCGGTTCCCCCGCGTGAGCGGGGATAGGCCCAAGACTATAAATATTCGATACAGCGGGGCTGGGGTTCCCCCGCGTGAGCGGGGATAGGCCCAAAGGAATAAAGGAACACAATGAACACTATGAGGTTCCCCCGCGTGAGCGGGGATAGGCCCTGATCGAAGCCTTGATCATGGCCGCGTGCATAGGTTCCCCCGCGTGAGCGGGGATAGGCCCTTGGTCGCGCCATGCGATTAGCGCCAGTGCCTGGTTCCCCCGCGTGAGCGGGGATAGGCCCTTTCGCTGGGTGCAGGTGATTTACACCTTCACGGTTCCCCCGCGTGAGCGGGGATAGGCCGTACAGGGCTATAGCACGTCTAAATGGGGTTGTGGTTCCCCCGCGTGAGCGGGGATAGGCCCCCATTGCACTATGGTTCTGCCGAGGCGGACCCGGTTCCCCCGCGTGAGCGGGGATAGGCCCCCTTGATATGCAAGCGACTGGTCACGGATCGAGGTTCCCCCGCGTGAGCGGGGATAGGCCCACACTCGAAGGGGCCGAAGCTGCAAAGGCCGAGGTTCCCCCGCGTGAGCGGGGATAGGCCCACCAGGGGCAACATGCTGAAGGCGAAGACGGCGGTTCCCCCGCGTGAGCGGGGATAGGCCCCACTCGGGTTGTAAAAGCACGATGGTCACGCGGGTTCCCCCGCGTGAGCGGGGATAGGCCCGCATAGGCTTGGGTACTCGCTTCACCCACTCGGGTTCCCCCGCGTGAGCGGGGATAGGCCCCCTGCGGCCCGTGCATACCTGGTGAACCCGTCGGTTCCCCCGCGTGAGCGGGGATAGGCCCGTACCCAAGTGAACAGCCCTACCATCGCACCAGGTTCCCCCGCGTGAGCGGGGATAGGCCCACGTTTACCCTTGCGGCGTCAATGTGATGTTCGGTTCCCCCGCGTGAGCGGGGATAGGCCCACGTTTACCCTTGTGGTGACCGCGTGGTGTACGGTTCCCCCGCGTGAGCGGGGATAGGCCCACCAAAGGCTCACGTATCAAGGCATGGTGTGAGGTTCCCCCGCGTGAGCGGGGATAGGCCCAGTGTCTTACATGCGGAGCGTTTTGAGACCTAGGTTCCCCCGCGTGAGCGGGGATAGGCCCCGGAATGGGTAAGCCATTGGATATATAGGTCTGGTTCCCCCGCGTGAGCGGGGATAGGCCCCGATGGCCCACGGGCCGGTACGGGGAAATCCCGGTTCCCCCGCGTGAGCGGGGATAGGCCCGTTTAGAGCAAAATAATGCTTGGGTGCATCAGGGTTCCCCCGCGTGAGCGGGGATAGGCCCTCGAAGGGGTACAGCATGACCTCAACCTTGCAGGTTCCCCCGCGTGAGCGGGGATAGGCCCTTGATCTAGGAGATTCCGCGCCGACAACTCCCGGTTCCCCCGCGTGAGCGGGGATAGGCCCCACCTCCAAAACCCACGACCCATTGCGAAATTGGTTCCCCCGCGTGAGCGGGGATAGGCCCCAAAATGCAAGCTATCCAAACTAAGTACCTCCGGTTCCCCCGCGTGAGCGGGGATAGGCCCTATCGCGTGCAGACGTACTGACATGCAAGCCGGGTTCCCCCGCGTGAGCGGGGATAGGCCCCCACTTGGAGGTGTATTCATCGCAAACAGACAGGTTCCCCCGCGTGAGCGGGGATAGGCCCGCTTCGAATCCGAGTGGCTACATCACCGGGTCGGTTCCCCCGCGTGAGCGGGGATAGGCCCTCAATGCAACGCGCCAAATCAATCATCGGACTGGTTCCCCCGCGTGAGCGGGGATAGGCCCGAGGAAAGCAAGGGCGCCGCGACGGCATTGAAGGTTCCCCCGCGTGAGCGGGGATAGGCCCTCGACGAGCAGGGCTATTTTGTCGGGCCCATTGGTTCCCCCGCGTGAGCGGGGATAGGCCCGGATCGTAAACGATCACACTATTTTTAGCGGCGGTTCCCCCGCGTGAGCGGGGATAGGCCCAAGGCGGCGCACTGGCTGCGCTTGCACTGGTGGGTTCCCCCGCGTGAGCGGGGATAGGCCGCGGGCAAGGGCAGCGCTGCCGGGTATATCGCAGGTTCCCCCGCGTGAGCGGGGATAGGCCCCCGTTCAATAACGTGGTTGCGTCTGGCGTCGCGGTTCCCCCGCGTGAGCGGGGATAGGCCGTACCGGCGCGGTAGAGGTACGACGAGACGGGGGGGTTCCCCCGCGTGAGCGGGGATAGGCCCGTGGTTGCCCACGATGTCGCGCTGGGCACCTCGGTTCCCCCGCGTGAGCGGGGATAGGCCCCAGCAGCGAAGAATTAGAGCACCAGCTAAACGGGTTCCCCCGCGTGAGCGGGGATAGGCCCTATTACCTGTCCTTCAAGATTCCACCGTTTCCGGTTCCCCCGCGTGAGCGGGGATAGGCCCGCTTGTGGCTCCACGGTATACGCCGCCACCGTGGTTCCCCCGCGTGAGCGGGGATAGGCCCTGAAAAGACCCAGTTAGTTGGTACGTCGTATTGGTTCCCCCGCGTGAGCGGGGATAGGCCTTTTTCCAAATAATTTTTGCATCAAATTATCAAGGTTCCCCCGCGTGAGCGGGGATAGGCCCGCCAGAAATTCAGTCGTTACAACCTGGGCCTTGGTTCCCCCGCGTGAGCGGGGATAGGCCCCCGTAAAAAGCGCGCCACGGCCCTGCCTTTGGGGTTCCCCCGCGTGAGCGGGGATAGGCCCCAGCAGCGAAGAATTAGAGCACCAGCTAAACGGGTTCCCCCGCGTGAGCGGGGATAGGCCCCGTGCGCAGTGCGGCAGACCGGTCCCTGTGGTGGTTCCCCCGCGTGAGCGGGGATAGGCCCTCTACTAACGCGGTTCCATCAGTAGGATTTGCGGTTCCCCCGCGTGAGCGGGGATAGGCCCGTATGTCGTAAACCGGAGTGGTGGATACGGCGGGTTCCCCCGCGTGAGCGGGGATAGGCCGTTGTCAGATTCAATGGAGCAACACCAGCGCCAGGTTCCCCCGCGTGAGCGGGGATAGGCCCTGGTCTTCTTCAGCGCCACCGGATTGGTGCGCGGTTCCCCCGCGTGAGCGGGGATAGGCCGTATTGGGACGAGCTCAAGGCCCGCAAGGACCTGGTTCCCCCGCGTGAGCGGGGATAGGCCCCATTGACGCACTGATCCTGGTGCGGGACCAGGGGTTCCCCCGCGTGAGCGGGGATAGGCCCATTTGCAGCCACCTGGCGCAGGTTTCGCATGTGGTTCCCCCGCGTGAGCGGGGATAGGCCCTTCTACGAGACCATCATCGATGAGATTGGCATGGTTCCCCCGCGTGAGCGGGGATAGGCCCTACGAGCAGGAGCTGCAGGCCTTCGCCGCCGTGGTTCCCCCGCGTGAGCGGGGATAGGCCCTAGTTACCAAGAAATTGCGATCCCCTCTACCAGGTTCCCCCGCGTGAGCGGGGATAGGCCCCGCCACCATCAGACGCACCCCAATTGTCCAAAGGTTCCCCCGCGTGAGCGGGGATAGGCCCCAAAAAGGCGCGGAAAAAAGAGTATTCCGTCCGGTTCCCCCGCGTGAGCGGGGATAGGCCCGTTTTGCCCTGATGCCGACGGGCGTGAATGGGGGTTCCCCCGCGTGAGCGGGGATAGGCCCTCAAGAAAATGCCGGATCACGGCTTCATTGCAGGTTCCCCCGCGTGAGCGGGGATAGGCCCCACGCGACTATTGGCGCTGACCCCGCGCTTATGGTTCCCCCGCGTGAGCGGGGATAGGCCGCAGCCCGCCGCACCGGTGGCAGCGCCGGCAAAGGTTCCCCCGCGTGAGCGGGGATAGGCCCTCTACGCGCTCGCGGGTCATGTCCTGCGCCACGGTTCCCCCGCGTGAGCGGGGATAGGCCCCATGCTCGGAATGCCGCCCGGAACCTTTGAACGGTTCCCCCGCGTGAGCGGGGATAGGCCCTTGACCACCAGCGCGGCCGACACGGTGACCGCGGTTCCCCCGCGTGAGCGGGGATAGGCCCTACGGCGCGGCCACGGCCCACCGCCTGAATGCGGTTCCCCCGCGTGAGCGGGGATAGGCCCAGTCGAACTGCCTGATCAAAATGGTGTGCGTACGGTTCCCCCGCGTGAGCGGGCATAGGCCCAATTCCGTATTAAACGCACATACAGCCAGATTGGTTCCCCGCGTGAGCGGGGATAGGCCCCAGCAGAGAGCGCACCAAAAACAGCACGCACCGGTTCCCCCGCGTGAGCGGGGATAGGCCCGTGCTAAGCCCCATGTTTGCAGGGCGCGGAGAGGTTCCCCCGCGTGAGCGGGGATAGGCCCTCGTCGGCAATGCTCACGTCTTCACGCAGGCTGGTTCCCCCGCGTGAGCGGGGATAGGCCCTTTGAGCGAGTCGCCGCTGAGGACTGTGCCTTGGTTCCCCCGCGTGAGCGGGGATAGGCCCCGACATTTCCGGCTCCGTGCTCCTGGCGCTCTGGTTCCCCCGCGTGAGCGGGGATAGGCCCGCGATGCAGCTAAAGTCCCGGGTTCACACTTGGGTTCCCCCGCGTGAGCGGGGATAGGCCCTGGACCTTGCCGCTGCAGCCGGCCTTGAAGTTGGTTCCCCCGCGTGAGCGGGGATAGGCCCTACCACAGCCATACCGGCGATGATCAATTGTTGGTTCCCCCGCGTGAGCGGGGATAGGCCCACAACCAAGCCCAAAATTGCCATGGTCATGAGGGTTCCCCCGCGTGAGCGGGGATAGGCCCGTGACCAATGCCGTGGATCTGCTGCTGGGCAAGGTTCCCCCGCGTGAGCGGGGATAGGCCCGTTTTGCACAAGGGACTGTCAAAGGCTCCTCCGGTTCCCCCGCGTGAGCGGGGATAGGCCCTTCCGGATGGTCAAGGCCACCGGCACAACGGCGGTTCCCCCGCGTGAGCGGGAATAGGCCCTTACAAATGTCCTGCGTTCAACGGGAGCTATTCGTAGACCTTGGACCGGTGCCCGACTTTTACCAGGGTGATCGTCAGAATTTTGTCTTCAATATCCGCAATGATGCGGTAGTCACCCACACGGTATCGCCACAGTCCCGACTGGTTGGCTGTGAGCCCTTTCCCCATGCTGCGTGGATTTCCCGTCTCAAGGGAGTCAATCAATTCCACTATGCGCAGACGTACCGGTTTGTCGATTTTGGCGAGAGTCTTTTCAACGGCATGCGGTACAACGACGGTCCATGGACTCACGGTGCATCCATCAGGCGCTTGCGCGCTTCGCTCCAAGAGGAAGTTTTTTCTTGCCCATCTTTGATGCGCTTCATGACAGCAGCAGACTCGCGCGCGTCGGCTTGCTCATCCAGCCATTGCAGGAGTAGCTCAGGGATTGACAGCTGGTTCTTCTCGGCTTCAGATTTCAGCATGCTGGCAACTTTCGCAGGCAGCTTGATGGACTCTGTGGCAAGGCCGTCGATAGCAACAGAATTGGGTTTCATGGGGTGGCGCTCCTGCTGGGAATTTTATCCCCGGTGTCTTTATACCGTCCAGCCAATCTGTGCGGGCCGATGCACCCAAGTGACCCGCATACCAAGGGTAAGACACAGGCCCGCAAAGGCATTCTCTGCACTACACTTCAACCCACGTCGCACCCACCTTACCCGGACCGGGCTGCATACAAGTTGCCCACAAGGCAACGGAGATCAACAGGAGCCACTACCCATGAATGCCCCGCTGGACACCCGCCTTCTCTCCGAGCTGCCAGAACCCCTGCGCCACGCCCTGGACACCGTCACCCTCGACGACAAATACACCCTGGACCACGGCCCTGCCTTCATGAGCGGCGTGCAAGCTTTGGTGCGCCTGCCCATGCTGCAGCGCGTGCGCGATGCGCGCTTGGGCAAGAACACCGCTGGTTTCATCAGCGGCTACCGTGGCTCGCCGCTGGGTGGTTATGACCAGGCCTTGGTGAAGGCCGAAAAGCACCTCAAGGCCCAGCACATCGTGTTCCAGCCCGGCGTCAACGAAGAGCTGGCCGCCACTGCCCTCTGGGGCACGCAGCAACTTGGCTTTGCGCCGCCCGGCAGCAACAAATACGACGGCGTGTTTGGCATCTGGTACGGCAAGGGCCCGGGCGTGGACCGCTGTTCGGACGTGTTCAAACACGCCAACATGGCCGGCACCAGCCCTTTAGGTGGCGTGATCGCGGTGGCCGGGGACGACCACATCTCCAAGAGCAGCACCGCCGCCCACCAGAGCGACCACATCTTCAAGGCCTGCGGCTTTCCGGTGTTCTTTCCAGCCAATGTGCAGGAGATTCTGGACCTGGGCCTGCACGCCTTTGCCATGAGCCGCTTCTCCGGCGTCTGGGCGGGCATGAAGACGATTCAGGAAATCGTCGAATCCAGCGCCACGGTGCTGGTCGACCCGAACCGCGTGCAGATTCAAACGCCGACCGACTTTGTGCTGCCGCCCGGCGGGCTGCACATCCGCTGGCCTGACCATGCGCTGGAACAGGAGGCGCGGCTCTTCGACTACAAGTGGTACGCGGCGCTGGCCTATATCCGCGCCAACCGCCTGAACTACAACGTGATCGAGGGGCCGCACGACCGCTTCGGCCTTATCGCCAGCGGCAAGGCCTATAACGACACACGCCAGGCCCTGATCGACCTGGGGCTGGACGATGCCACCTGCAGACGCATCGGCATCCGCCTGCACAAGGTCGGCGTGGTCTGGCCATTGGAGGCGCAACTGACGCGCGAATTTGCCACCGGCCTACAGGAGATTCTGGTGGTGGAAGAGAAGCGCCAGGTCATCGAATACCAGCTCAAGGAAGAGTTGTACAACTGGCGTGCCGATGTGCGGCCCACGGTGCTGGGCAAGTTCGACGCGGTGGATACCGAGGACCGCTATGGCGCCGGTGGCGAATGGTCGGTACCCAATCCGAGCGAGCACACCTTGTTGCGTGCCAATGCCGATCTGAACCCCGCGCTGATTGCGCGCGCCATTGCCCGGCGCATCAAAAAGCTGGGGCTGGATGCCGACACCACTGCGCGCATCGACGCACAGCTAGCCATCCTGCAGGCCAAGGAACAGGCCATGCACGCCATTGAGCTGCGCAGCGGCAAAGGCCCGGAGCGCCAGCCCTGGTTCTGCTCGGGCTGCCCGCACAACACCAGTACCAAAGTGCCCGAAGGCTCGCGTGCCATGGCCGGCATTGGCTGCCATTTCATGACCATCTGGATGGACAGGGCCACCGTGGGCTTCACGCAGATGGGCGGCGAGGGCGTGCCCTGGGTGGGCCAGCAACCCTTCAGCCACGACCAGCACATGTTTGCCAACCTGGGCGACGGCACCTACTTCCATAGCGGCATCCTGGCGATCCGCCAGAGCATCGCGGCGGGCGTGAACATCACCTACAAGATTCTTTACAACGACGCGGTGGCCATGACCGGCGGCCAGCAGGTGGGTGAGCGGCCTGAAGGGCACAGCGTGATCCAGATCGCGCACAGCATGGTCGCCGAGGGTGCGGTCAAGATCACAATAGTCACCGACGAGCCGGAGAAGTACGATGACCGGCCCGGCCTGCCGGCCGGCATCGCCATCCAGCACCGCGACACGCTGGACGCGGTGCAGCGGGAGTTCCGCGAGATCAAAGGGACGACGGTCATCATTTACGACCAGACCTGCGCCACCGAAAAGCGCCGCCGCCGCAAGCGCGGCACCCTGGTGGACCCGGCCCGCCGCGTGGTCATCAACGAACTGGTGTGCGAAGGCTGTGGCGACTGCGGTGTGCAGAGCAACTGCATCAGCGTGGAGCCGCTGGAGACCGAGCTGGGCCGCAAGCGCCGGATCAACCAGAGCAGCTGCAACAAGGATATGTCCTGCCTGAAGGGTTTTTGCCCCAGCTTTGTCACGGTGGAGGGCGGCAAGCTGAAGAAGCCCAAGGGGGCGGCTGCGCTAGGTGCTGCCTCTGGACCGTCTGCGGTCCACGCAAGCACCCACGCCAACGTGAGTGCAGGTGCAGGTATAGCGCACGCAGCCGGGTTGGCCGAGCTGCCGCTACCCGTGATCGCCGATCTGGCCAGCGCCCCGGGCGGCGTCTGGGGCATGGTGGTGGCCGGCGTGGGTGGCACCGGCGTCATCACCATCGGCCAGTTGCTCGGCATGGCCGCGCATCTGGAGGGCCGGGGCATCGTCACCCAGGACGCCGGTGGCTTGGCGCAAAAGGGCGGTGCCACCTGGAGCCATGTGCTGATCGGCGCGACGCAGGACAGCATACGCACCACCCGCGTGGGCATGGCCAGCGCTGACCTGATCATCGGCTGCGACCCCATCGTGGTGGCGGGCCAGGAGACGGCCCTGCGCATGCGCCACGGCCGCACCCATGTGGCGTTGAACGCCCACAGCGCGCCCACAGCCGGTTTTGTGAAAAACGCCGACTGGGTCAATCCCGGCGCACAGTGCCTGAGCGACATCGCCAAGCTGGTGGGCGAGGACCATCTCGGCACGTTCGACGCCGACGCGCTGGCGCTGCAGGTGCTGGGTGACGCCATCTACACCAACCCCATGATGTTGGGCTACGCCTGGCAAAAGGGCTGGGTCCCGCTGCAGCGTGCCTCGCTCATGCGCGCCATGGAGCTCAACGCCGTGGCGGTGGAGAACAACAAGACCGCCTTTGATTGGGGCTGCCGCGCCGCCGCTGATCCGGCTGCCGTGCAGCGCCTGCTCCAACCCGCGCAGGTGATCGCCTTCACGCCACGACCCAAGACGGGCAAGGCCGCGCTGGACGCCCTGGTGCAGCACCGCGTGGCGTTTTTGACCGCATACCAGAACGCCGCCTATGCGGCGCAATACCGCGCGTTTGTCGAGAAGGTGCGCGCAGCGGAATCCGCGTTGGATACCGGTGAGAGCCTGCCGCTGAGCGAAGCCGTGGCCCGCTACCTGTTCAAGCTGATGGCCTACAAGGACGAGTACGAGGTGGCGCGCCTGCATTGCGACGCCGGCTTTGCGGCCCGGGTGCAGACCCAGTTTGAAGGCGACTTCAAAATCAACTACCACCTGGCCCCGCCGCTGTTTGCCAAACGCAATGCAAAAGGCGAGCTGCAAAAGCAGCCGTTCGGCGCCTGGATGGGCACGGCCCTGCGGCTGCTGGCCAAGCTGAAGTTCCTGCGCGGCACCGCCTTGGATATCTTCGGCCGCAGCGAAGAGCGCCAGGCCGAGCGCGCGCTGGTGGGCGAATACCGCGCAGCCATCGAAGCCATGCTGCCCACCCTTGGCGCAGCCAACCGTGATGCCGCCGCCGCGTTTGCCCGGGTCCCCGAGCAGATCCGCGGCTTTGGCCACGTCAAGGCGCGGCATCTGGAGGCGGCGCGCCAGCAGTGGACGCTGTTGCTGGACAAGTACCAGCAGGCGCAGCGGGCCTGAGCGACGTCCCCAAAATCCTGTGCCCGGCCCGTCGCTCGGTCTGGGCGCGGCAAGCGTTGGAAGCCGCCCTTGGGTGGCCATTCCACCCGGGCGCCGCATGCCCTTGAAATCCCTGGGGCCCGCCTTGGGCCTATCCGCCCTGCGCGTCACACAGCCCCCGTACAATGCCGGGTTGTCCCGCACCCCCCGGGTACGCCCCATCGCGGGCCGATTGCCGGGTGGTTTTAGTCCCGTTTTCCCCCTATTTGTGGAGTTTGCCTGTGTTCATTTCTTCTGCCTTTGCCCAAACTGCTCCCGCTGCTGCCGCTGGCGGTGACTTGCAATCCACCCTGATGAGCATGCTGCCGCTGGTGCTGATGTTTGTGGTGCTGTATTTCGTCATGATCCGCCCCCAGATGAAGAAACAAAAAGAAGCCAAGGCCATGATCGACGCGCTGGCCAAGGGTGACGAAGTGGTTACCGTGGGTGGCATGCTGGGCAAGATCACCAAGATCAATGACAACAGCCTGAGCGTGGAAGTCGCCGCTGGCGTGGAAGTGCAAATCCAGCGCGGTGCGGTGGTGCAAGTGCTGCCCAAGGGCTCGGTCAAGTAATTTTTCTCAACTCACTTTGGCGCGATCATGAACCGTTACCCGGTATGGAAGTACGCGATCCTCCTGATCGCGCTGTTGGTGGGGGGGCTCTATGCCCTGCCCAATGTGTTTGGTGAAGCCCCGGCCGTCCAGGTGTCGGTGGCCAAGGCCGGTTTGCGGCTGGACACGGCTGCCTTGGGCCGGGTCGAAGACGCGCTCAAGGCGGCGGGCCTGACGCCCGATGCCGTGGCGCTGGATGGCAGCTCCATCAAGGCGCGCTTCTCCAACACCGATACCCAGCTCAAGGCCAAAGACGCGATCCAGAAGGCCCTGAACCCGGATCCGGCCGATCCCACCTATGTGGTGGCGCTGAACCTGCTGACCCGCTCGCCGGCCTGGCTCTCCGCCTTACACGCCTCCCCCATGTACCTGGGCCTGGACCTGCGCGGTGGCGTGCACTTCATGCTGCAGGTGGACATGCAGGCGGCCCTCAGCAAACGCGCTGAATCGCTGGCCGGTGACATCCGCACCAACCTGCGCGAAAAGAACGTGCGCCACAACGGCATTACCCGCAATGGCCAGACGGTGGAAGTCAAGTTCAAAGACACGGCTGCCATGGACGCGGCCAAGGCCATCATCCAGGACCAGTTCCCCGAGCTGATCAGCACCGAGGCCGCCGACGGCACCGAATTCAAGTTGACGGCAGCCATCAACCCGGTCGCCGGTCGCAAGATCCAGGAACAGGCGCTCAAGCAGAACATCACCACCCTGCACAACCGGATCAACGAGCTCGGCGTGGCCGAACCGGTGATCCAGCAGCAGGGTCTGGACCGCATCGTGGTGCAACTGCCCGGCGTGCAGGACACGGCTAAGGCCAAGGACATTCTGGGCCGCACCGCCACCCTGGAAATCCGCATGGTCGAAGAAAGCGCCGAGGCGCGTGCCGCCGAGACCGGTGCCGGCCCCGTACCCTTTGGCACCGAGCGCTTCCTGGAGCGCAATGGCCAGCCCGTGATCGTCAAGAAGCAGGTCATCCTGACCGGCGACAACCTGACCGACGCACAGCCCGGCTTCGACAGCCAGACCCAGGAGGCCGCAGTGCACCTGACGCTGGATGCCAAGGGCGCACGCATCTTCCGGGACGTCACGCGCGAAAGCATTGGCAAGCGCATGGCCATTCTGCTGTTTGAAAAAGGCAAGGGCGAGGTGGTGACCGCGCCGGTGATCCGCTCCGAGATCGGCGGCGGCCGCGTGCAGATTTCCGGACGCATGACGACCATGGAAGCGGCCGACACCGCGCTGCTGCTGCGCGCCGGTTCACTGGCCGCACCCATGGAAATCATCGAAGAGCGCACCATCGGGCCCTCCTTGGGTGCCGAAAACATTGCCAAGGGCTTTAACAGCGTCACCTGGGGCTTTCTGGCGGTGGCCGCCTTCATGTGCGTTTACTACGTGCTGTTTGGTGTGATCTCCAGCGTCTCGCTGGCCTTCAACCTGTTGCTGCTGGTGGCCGTGCTGTCCATGCTGCAGGCCACGCTGACCCTGCCGGGTATGGCCGCCATGGCGCTGGTGCTGGGTATGGCGATTGACGCCAACGTGCTGATCAACGAACGCGTGCGTGAAGAGCTGCGCAATGGCGCCTCGCCGCAGGCCGCCAGCCACGCCGGTTACGACCGCGCCTGGGCCACCATCATCGACTCCAACGTCACCACCCTGATCGCCGGTCTGGCCCTGCTGGCCTTCGGCTCCGGCCCGGTGCGCGGTTTTGCCGTGGTGCACTGCCTGGGGATTCTGACCAGCATGTTCTCCGGCGTGTTCTTCTCGCGCGGGGTGGTCAATGTCTGGTACGGACGGCAGAAAAAGCTCAAGACGGTGTCGATTGGTACCGTCTGGCGCCCGGCCTCACAAGAGCAGACCCCTGCGGTTCAAAAGGGAAAGTAAAAAATGGAATTTTTCAAAATCCGCCGCGACATTCCGTTCATGCGGAATGCGCTGGTTTTCAACGCGGTGTCTGCCCTGACTTTTCTGGCTGCGGTGTTCTTTCTGTTCTCGCGCGGGCTGCACCTGTCGGTGGAGTTCACCGGCGGCACGCTGATGGAGGTGAGCTACTCCCAGCCCGCCGACCTCAACACCATCCGCAGCACGGTGGATGCCCTGGGCATCAACGACGTGCAGGTGCAGAATTTCGGCAACGCCACCGACGTGCTGATTCGCATGCCGGTGCAAAAGGGCAACAGCTCGGCCCAGCAAAGTGAAAAAGTGCTGGGCGCGCTCAAGGCGGCTGATGCAACCGTCACCCTGCGCCGCACTGAGTTTGTCGGCCCGCAGGTGGGCGATGAACTGGCGGCCGACGGCCTGAAAGCCTTGGCCTGCGTGGTGGCCGGCATCATGCTGTACTTGGCCATCCGCTTTGAGTGGAAGTTTGCCGTGGCGGCCATCATCGCCAACCTGCACGACGTGGTCATCATCCTGGGCTTCTTCGCCTTCTTCCAGTGGGAGTTTTCACTGCCGGTGCTGGCGGCGGTGCTGGCGGTGCTGGGTTATTCGGTGAACGAATCGGTGGTGATCTTTGACCGGATCCGCGAGAACTTCCGGCGCTACCGCAAGATGAATACCGAGGAGATCATCGACAACGCCATCACCTCCACCATCAGCCGCACCATCATCACCCACGGCTGCACCCAGCTCATGGTGCTGTCCATGCTGCTGTTCGGCGGCGCCACCTTGCATTACTTTGCGCTGGCCCTGACGATTGGTATTTTGTTCGGCATTTACTCCTCGGTTTTTGTCGCTGCTGCCATTGCCATGTGGCTGGGCATCAAGCGCGAAGACCTGATCAAGGGCGGCACGAAAAAAGAAGAAGACCCCAACGATCCGAACGCGGGTGCTACGGTTTAATATGTAGCCAACATGGTTTTGTCGTCCAGTCTGGCCTCACGCTTGCAGCTCGGTAGAGCGCTGCGTGAGCGCTACCTGGCGGACATGGGCAAGACCATGGCGCGGATTGCCGAGGCCGTCTCGTTGCGACTGACCAAACTCGTCGTCGAACCCTGTCTGGCACGCGAATCCCAACTCCGGCGGGATGCCTGGGCCGCTTACAAGCCGGCACGGCAACGCTGGGTGGACCTCACACTCGCCGAATGGCGCGCCTGCCTGGACCCGCTTCATAAAGACACCCAGCCACAGGATTTGAGCGGCATGGAACTGGTCGGCACCGATGTGGCCGAAAACAAGATCCTGGCCTCGCGCATGGCGCGTACGGTCCATGACAACGTGCTGGGCGAATTGGAGGATTTGTACGTTCGCATCAAGGCGCTGGAATCCCTGGAAGAGCTGGACGGCCGTGATGTGCTGCGCCCCGATGTGCTGGTGCTGCCGCTGGTGGAGCAATGGCCCCAATCCGGCATGGAGCCGGAGTTCTGGAGTCTGGTCAGCGAGGTGGTGCAACACGGCTTGATCGAGGGCATGCAGCAGGCCTACCAGGGGGTCAACAAGGGCCTGGTGGCCAAGGGCGTTTTGCCGGTCATCGAATTGAAGGACCGCGTCAAGGCGCAGCGCACCAGCGGGGGCGGGGCCCCCATGGGTGTGCGGCCGGGCGAGGCGCCATCTACCGGCGAAGAGGAACTGCAGGGCACGAGTGGCCATTCGGTTGCCCCCGCGCCTGAGCGGCCACCGGGCAGCGGTTTGTTTGGGGGGCGCCTGTCCTGGCGCGGTAACGCCGCCCAGCAGGTACCGGCTGAGGTATCCGGCACGGCGACCGGGTCCGGCACGGGCACACCGCCCCTGGTAAGGCCAATCGATGGCGGTGAACCCATTCCAGCCTATTCGCCGGCGGAAGAGACGCGCATGCTTTCTTCCGGGACGCCGCTGGCCCGTGCCAGAAGCAGGGCACAGGGCGTGTTGGGTCAGCTCAAACGCATTTTCACCAGCAATGCCGGCGCCGACTTTGCCGGCACGGCGCTGCAGGTGCAGTCGCCCGCGCTGACGCATGCGCTTTCGCAGCAAGTGCTGGCTGCCCAGTTTGCAGCGGGCGGCACCCTGTACCAGGATTACAGCGTGGCTGGTGTGGCCCGTGTGGCCGGCGACCTGCGACAGCGCACGACCGAACTCAAACAAAAGGCCGCCACCAAGGGTGAGAAGGCCACGATAGAAATCGTGGCGCTGATGTTTCAGGCCATCCTGGCCGAGGAGAGCATTCCGCCCGGCATCCGGGTCTGGTTCGCACGCCTGCAAATGCCGGTGTTGCGCGTGGCCCTGGAAGACCCCGATTTCTTCGGCACCGCAGACCACCCGGCGCGGATGTTGATTGACCGCATGGGCTCCTGCGTAATGGGTTTTGATGGAACCGGCGTGCAAAGCAGCGCGATGGAGACCGAGGTCAAGCGCATTGTGCAAGTGATCGAGCAGTATCCCGAGACCGGTAAGAAGGTGTACCAGATCGTTCACGAGGAGTTCCAGACTTTCCTCTCTCGGTTTCTCACCGACAAGGGTGAAAACCAGAAAGTGGTCAGCGTCGCGCAACAGGTAGAGCAAAAAGAAACCCTGACGATTCAGTACACCATCGAGATGCGCAACATGCTCAGGGACATGCCGGTGCGCGATGACATTCGCGATTTTCTGTTCAAGGTCTGGGCCGAGGTGCTCGCCGTGTCTGCGCTGCGCAAGGGCTCCAAGCATGACGATACCCAAAACATGAAGAAATGCGCCACCGACCTGGTCTGGGCGGCCAGTGCCAAGCCCGGCCGCGCCGAACGTGCGCGCGTGATCCAGGACCTGCCCGGTCTGCTGTTGCGCCTGCGCTCCGGCATGACGCTGCTGGCCATGGCGCCGAGCGAGCAGGAAGGCCATATCAAAAAGATCAGCGACACCCTGGCCGATGCATTCCTGTCCAAGACGCAGGCCATCCCGCAGGAAAAGATTGATGCCATGGCACAGCGTCTGGGCAATCTGGAAGACTTTGTCAGCGATGACATCATGGGCGATTTGCCGCTGGACTCGGAAAGCCTGGAGATGATGCTGGGCATGGACGCCTCTTCCATCGAAGTGGTGTCTGCCGGGGGCTCCAAGCCCAGTGCTGCCATGCTGGCATGGGCTGCCGAGTTGCGGCAGGGCGCGTGGTTCACACTGGACTACAAGCACCGGATTACCCAGGTGCAATTTGTCTGGCGCAGCGAGCGCAAGCACTTGAACCTGTTTGCCGCCTTGAATGGCAACAGCTACCTGATCCAGGCCGGTCGCCTGGCCGCTTATTTGCAGGCCGGCTTGTTGTTGCCGCAGGAAGAAGAGGCCTTGACCGTGCGCGCGACGCGCGACGCCTTGGCAAAAATAGAAGCCGATCCGCAGCGCTTGCTAGCCTGAGCCCGGTCCGTAGGCCCGTCCGGGGGCTGTGGTTCGCTGCTGTTTGCAGGCGCTAATGCACGGCCCGCTCGCTACCGTCGGCGCAGAGCTGGTCCAGCAGCAGTGCATCGGGTTCCTGGCCAAAACGCCAATACACCATGAGGATGATGATTTTCAGGTCGTCCAGCGGTACCGGGCCACCCGGTGCAGCCAGGGCGCGGTCGACTACCACCTCGCGGATGGACGCGGGCATGGCGCAGGCGTGTTCCAGAAAGCCCAGGTAACCCAGTGCCTCGGTACCCAGGTGAAACTGTTCGTGGTGCGCGTAGATGCGCATGCTGCCGGGCTGCGGGGAGATCAACGCAGGCCACTGCGCAGGGGGATGGGCGGCCCCATCCAATCCTTTGAGCCAGTCCAGGGCCTCTCCGATTTCATCGGATTCAAAACCGACCGCAGTGAGCTTGCGCTGCAACTGCTCCGGTTCGGGGCAGGATTCGCCGGGGTCGTAGTTTTCGTAGACAAAGGTGAGCACTTCAAACATGGGCCACTATAGCGCGGAATAAACGCCCTCCCGCGTTACCGCGGGACTTCCCCCTTGGTCTCGCCGTCCAGTGCCCCGGCTTGGAGCGATCAGGCTTGCGCCATGCGTTGGAACAGGCCGCCGGGCAGGCGTGCCACCTGGCCTTGCAGCTCCAACGCCATGAGCTGTGCCAGCAGTTCCGGAGTGGGCAGGCCGGTGCGGGCCTGCAGGGCATCCAGGCCCGCCGGGTCAAAGCCCAGTGCCTCCAGCAAGGCGGAATCAGGGGCTGCGTCAAACGGGGCCGTGCTGTCATCGGGCACCTGCCCGGCGTCGGCTTGCGGGCGGGGGGCCAACTCCAGTGCCAGCTCTTCCAGCACGTCCTGTGCACTTTCCACCAGTTTGGCACCCTGCTTGATCAGCGCGTGGCAACCGCGCGACTGCGCAGAATGGATGGAGCCGGGAATGGCAAACACGTCGCGCCCCTGTTCCAGCGCCATGCGTGCGGTGATCAGCGAGCCCGATTGCAGTGCGGCTTCTGCCACCAGGGTGCCGATGGACAGGCCCGAAATAATGCGGTTGCGCCGCGGAAAGTTGCCCGCGACGGGCGAGGTGCCCAGCGGGTACTCGCTGAGCAAAAGCCCGCATTGTGCGATCCGGTGCGCCAGTGCCCGGTGCTTGCCGGGGTAGACGCGGTCCAGGCCGGTGCCCACCACCGCCACGGTGGCCAGCTTGCCTGCCGTGGCGCCGGCCAGTGCCCCCTCGTGCGCGGCGCCGTCTACGCCCAGGGCCAGGCCGGACACAATGGTCAGGCCGACCTGCGCCAGAGCCTGTGCAAACTGGTGCGCGTTGGCAGCGCCCTGCGGGCTCGGGTTGCGGCTGCCCACCAGCGCCAGGCAGTGGGTGCTGGCCGCGTTGAGCAGGTTGCCGCTCCACGCTTGCGGCATTCCCATGCCGTAGAGCAGCAGGGGCGGGTCTTCCGTGTTGAGCAGACTTTGCGGATACAGCGGGTCACCCAGCGGCAGCAGGCGCCGGGACTCGGGTGCGGCCTGCAGCCAGTCCCAGGTGGTGTTGACCAGCGCGGCACATTCATGCGGCTCCTGCAGCAGGGCTGCGGCCTGGTTTGCGCTCACCACGCCCGACAGCGCGCTTTCAGATTGTGCAAACACGTTCCCGGGCAAACCGAAGGCCGTCAGCAACTTGCGCGCGCTGGTGTTGCCGACTCCGGGTGTGAGCAATAGTCGCAGCCAGGCTGCGAGTTCTGGGTGTTCCATGGGGCAGCATTGTGCCCTAATGCGTACTATCTAGACTTTCATACGTCCACACCGGGTCTGGTGGAGAAGCATGGCGGAGCAGCGCTGTTCTATGTCTTTGCCGGCGCCATGGGCGTTGCGACCCTGGTCTTTCTGTTTTTCTTGCCGTGCGCCCAGGCGCCCAAGGAACATATCCATGACGGTCGGCATGCTGGAAAAGCGTCTGTCTGCCACCACGGTGATTTGCAAGCTGCCGGCACTGCAGCCGGTGTTCTCCATGACGGCCACCCACACAAACAGCTTCGTCCCGTACGCCGTCTCTGGTGCATTGATGGCCTTCACCATCATTTTTTCCCACACCTTCGCTTTCGGTTTGTTGGCGCGTCTGGACAACCCCGGCCGCGCGGTGGCGGCCACACCCGCCATGCTGATGGTGGGCGCGGCCATCGGGCCGTTTATTGGCGGCACGTTGTACACGCTCATCGGTATGGAAGCCATTGGCTATGCCGCCGCAGTGCTGGTGGCGCTGGAACTGTTCTTGTTCAATCAAACCCGCAAACATATTGCCAACACGGCGCCCCATTCAAAGAATCTGACACCCAGTACGGGAGAATGAGGCAAACACAGACAGCTCTGTGTACCGCAGCCCATGGCGCATATGCCGGTGCACTTTTTCAACCTCGGAAACAGATGATGCAGTTTTACAAAAATGGCTTCAGGGGCGGCAACCCTGATATCAAGGAAGCAGCGCCCAACCGGCGCAACCGGGGTCTCAATGAGCCTCTGCCCGAAAAGGTGGATGTGCTGATCGCAGGTACCGGCCCTGCCGGCCTTTGCCTTGCCGCACAGTTGTCGCAGTTTCCCGATATCGAGACGATGATTGTCGAGCGCATGTCCAGCAATATCATCAAGGGCAAGGCTGACGGCATTAACACGCGCACCATGGAAATGTTTCAGGCCTTCGGCTTTGCGGACAAGGTCAAACGCGAAACCTACTGGGTGAACCAGACCAACTTCTGGATGCCAGATCCGACCAACCCGGCGCATATCAAGCGGGTTGGCAGAGTGCAGGATGTGGCTGATGACAGCTCGGAAATGCCGCACATCTTGATCAATCAAGCGCGCCTACACGAACTGTTTCTGGAAGTCATGCGCAACTCTCCGTCACGGCTTGAACCCGACTACAGCTGGGAAATCGTGAGCCTGACGATCAACCCCACAACAGCCGATTACCCCGTGACCGTGACATTGAAAGACGCCAGCGGCGTCAATTGGTGGGCCACGCGAACCGTAAGGGCGAAGTATGTGGTCGGCTGCGATGGCGCGCATTCCCCGGTGCGAAAGGCGATAGGCGGCGAACTGCATGGAGATGCCGCGCATCAGGCCTGGGGTGTCATGGACATCATGGCCAACACCGATTTCCCCGATGTGCGCCAGAAGTGTCTGATTTCTTCGGCCAATGAAGGCAATGTGCTGATCCTGCCGCGGGAAGGCGGCTACGTTTTTCGCATGTATGTCGAACTCGACAAGCTCAAACCGGATGAAAAGGCAGCGCATCGCAAGTTCACCCAAGAGGACATGATCGCCGCTGCAAACCGCATCATCCAGCCCTACTCCATCGAGGTGAAGGAAGTGGTCTGGTGGTCTATTTACGATATCGGACACAGCATCACCGATAGATTTGATGACGTACCTGCGGGCGAAGACCGCAACCCCCGTGTTTTCACCGCCGGCGATGCGTGCCACACGCACTCGCCCAAGGCAGGGCAGGGGATGAACGTTTCCATGCAGGATACCTTCAACCTGGGCTGGAAGCTGGTGCACGTGCTTCAGGGCAGAGCGGACGCGAGCTTGTTGCGCAGCTATTCCAGAGAGCGACTCACCGAGGCAAGAAGGCTGGTGGAGACGGACCACGAATGGTCACGGATCATGTCGGCACCAACAACCCAGGCCGAGCGGGATGGAACCGAGGAGCCGCGCATCATTCGCCAGTTCAAACAGAATTTGGAATTCACAGGTGGCAATGCAGTGAAGTATGACCCGTCCCCATTGTTCGGCGGCGCTGCGCACCAGGCACTCGCCAGCGGCGAGACGATTGGCAGGCGCTTCCATTCGGCACCCGTGGTGCGTTTGTCGGATGCCAAACAAATGCAACTTGGCCATGCCGCCGAGGCAGACGCGCGCTGGCGCATTTACGCATTTGCCAGCAAGGCCGACAGTTCAAGCCTGGGCTCATCGATACACAGGCTTGCGGACTGGCTGGAATCCAACGCAAGCTCTCCTGTCGTCAAGCACACGCGCAAAGGAGAGGACATTGACGCGGTCATTGACCTGCGAGCCGTGTTCCAGCAAACCTTTGATCAGCTGGCCTATGAGAATATGCCTTCTCTGCTCAAGCCCAAGACGGGCAAGCTTGGTTTGCAGGATCACGAAAAAATCTTTTGCGTCGACCACAAGGGCGCGGGAGATATTTTCGACATGCGCGGAATCAACAGGGACAAGGGCTGCATGGTTGTGGTGAGGCCCGATCAATATGTGGCGCACGTATTGCCCTTGGATGACTTTGACGCACTGACTGCGTTCTTCGCTGGCGTATTGCTGTAGTCCCTATGGCCTGGTGCCCATTCCCGGGACCAGTGCCGGGGACCGATTTGTGCGTATCCGCACGATGAGGGCCCCGACACAGCCCTCACCGGCAGGCACACAAGCAGCAAAAAAAACCTACCCCGCGCGAATCCGGTTCACCAACTGCGTAGTCGAGTACCCTGCCACAAAGGGCAGCGCCAGCGCGTGCCCGCCCCAGCCCTCCACCAACTTGGTCTCGGCCAGCTTGGACATATCGTAGTCACCGCCCTTGACCAGAATGTCGGGCCGGATCTCGCCAATCAGCTCCAGCGGCGTGTCTTCGTCAAACCAGGTCACGAGACTCACCGCCTCCTGCGAGGCCATCACGATGGCGCGGTCGGCGTCCTTGTTGAGTGGGCGGTCATCGCCCTTGCCCAGGCGCTTGACCGACGCATCGGTATTGAGTGCCACGATCAGGCTGCCACCCAGGGCCCGGGCCTGCGCCAGATAGACCACATGGCCACGGTGCAGCACGTCAAACACCCCGTTGGTAAACACCCAGGGTCTGGGCAAGGCTTGCAGGGCTTGCGCCAGGTCGTCACGGGTATGGATCTTTTGCAAAAAGGCGGGGGGCGGGTTCTGGGTATGCATGGCGGGGATGCTAGCAGGGCTTGCGCTGGCTTAGCAGGGAACGACGGCGGCATTCGCCAGGCAGCAAAGGCGCAGCTTGCATGGCCAATCCCCTGTGCAAAAAAGGGTTTCTGCATGGCTTGAGTTGAACCATTACCAATCAGTCACAAAATAAACGAAACGGTAACACTCTTACGCAACATGAAAATCGCCATCATCGGCTCCGGCATCTCCGGTTTGGCTGTCGCCCATACGCTGCGGGGCCAGGCGGAACTGAGCTTGTTTGAAGCCGGGGACTACTTTGGCGGCCACACGCACACCGTCGATGTGACGCTGCCGGGCCCCACGGGGCCGTTGACGCACGGTGTGGATACCGGCTTTCTGGTGTTCAACGAGCGCACCTACCCCCAGTTGATTGCACTGTTTGCCGAGTTGGGCGTTGCCACGGCCAAGTCCGATATGTCATTTTCCGTGCAAGTGCCCCAGGCCCAAGGCGGCCGGACACTGGAGTGGAGCGGCTCTTCGCTCAACACCGTTTTTGCCCAGCGCCGCAACCTGTTCAATCCGCGCTTTCTGAAGATGCTGCGCGAGGTTTTGCGCTTTAACGCCCTGGCGACACGGATTGCCGAAAGCGGGGCCGAGATCGAACTGATGCAGCCGCTGTCCGAGTTCCTGACGCAGCACGGCTTTTCGGAAGTCTTTCGGGACTGGTATTTCCTGCCCATGCTGGGCTGCATCTGGAGCTGCCCGACCGACCAGATGCTGCAGTTCCCCGTGGCCACCATGATCCGCTTTTGCCACAACCACGGCCTGATTCAGGTAACGGACCGGCCGCAGTGGTGGACGGTGGCGGGGGGAGCGCGCCACTATGTGGAAAAAATTGTCTCCCGTGTGGAAGACAAGCGCCTGAACACGCCGGTGTCTTCCATCCGGCGCGATGCACAAGGCGTCTGGATCAGCGCGGTCGGCCAGACCGCGCGTTTCGACCAGGTCGTGCTGGCCTGCCACGCTGACCAGGCACTGGCCTTGTTGACCGATGCCAGCCCGCAGGAGCGGGCCACCCTGGGCGCTATCCGTTACCAGGCCAACCGTGCCGTGCTGCACACCGATACCGCCGTGCTGCCACAGGCGCGCCGGGCTTGGGCAGCCTGGAACTACGCGCGCGCTACCGACCCGGCACAGGAGCAGTCGAACGTCTGCCTGCACTACCTGCTGAACATGCTGCAGCCGCTGCCGTTCACGCAAAACGTGCTGGTGTCTCTGAACCCGGTGCAGGAGATCGCACCCCGCCATGTGCTGGGCAGCTATGCCTACGACCACCCGGTCTTTGATCTGGCTGCGATCCAGGCGCAAAAACAGGTGGCGACCCTGCAAGGCCAACGTGGCACCTACTTCTGCGGCGCCTGGACCGGCTACGGTTTCCACGAAGACGGCCTGGCCTCCGGGCTGGACGTTGCCCGGCGCATCAGCCGCACGCTGGCGCAACCCGAGCGGCTGGTCGCATGAATCCAAGCGCCGCGCCCGCCATTTCGGCCGGCACGCCAAGCCCCTCCAGCAAGGCCCTGATCGGCTTTGGCCAGGTGCGCCACCGGCGCCTCAAGCCGGTGGGCAATGCCTTTGCGTACGGCACGTACTTCCTGCTGCTGCCGCTGCGCAGTCTGCAACAAAATGGGCCTGGCGCCCTGGCACGCAACCGCCGCGCTGCGCTGAGCTTTTATGACCAGGACCACGGCGACGGGCGCGGCCCTGAACAAGGCGGTGCACTGGCCTGGCTGGACGCCTTGCTGCTGGCCCAGGGCATTGCCGACGCCAGCGGCGAAGTCTGGCTGCACACCTACCCGCGCGTGCTGGGTTTCACCTTCAAGCCGGTGAGCTTCTGGTACTGCCACCGCGCTGACGGCAGCTTGCGCGCCATCGTGGCGGAGGTCAACAACACCTTCGGCCAGCGCCACTGCTACCTGCTGGACCAGCCCGCCTATGGCAAGGAGTTGCGCGCCGACAAGGTGTTTGCCGTGTCACCCTTTTGCCAGGTGGAGGGCAGCTACCGCTTTCGCTTCATGCTCACGCCCGACCTGCGCCGCACGGTGGCACGCATCGACTACGACGATGCCACCGGCCCGCTGATTGAAACCAGTGTCAGCGGCACGCTGGAGGTGTTGAGCGCGGCCAGCGCGCGCCGCGCCCTCTGGCACTACCCGGCCATGACCTGGAACGTGCTGGCCCGCATCCACTGGCAGGCCTTGAAACTGTTGATCAAACGCGTCCCGTTTTCCGGCAAGGGCGAAATGCCTGATGCCTTTGTCAGCCGCTAACAGCACCCGTCCTCCCGCACCTTCAGCGCATTCACCTATGAACACCGACACCCTTGGCAACTCCCGTAGCAACGCATTTACCCTGCCGCACGGCACACCGACGGCGGCACGCAGCGTTTTCAAACTGCTGGCGCGCCTGAAGCACGGCAGCCTGACGGTGCAACTGCCCGACGGCAGCATGCAGCGCTTTGGCGGCGAAGCCCTGCCGCACGCCACGCTGGCGCTGCACAACTGGAATGTGTGCGCGGCCGCACTCAAGTCCGGCGACATCGGCTTTGCCGAGGGCTACATCGCCGGCGACTGGAGCACCCCGAATCTGACCGAACTGCTGCGCGTGTTGATTAAAAACCGCGCCGAAGTGGACGCGGTGATTTACGGCAGCTGGGTCGGGCGCCTGTACTACCGCATCAAGCACCTGCTACACCGCAACACCCGCGCCAACAGCCAGAAAAACATCCACGCCCACTACGACCTGGGCAACGGTTTTTACGGCCTGTGGCTGGACGAGACCATGAACTATTCCAGCGCCCTGTTCAACGGCGATCTGGAGCAGCCCATGGCCGATGCACAAGATGCCAAGGTGCGGCGCGCGCTGACAGAGGCCGCCGTCAAGCCGGGTGACCGCGTGCTGGAAATCGGTTGCGGCTGGGGCGCCCTGGCTGAGATGGCCACCACCGGGATGGGCGCCCGCATCACCGGCGTGACCTTGTCCACCGAGCAACTGGCCTATACCCAGGCACGCATGCAGCGCCTGGGTATGGACTACTGCGCGGACTTGCGGTTGCAGGATTACCGCGACATCAACGACGCGCCGTTTGACGCGATTTGCTCGATCGAAATGATCGAGGCCGTGGGCCGCGAATACTGGCCGACCTACTTCGGCGCGGTGTCCAAACTGCTCAAGCCGGGCGGGCGCGCCTGCATCCAGAGCATCGTGATCGACGATGCGTTTTACGAGCGCTACATCCACTCCACCGACTTCATCCAGCAATACATCTTCCCCGGCGGCTGCCTGCCCTGCCCGCGCGTGTTCAAGCAGCAGGCCGAGGCGGCCGGGTTGGTGGTAGAGGCCAGTTTTGCCTTCGGCCCGGACTACGCCGAAACCCTGCGGCGCTGGCGCGACCGCTTTCTGGCGCAGCGCGATGCCGTGCTGGCCAATGGCTTTGACGAGCGCTTTGTGCGCATCTGGGAGTTCTACCTGGCCTATTGCGAAGCGGCCTTCGACGAGCGCAATATCGATGTGGTGCAGTACACGCTGCGCAAACCGGCCGCCTGAACGCCATGCCCCACGCGCGCCCGGTGCAAACGGTGTTTCAGGCAGGCAGGCGCCAAGCCTTGTTCCGGACTGCAGCGACTGCATGGGCCGGACTTGGCCTGGCACCGGGCCTTGTCGCAGCCGCTGCGGAGGCGCCCGGTGCCGCTACGGCACCGCCTGCCGAACTGCTGGCTGAACTGCCCGGCGCCAGGGCTGCTGGCGCGGGCACGCTGCGTTTTCTGGGGCTGGAGATTTACACGGCCAGGCTCTGGGTGACAGGCAACTTCAACGCCGCTGCCTATGCGCAAAGCGCTTTCGCGCTGGAACTCACCTACCACCGCGCCTTGAGCGGCCGACTGATTGCCGAGCGCTCATTGCAAGAAATGCGGCGCCAGGGCCCTTGGAGTACCACGCAGGAAAGCAACTGGCTTCAGGCCATGGTGCAGTCCTTTCCGGATGTGCAGAACGGCGACCGCATCGCCGGGCTGCACACGCCGGGTGCGGGCGCGCGCTTCTGGTTCAACGGCCAGACCCGGGCGGCCGTGCGCGATGCCGATTTCAGCCGCGTGTTTTTCGGCATCTGGTTGTCCGAGACCAGCAGCGAGCCGCAATTGCGCGCCAGCCTGTTGGGACAAAAACCCACATGAACGCCGCACTGGGCCCGGCTAGCGCCTTTGGCTGGCGCAACGGTTGGCGCTACGGGCTGATGGGTTTTCCGCTGGCCTTTGTGGCGCTTCCGCTGTATGTGGTGCTGCCCAACTACTACGCATTGCACTTCGGCGTGCCCCTGGCCAGCTTGGGCGCGTTGCTGCTGGCCGCGCGCCTGTTCGATGCCTTGATAGACCCGCTGCTCGGGCGCTGGAGCGACCGCCTCTATGCGCGCGCGCGCGCCAGGGTACTCACGCAGGCGGCAGGCGCCGCAGTGGGGCTGGGGCTGGGCTTTGGGCTGCTTTTTTTCCCGCCATCGTTGCCCATGCACCTGCTGCTGGCCTGGGCGTTGGGCGCTCTGCTCTTGACCTACACGGCGTTCAGCGCCCTCACCATCCTGCACCAGAGCTGGGGTGCCCTGCTGGGCGGCGACGAGGCGCAGCGCGGGCGCATCGTGGCCTGGCGCGAAGGGCTGGGCCTGTTGGGGGTGGTGCTGGCCTCGGTCGCACCCTTTGCGCTGGGTATGCCGGCCACCACCGTGTTGTTTTACGGGGCGCTGGCGCTGGGCTGGCGGGCCTGGAGCCGGGCGCAAGCACCCGGCGCGCAGCAAGGCGGGGCTGCCCGCACCGGCTCCCTTTGGTTGCCGTTTTCACGTCCCGCATTTCGCGCCCTGTTGGCGGTGTTCATGGTCAACGGCATTGCCAGTGCCGTGCCGGCCACACTGATTCTGTTTTTTGTGCAGGACCGCCTGCAGGCCGCGCCGCAGCTCCAGCCCTTTTTTCTGGGCACTTATTTCCTCAGTGCGGCCCTGGCCATTCCCCTGTGGCTGCGCCTGGTGCCACGCATCGGGCTGGCACGCACGTGGCTTCTGGGCATGCTGCTGGCGTTGGCCGTATTTGTCTTTGCGGCACAGCTCGGCAGCGGTGACAGCGCGGCGTTCATGGCCGTCTGCGCCTTGTCCGGCGTGGCACTGGGTACCGACCTGGCCTTGCCTGCGGCCCTGCTGGTGGGCACCCTGGCGGCCAGCGGCGACCGCGGCCACGCCGAAGGGGCTTATTTCGGCTGGTGGAACTTTGCCACCAAGCTCAACCTGGCCCTGGCTGCGGGGCTGACCCTGCCCGCGCTGGACTGGCTGGGCTATGCCCCCGGCGCGCAGGACGCCGACGCACTGCGCACCCTGAGCTGGGCTTATTGCCTCTTGCCCTGCGCGCTCAAGCTGCTGGCCGCCACGCTGCTCTACACCCTCATCATCCGGAGATCACCATGAAATCACGCCTTGCCTCTGCCTCGCTGGCCCTTATGGCCGCCCTCAACCTGGGCGGCTGCGCCTCCCAAAAAGTGGAGACCTATGCCAACGAGAAACCGGTGTTGGAGCTGGCGCAGTATTTCAACGGCACGCTGGATGCCTATGGCGTGTTTACCGACCGCTCCGGCAGCGTGGTCAAACGCTTCACCGTGGTCATGGTGTGCGACTGGCAGGGCGACCAGGGCACGCTGGACGAGGACTTCACGTATTCCGATGGCAGCAAGCAAAAACGCGTCTGGCACCTCACCAAACTGGGCAACGGGCGCTTCAGCGGCAAAGCCGATGACGTGGTGGGCGAGGCCCGTGGCGAGAGCAGCGGCAACACCTTCCACTGGAACTACACCCTGAGCCTGCCGGTGGACGGCAAAGTCTATGAGGTGCAGTTTGACGACTGGATGTACCTGGTGGGCGACAAGGTCATGCTGAACAAGGCCACCATGAGCAAGTTCGGCATACGGCTGGGCGAAGTCACCCTGTCTTTCTTCAAGCGCTAGACCATGGGCTGGTTGACTCCCCTGAATCCACCGCTGACCGATTGGCGCGGCAAGACCGTCTGGATTGTTGGCGCCAGCACCGGCATCGGTGCGGCCACAGCCAGTGCCTTGCACGCACAGGGCGCCCGGGTGGTGGTGTCGGCGCGCAAAGCGCAGGCCCTGCAGGACTTTGTCGCCGCGCATGCGGGTGCGCAAGCGCTGGTGCTGGATGCCACCGACCGGCAGGCGGTGCAGGCGGCGGCGCTGCAGGTGCAGGCGCTAGGCCGGCTGGACTGTGTGGTGTATTGCGCCGGCCACTACCAGGCTATGCGCGGCTTTGCCATGGACCTGGAAGACGCCGTGCGCCACATGCAGGTGAACTACCAGGGCGCGCTGTATCTGCTGGACGCGGTGCTGCCGCACCTGCTGGCCCAGGGCAGCGGCCACATCAGCCTGGTGGGCAGCGTGGCCGGCTACCGGGGCCTGCCCAACAGCCTGGCCTATGGCCCCAGCAAAGCTGCGTTGATTCACCTGGCGGAGACACTCTACATGGACCTGAAGGAGAAGGGGCTTGGCGTCTCCATCGTTAACCCCGGTTTTGTGGAAACGCCGCTGACCGCCCACAACGACTTCCCCATGCCCGCGCTCCTGACGCCGCAGCAGGCCGCACAGGCCATGCTCAAGGGCTGGGCAGCAGGCGCATTTGAAATCCATTTTCCCAAGCGCTTTACGCTGTGGCTCAAGTTGTTGCGCTGCTTGCCCTATCGGGCCTACTTCTCACTGGTCAGCCGCATCACCCTATGACTACCTCCACGAACCCGACTGCAGACTGCAGCGCAGCTGCAACGCGCCTAGCACGCTACTTCGAGGCGCTCAGCCCGCACGGCGTAGCAGAGTTGGCGCTGCACTACGACGCGGCAGCACGTTTCAAGGACCCGTTCAACGACGTGACCGGTATTCCCGCCATCGCGCATATTTTTGCGCACATGTTCCACGCGCTGGAGCAGCCGCATTTTGTGATCACCACGCAGGTGGTGCAGGGCACGCAGTGCTTTATGACCTGGGAATTCCGCTTCAGCTTCAAAAGCTTCCAGCGCGGTGTGCAACAAGTCATTTTGGGCGCCACGCACCTGCAATTCTCAGACGGTGGCTTGGTCACGCTGCACCGCGATTACTGGGACGCCGCCGAAGAGTTGTACGAAAAGCTACCCTTGGTCGGAGGGCTGATGCGCTGGCTCAAGCGCCGCGCGAATACATAGCCCCCAGCTGACCGCTTAAAACGGCAACGTATCGGCAAAGCTGGCGCGTTGCATCAGCTTGTCGTGCAGTTTGACCAGTTCGGGGTAATTGCTGCGCCAATCCAGTTCAGGGAAACGGAAATCCAGATAACCCAGCGCACAACCCACGGCAATGTCGGCCAGGCTCAGGTGGATACCGGCGCAAAAAGGCTTGTCGCCCAAACCAAGGTTCATGGCCTTGAGGGTTTCATGGATCTTGTGGATTTGACGGTCTATCCAGGCCTGGCTGCGCTGCTCGGGGCTGCGACCAGGCCATGTGGCTTCCAGACGCGCCAGGATGGCGGCATCCAGCACGCCATCGGCCAAGGCCTCCCACGTCTTGATTTCTGCGCGCTCGCGGCCCACGGTCGGAATCAGTTTGCCTACGGGTGAGAGCGTGTCCAGGTACTCCACGATGACGCGGGAGTCGAACAAGGCCTCGCCGCCCTCCATGATCAGGCAGGGCACTTTTCCCAACGGGTTGGAACTGGAAATGGTGGTGTTACCGGCCCACACATCTTCGATCAAGAAGCCATACTCCAGCCTCTTTTCAGCCATAACGACGCGCACCTTGCGCACGTAAGGACTGGAGGTGGATCCGATAAGTTTCATGGCTGCCCTGAAAAAATGAGTGGTCTTCATTCTATCCATTGACTCAATGCAAAAAAGTGCAACGGCTGCAGGGGTGGCGCACAACCTACAATTCACCCCATGACTTTTTCCGCCATTTCCGCCCTTTCCCCGCTTGACGGCCGCTACTTCACCAAACTCTCCACACTGCGCCCTATCACCAGTGAGTTGGGCTATATGCACCGCCGGGTGCAGGTGGAAGTAGCCTGGTTCATCGCCCTGAGTGACGCCGGTTTCGAAGAATTCAAACCGCTCACGCCTGGCGCACGCACCTATCTGCTGGGTCTGTCCAAGAATTTTTCCGAGGCCGATGGCGAAGCCATCAAGGCGATTGAGAAGACCACCAACCACGATGTCAAAGCCGTGGAGTACTGGCTCAAGTCCAAGTTTGAGGCCCGCCCTGAACTGGAAAAATCCGGCGAATTTGTGCACTTTGGCTGCACCAGTGAAGACATCAACAACACCAGCCATGCCCTGCAATTGCGTGCCGCGCGCGACGTCGTGATTCTGCCGCTGCTAGACAAACTGGTACTCAAACTGCGCGACATGGCCCATGCCTATGCCGACACGCCCATGCTCAGCCGGACCCACGGCCAGACCGCGAGCCCGACCACCGTGGGCAAGGAAATAGCCAACGTCGTGGTACGCCTGCAAGCCGCCTGCGAACGCATTGCCGCTGTGAAGATTCTGGCCAAGATGAACGGCGCGGTGGGCAACTACAACGCGCATCTGTCCGCCTGGCCCGACTTTGACTGGGAAGCCTTCAGCAAGAAAGTCATCGAAACACCCGAACCGCTGGGCCTGGGCCTGCACTTTCAGCCCTTTAGCACCCAGATCGAGCCGCACGACTACATGGCCGAACTGTTCGATGCGGTGGCGCGTGCCGACACCATTCTGATCGACCTATCGCGCGACATCTGGGGCTATGTGTCGCTGGGTTATTTCAAGCAAAAGTTACGCGATGGCGAAGTGGGCTCCAGCACCATGCCGCACAAGGTCAACCCGATCGACTTTGAAAACGCCGAGGGCAATCTGGGCCTGGCCAATGCGGTGCTGCGCCACATGGCCGAGAAGCTGCCGGTCTCGCGCTGGCAGCGCGACCTGACGGACTCCACTGTGCTGCGCAATATCGGCGTGGCATTGGGTTACGCCGCGCTGGCCTACCAGTCGCTGATGACCGGCCTGAACAAGCTGGAGATCAACAAGGCAGCCATCGCAGAAGACCTGGATGCCTCCTGGGAAGTGCTGGCCGAGCCGATCCAGACCTTGATGCGCCGCTTTGGCCTGCCCCAGCCCTACGAGCAGCTCAAGAAGTTCACCCGCGGTGAGGCCATGACCCGCGAGCTCATGCGCGGCTTTATTGAAGGGCTGGCCCTTCCTCAGGAAGAAAAAGACCGCCTGCTGGCGATGACGCCGGCGACCTACACGGGCAAAGCCGCCGAGTTGGCAAGACGCGTATGAACAGAGCCCCCACGTTCGGCACTGCCCAGGAAGGCGCGTTAGCGCCTGACGCCTGTCCTCTCTGCCACCCAAGGGGGCTGTCCTGCCTTGGGGCGGCCCTGCGGCAGGACGTCTGATGGCCATTAAATCCACCATCTTCAAAGCCAGTCTGCAGATTGCCGACATTGACCACAGCTACTACGCCGACCACGCCCTGACGTTGGCGCGCCACCCCAGCGAGACCGATGAACGCATGATGGTGCGGCTGGTGGCACTGGCCTTTCAGGCGCACAAGCTGCAAAGCGTGTGCGGCGGTGACGGCACGCTCAGTTTTGGTGCCGGCCTGTCTGACGTCAACGAGCCGGACGCCTGGTTGCGCGACTTCACCGGCCTCACACGCCTGTGGATCGAAGTCGGCCAGCCCGAAGACAAACCCCTGCTCAAGGCCTGCGGCAAGGCCGACGAGGTGGTGCTGTACTGCTTTAACCATGCGGCGGAAGTCTGGTGGAAGGGCATGGAGAGCAAGCTGATTCGCCCCAAGAATCTGTCGGTATTCCGCATTCCCACGCTGGCCAGTCAGGCACTGATTCC
Organism: Comamonadaceae bacterium; assembly: GCA_947375135.1. GTDB lineage: Bacteria > Pseudomonadota > Gammaproteobacteria > Burkholderiales > Burkholderiaceae_C > Allorhodoferax. The sequence continues at coordinate 13,222 of CANCER010000009.1, read as the reverse complement.
ACTGGCCCAGCGCAGCATGCAATTGCAGGCCACGATTCAGGAGGGCACGCTCACTCTGGGCGACAGTGCCAACGCGGTGGATATCGAACCTATCCGCTGGAAGTAGCCCGCTCCGCGTACTTGTTGAAACGCCAGGCAGTGCCTTCGGCGCTGATACGCCGCCAGGTGGCACGTTTTTGGGTGGGCTCCATGTCGATCCACTTCTGCACTTCTTCAAAGGTGCGTCCGCAGCCCTTGCACAAATCGTCGCCCTGGCTGGTGGAACAAATGGCGATGCAGGGCGTATCAGGCGTGGACGCGTACCACGTCAGCCAGGCAGCGTAGGCCTGCGCCGGCATGCTGGCTTCGTCCGCCTCGCTCTCGCGGTGGTACACCATCTGCGCATACACCGCCGCCAGCGCAGCGGTGGGTGCGGGCAGTGATAGACCGTCCGGCGAAGGCGTGCGCGCGCGCCAGTAGTTGATAGCCGACTCGATATCGGTGATGTGAATGCCAGCCAATGGAGGTGCCTTGCACAAGCCTGCGGTAGTGAGGGAGGCGCATCATAGCCCGGGTGCCAGGCCCGGGTGTAGCGTGTGCTCTGACCCTGATTTTTGAGAGGGCTTCAGACGCTTGACTAAGATCGCCATTGAAAGGTGAATTGATGGACATGTTTTCTACGCCGTGGTGGTCTGCACTGCTGGCCATTGTGTTGATCGACCTGGTGCTGGCCGGCGACAACGCCATCGTCATTGCGTTGGCAGCACGCAACCTACCCGGGCATCTCAAGGCCAAGGCCATTCTGTGGGGCACCGTGGGCGCCATTGGCGTGCGCTCGGTGATGACGCTGGGCGTCGTCTGGCTGCTGCAAGTTCCCGGTCTGATGGCCGTGGGCGGTCTTGCCCTGCTCTGGATTGCGTACCAGTTGCTGGCCGATAGCGATGGCGACGCACACGACGGCCCTTCTGCCACCACCTTCATGGGCGCCATGAAGACCATCATCGTGGCCGATGCACTCATGGGCGTGGACAACGTGCTGGGCGTGGCCGGTGCCGCGCAGGGTGCGTTTGATCTGGTCCTCATCGGCCTGCTGATCAGCGTGCCCATTGTGGTGTACGGCAGCACCGTGGTGCTGCGTCTGGTGGAGCGTTTTCCAGTGATCATTCAGCTCGGCGCGGCTGTGCTGGCCTTTACTGCCGCCAAGATGGTGGTCAGCGAGCCGCTTTTGAGGGGCGCATTTGGTGATGCACACGGCGCCCTGGAGCCGGCGCAGTCTGCCGCGCGTGGGGCCGCTTACACGGTGGCCGTACTGGGTGTGCTGGCTGCAGGCTGGTGGACGCAGCGACGCAATCGTTAAACACGCGCCGGTGCCGGTGCCGGTGCTATGCTGCGCGCATGAAACTCCTCGCAAAATGGCTTCTCAGCGCCGCAGCCCTGCTGGCGGTGGCGCATTTGTACAGCGGTGTCGTGGTGCAGAGTTTTTCTGCGGCGCTGGTGGCAGCACTGGTCATCGGCCTGTTGAATGCGGTGCTGCGACCGGTGTTGATCGTGTTGACCCTGCCGGTGACGGTGGTCACCCTGGGGCTGTTCCTGTTTGTCATCAACGCGCTGATGTTTTACTGGGCCGCCGCGCTGTTGGACGGCTTCCAGGTCCGGGGCTTTGGTGCGGCGCTGGTCGGCTCGCTGCTCTACACCCTGCTCGGCTTGGTCATCCATTCAGCGCTCGAGCGCCTGTTCCCGCAGCATTGATTCCATTTGGCGGGCCCGCGTGTCCACGATCGACGCTTCGATGTGGTCGGCCGGCAGACTGCTTTTGCGGGCCATGTCTTGCGCCGCTTTAAACCGTGTGAGCGCCGCCGTGTAATCCAGCTGCGCCACGTTGACTTCGGCTTCCGCCCGCACGGCCGCCACCGGGCGCCCGATCGCGGCGTTGGCAGCTGCCAGCAGTTGCCAGGCCTGCGCATCGCGCGGATGGTCGGCCACCCAGATCTGAAGATTTTGCGCTGCGGCTTCGCCTTTGCCAGACAAGGTGTCGGCCTGCGCGCCCAACAGCATGGCGGCGCGGCTGTTATCAGCCCGCATGGCTGGTGGCGTTGCCAGTGCGGCGGCGGTGGCGATGTCGCCTTGTACCAACGCCATCTCCAGTGCCAACAGGCGCGTCAGACGGGCTGCTGCGGTATCTCCCGCAGTGCGTTCCTGCAGGCGCACCAGGGTGGCACGGGCCAGCGCAAAGTCCCGCAACTTGAGTGCCGATAACGTAGCCCCATACAGACTACCGGCCTGCGCTGAAGCGGACAGCTTGGCCAGGTTGGCGGGCTGCACCTCCTGCGCCCAGCTACGCAGCGCATCCACCGCAGCGTTGGACAGCACACGTGCCCGGGCTGCCACCATGGCGTGGTCCATCGTGGTGACCGGGCTGACGCCGGCCCGCTCCGACTGGCGCACGCGCAACTGCATGTCGGAAATGCGTTCGGTGGTCAGCGGGTGGCTGCGCAAATACGGGAACCCGCCCGCATCATTGAGCCGGCTGGACTGCTGCAGCTTTTCAAACATGCCGACAAAACCCTGGGGTGCAAAGCCGGCCTGGGTCTGCACCGTAAAACCGATGCGATCGGCCTCGCGCTCCATATCGCGCGAGTAGTTCAACTGGCTTTGAACGGCGGCGGCCTGGCCGCCCACGATCGTGGCCTGGGCCGCGCTTGGGTCCTTGCTGGCCGCCAGAATGCCCAGAATCATGGCGCCCATCAGCCAGGGCGCTTGCGCTGCCTGGCGCGACATGGAACGTGAAATATGGCGCTGCGTGACGTGGCTCAGCTCGTGCGCCAGCACCGAGGCCAACTCGTCGCGGCTGCTGACAATGCCGACCAGGCCCAGGTGCAAGCCGAAATAGCCACCGGGCAAGGCAAATGCGTTCACCGTGCGGTCGCGCCCCAGCAGAATTTCCCAGGCAAACAAGTCATCCAGCTGAGGCAGCAGTTCGCCCCGCTGGCGCGATGCCGCAAGCAGCGGCTGCCAGATGCCTTGCACGTAGTCCATGATGACTGCGTCATCGACATAGTCGGGGTCCCGGTACAGCTCGCGCGCAATGCGGTCGCCAATGCGACGCTCGGCAGAGGGGGTCATGTCATTGCCGTCACCCAGGTTCGGCAGGGCCGCAGTGGCACCGGCCGGTGCGGTGGTCTGCGGCCATGCGGGGCTGGTCACCAGGGTGAGCAGGCCCCACAGCAAGGCCTGGCCCAAGGGCAACGGGCGAAAACGGAGCAATGAATTGTGGAAGGCCATCTGGTTGTGTTGGTAAGCGGGACCACAGGATGCCATCCAGCGCAGGGCTTGCGCGTCAAGCTCGGGTAAAGTCCTGATTATGAGCACTCTGACCCATTTCGACGCCCAAGGGCAAGCCCACATGGTGGACGTAGCGGCAAAACAGCCCACCCACCGCATCGCAGTCGCCCAGGGCCGCATTGACATGCTGCCCGCAACGCTTGCATTGATTGAGTCCGGCAACGCCAAAAAGGGCGATGTGCTGGGCATTGCGCGCATTGCCGGCATTCAGGGGGCCAAACGCACCAGTGAGCTGATTCCCCTGTGCCACCCGATCGCACTGACCCGTGTGGCCATGGCCTTCGAGGGGGTGCGCGCCACCGGTGAGGCGAGCGCGTATGTGCAGTGCTCGGCCACTGCGGAAACCGTCGGGCCGACCGGCGTGGAAATGGAAGCGCTGACAGCCGTGCAGGTGGCCCTGCTCACCATTTACGACATGTGCAAAGCTGTGGACCGTGGCATGGCGATCAATGACGTCAAGTTGCTGGAAAAGCACGGCGGCAAATCAGGGAGCTTTGTCGCCGGGGCCTGAGCCCTGCGCCTGCTTCCAAAGCGCATAGTCTTGCGCAAAAGCCGCCTGGTAACGCCGCTCGAAGTAGGCGGCTTCTGCGGTGTCGCCCAACAGCAGCGCGCTGTTGATCAATTTTTCAACCACCCTTTGTTCCGGTGAAAAATGCAGCATGGTCAGCGCAAGGGCGTGGACCTGTGCTGCGTTATCCCGGGTCAGCGGCGTGGTACCCAACTCGGCAAAGTGGACCTGGTCGGCAAACAGCCAGGAGCCATTGATCAGGGTCAATGGGTCCTCGCGGTACGCCGCAGCACGCTGCGACTCTGGTAAGTAAATCTGGCTGATGCGCCAATAGTCCCAGCACGCGTACGTACAAGCGGCGATCACCGCAGCGGCAATGGCTACGCGCAGACGCGCAGGCCATACACGTCCGGCGTTCGGTGCAGTGCCCATGCTTTGCACCTGAGTCGGCCGGGTTTGCCATAGCAGCCACACGGCCAGCAGCGCAGCCAATTGAAAAGGCCCGTACCACAGCGGATATTCCAGAAGGCTGTGCAAGCCCATCACGGCCAGCACACGCCAGGCCAATTGCCGCGTAGCGTCCTGCTCACCCCAAGGCCGTGCCCGCAACACCAGCCACAGCAAGACGCCACAAACCGCCAACGCCAGCGGCACGCCCAGTTCTACCGCCAGGTGCAGCGGCAGGTTGTGGGCGTTGCCCAGGATCTCGCAAAAGCGGGGGCCTTCGTACAGGGTAATGAAATGCGCATAGTCCAGCTCGCCCCAGCCCCAGCCCGACCAGGGCTTTTGGGCAATCAGATGCAGCACGTTGGACCAGAGCGTGAGGCGGCTGGCGCACGGATCGGTCACCTCCCCCACACGCCCCAGAATGCCGCTGTGCAGCGGATCCAAACCAGCCCAATGCGGCAACGTCCAGGCCGCCAGCGCATAGCCCAGCAGGGACAACAACACGGTGACGCGGCCGCGCCGCCACAGCAGCCCGAGCAGCAGCAGCAACAGCAGTTGCAGCAAGCCGGTCCGTGAGCCGGAAGCCGCGTCGGCACAAACCAGCAAGGCCGCAGCCACACCGAGGAGCACATGCGCAGCCTGACGGGGGCCAACCCTTTCGCCGTCCGCAGCAGCCCGCACCTGCCACCAAAGCAAGGCCGCCAAGCCCATAGCCAGCAAGGTCGCTAACTGGTTGCGCTGGCGCAGGTTGGCATAAGCCTGGCCGGCTTCGGTGTAATTAATGAACGGGCTGAAGTGCTCGGCCAGGCCCATGTACTGCAGTAGGCCCATGCAGGCGCTGGCCGTTGCGGCGGCAAGCCAAGAGGCTGCAATGGTGCGTATCCGGGTTTGCGTATCCACCTGCGCCAGTTCCCAACCCAGCCAGCACAGCGCGGCAGCCATCCCAACGACCAGGGACTGCACTGCGGGATTGGTGGGGCCATAGGTCAAGGGGTTGAGCCAGGGCAGGGCTAGAAGCAGGAGGTAGTTCACGCGAATCACTGTAGCCAATTCTCCGGCGATCCCATCGCTGGCAAAAAAAATCCCCCGCAAGTTCACTTGCGAGGGAGCTTATGTCTCAACCGGATGTGCAGTTCAACACACTGCGATCGGGTTCAACTGCGGTTCAATTTAGTGCTGGCATGTAGGTGGCAAAAACGGATACATGTCTGTCGCTGCTGCAGCTTCAACAGCGGTGGCGGACGCCACAGTTGCACATGTCCAAATAACCGTACCATCAGCTGTTGCCGGCGCGGTACCGATTAAGGCCAAGAACTTTCCATCAATCTTGGCTGAACCGGTTTTGTCAAGTGTTGCCACGATTGACACCGGGCCGGCAGCTGTGCCGTTGTAGGTCAGCGTCTTAACGTAGTTCGCGTTCGCAGCCAACGCGGGTATCGGAGAGGCTGCAGTCAACGGAAACGCAGAGCCATTGGAAGAATAAGACTCGGTCACAGATATTTTTGCCGCATCCAATGTCGTCACCGCCTCAACCAACTTTGATTTGGTCATGTAATTCTGATAGGCCGGCAAAGCCACCGCAGCCAAAATACCAATAATCGCCACAACGATCATCAACTCGATCAGGGTAAAGCCCTTTTGGACCTTTTGCGTAGAACACTTCATAGTCAGCTCCTTGGTTAATAAAGACAGGAGCCTAGCTGTAAGCAGATTCCGTGCCATGCGTTTTGAGCAACCATCGTGATCTGCTGGGGCTAATTTTGATCAATATCGTCAGATATTTGCTTTTTTCCTGACAATGACCGTCAACATTGACATTTATGTCAGGGACACTCTATGTCATTTGATACAGACTTGACGGACCATCTTCAGGTCCGTCAGACCCATCATGACTTTTTCCATGCCATCCATCTTCAGGGTGCGCATGCCGCCCTCCACCGAGGCCGCGAACAGCACGGCGACGCGGGCACGTTCCTGGATGAGCTTTTTGACTTCGTCATCGGCCACCAGCAGTTCGTGTAGGCCGACGCGGCCTTTGTAGCCTGTTTTGTTGCATTTATCGCAGCCCACAGCGCGGTAAAGCTTGATCTGGCCGTTGTCGCCATAGGTCTGCATCCACTGGTCGCGCATTTTCCGGCTCTCGCCGGCGTAGTCCAGTTCCCAGGCTTTGGTGTGGCGCAGTTCGTCGGCGTATTCGGCGGCGAACAGGCGCATTTCTTCGGCCGCAGGGACGTAGCTTTCCTTGCAGCCGCACAGCCGTTTGGCCAGGCGCTGCGCCAGGATGCCCAGAAGTGCGTCGGCAAAGTTGAAAGGGTCCATGCCCATGTCCATCAGGCGGGTGATGGACTCGGGCGCCGAGTTGGTGTGCAGGGTGGAGAACACCAGGTGACCGGTGAGGGACGCTTCCACGCCCATGGAGACGGTTTCCTTGTCGCGCGACTCGCCCACCATGATGATGTCCGGGTCGGCACGCAGGAAGGCGCGCATGATCAGCGCGAAGTCAATGCCGGCCTTTTTGTTGATCTGCACCTGGCGCAGGCCTTTTTGCGTGATTTCCACCGGGTCTTCGGCCGTCCAGATCTTGGTCTCCGGCTTGTTCAGGAACTTCAGGATGCTGTGCAGCGTGGTGGTCTTGCCGGAGCCGGTGGGGCCGCAGACGTAAAACAGGCCGTAAGGTTTGCTGACGGTGGATTCCAGGCGCGCCTGGTTGTGCGGGGTGAGGCCCAGCTTTTCCAGCGCGATAGGCTCCCCATTGGCCAGAATCCGCATCACCACGTCTTCCACGCCACCTGCGGTGGGGATCGTGGCCACACGCAACTCGATATCCAGCGGACCGTATTTCTTGAACTTGATCTTGCCGTCCTGCGGCTTGCGGCGCTCGGAGATATCGAGGTCGCACATGATCTTCAGGCGCGTCACCATGGCCTGGCGGAAGTGGGCCGGCACTTCCACATAAGGCGCCAGGCTGCCGTCCACCCGAAAGCGGATGCCGGTCTTGAACTTGCCGGGCATGGGCTCGATGTGGATGTCGGAGGCATTCTGGTGGTAGGCGTCGACAATGACCTTGTTGACAAACTTGACGAGTTCGTTATCGGCCGCAGCGGATTCCAGCGCCGACACTTCGTTGCTGCCGTCGTCAATCGGGCCACCGTCCATATCGGCCAGTAATTGGTCGATGGTGGTGGTGTCAGAGGCGGCGCCAAACAATTGCGCCAGCGTCTGTTCAAAGTCGAAGTGTGTGCTGACGCGGTAAGAGAACTTGGAAATGCGCGGGAACACCTGCGGCACGATGCGCGAACCCCGTACGGCCTCGGGATCTATGCACATGATGAGCAGGCCTTCGGGCGATTCTTCCAGCGGAATCCAGCCCTGCGCCGAAACAAATTCCCGTTTCAGTACGCCATGCAGCGCCTCGATGCGCAGCCGGCCCGGATCAAAAGGCGCATAGGGTTCGCCAAAAAACTTGGCGAGCGCAGCACCGATGGGCGCCGGTTTGAGCTTGAACTGAGCGAGCAGCAACTGCTCCACGGGCAAGTCCCGGTTGCGCGCATCCTGCACACAGTGGCCCAATTCTTCATCGGTCAGCAGTCCGTCGGCAACCAAGCCGTCGTATTTGGTGGCCTTGCGGCGCAGTCCGTCGACAGGCTTCGTGACGCGCTGCCGTATGGCAGTTGCCAATGTCTTGCAGACCTCGGCCACGCCGTCCAGTTCCAATGCGCCAAAGGGTTCATCGCGCTTGTGGTTGATGACCTGCAGTACGCCGTGCAGCCGGGCACCCTCCAGAATAGGCGCGACCAGCATCTGGCGCGTGCGGTAACCGGAGCGGCGGTCCACTTCCTTCAGGAAGGTCAGCGCGGGATGGATGCGTTTGAGCGCCTCGTCGTCATAGACATCCGGCAGGTTCAAAGCCTCTTTGCTAAAAGCCACGTAGCCGGCAATGCTTTGCGGCGAGATAGGCAGCTTGAGATCGCGGCTGCTGTTGAGGCCTGTCTTGATCTTGGAAACAATGGCGGTCCTGTCCTCATTGACCGCATACAGGGTCAACCGGTCGGCATTGAGCAACTTGCAGATGTATGGGCTGGTCTCGAGCATGATTTGCTCGACGTTTTCGGTGTCGTGAATACGCGCAGTCACCCGGTGCAGTTGCCGGTAAAACATCGCATCAAAGGTCATGCCGCGCTTTTGCGAAGGCAGCTTTTGCATTTCAAAAAAGACCTGCTCGGCCGATTTTTCCAAGCCGGGAAAGGGCAGAAAGGCACTCACAGCGCGAACACCTGACCGGCACGCAACCAGTGAATGTCGTGGATGACGTGGCGTCCAAGGGGTTGCGTCTGATCAAGGCGCTGAATTTCCATCATGATCATTTCGGTCTCCGCCGGTTTGGTATGCGTGATGTAGATGGGGTAACTCTGGTCGGGCGCAATATTATCCAATTCCTTCGCCAGCGACTGGGGCGACAGGTGCAGGCTGCGCAGGGCCAGCTCCTTTTCCCGGTCGCTAAAGGCCGTCTCGATCACCAGCATAGCCACCTTGAGTTGGTTGACGCGTTGCCAGAATGCAGGGTTGCGCTCGGTGTCACCGCTGAAAACCCAACATCCCTTGCCGGCATCAATGGCAAACCCGGCAGCAGGCACCGTGTGCACCGCCGGCAATACCTCCACCTGCTTATTACCAAACTGCAGGCATTGTCCGATCCGGATCTCATGGAATCGGATAAACGGCTGCGCGGCCGAAGGAATGCGGCTGAAGTCAGGCCAGATGACGTCGTTAAAAATATGCGCTTTGAGTGCCGCGATGGTTCCCACCAGGGCATAAATGTTCAAGGGTTTTTTGCGCTGTGCCGCCACCGAGTCCACCATCAGCGGCAGCGCAGCCACATGGTCCAGGTGCGAGTGGGTCAACAACACGCTGTCTACCGCGCGCATTTCGTCCAGGGTCAGGTCGCCCACCCCGGTGCCGGCGTCCACCAGCACATCATGGTCAATCAGGAAAGACGTGGTTCTGCAGTCTTTGGCAATGGCGCCCGAACAACCGAGTACACGAACTTTCACAGCGGGCGCCTCATAGGGCCATGGGCCGACGGACATTGATCATGGCGGCCCTGTGATCCCAAGCGCATCAAGCTTGCACGAACTGCATTTGGGTGCCGGCCAGCTCAATCACATCGCCGTTTCGCAGGGGCACCGGATCAGACGTAATGGGGTTGCCGTTCAAGGTCGGGTTGCCCCCCCCTTCGACATGGTGCACCACATAGCCGTCGTGGCGCTTGCTAATCGCTGCCACCGCCACTGCGGGCTTGCCAATAGTGGTCACCACTTTGGTAAGCCGCACCTCACGTCCGGCCGAAGTGCCGCTCAAAACCTTGATAGTGGCCGCAACCGGACTTGCCTGCTCTGCGGCAGCATCCGCTGAAGGGGGTTTGGGCACCACGGTCTTGGCGGCTTGCTCAACCATGTGGTCGCTGACGAATTTGATCTTGTATTTGCCCACCTCAATATCGTCACCGTTTTGCAGCACCTGCTTTTTGATGGGCTTGCCGTTGACGTAGGTGCCGTTGGTGCTGTTGAGGTCGTCCAACACAACCTCGGAACCGCTCATTTGAATGACCGCGTGCTCACCGCTGACTGCGAGATTGTCGATGACGATATCGTTATAGGGCCTGCGTCCCACGGTAGTCCTGTCCTTGGCCAGTTGCACTTCCTTAATAACTACTTCACCGATCGACACGATCACCTTCGGCATGACCGGCTCCTTTTCCTGTAATTTGAGTCTGGAAAATTAAACGCGCGCTATTTCCCTAGCAATCTCGCGATTAAACCCCGCTTTTCAGTGGCTTCATGGACTTCGACCAGCAAAACGGAAATATTGTCCCGCCCGCCATTGGCGTTAGCCGCATCGATCAACATTTTGGCCTTGTGCTCCAGGCCCCCTTCGGCCTTCATGATTCTAGCGATGGCGGGATCCTGCACCATGTCGGTCAGGCCATCAGAACACATCAGATAAACGTCGCCCAGCTCCACCGCGTACTCATTGACTTCCAGTCGCACGACCTCTTCCACACCCAATGCGCGTGTCACCAGGTTCTTGATATTGGAATACAGGGCCTGCTCGGCAGTCAACAGACCGGCATCCAACTGCTCTTGCAGCAGCGAGTGGTCGTGCGAAATCTGTTCGAGCTTGCCGCCACGCAGGCGATAACAGCGTGAATCGCCTACATGGCCCAGCACCAAGACACCTTCCTGGAACACTCCCACCACCAGTGTGGTGCCCATCCCGGCATAGTGCGCATTGGCGTGGGATGCATTGAAGATAGACAGATTGGCGCTGTCCACACAGATCTCCATGGCACGGCGCACATCCCTGGCACGTGCCGTGCTGCCCGTCTCAGTCAGCCAGCGGCTCAATTCCATTTTGATGAACGCCGTGGCCATGCCGCTGGCAATCTCTCCGGCGTTGTAACCACCCATACCATCCGCCAACACCACCAGGCGGGTGTTCTCGTCCACGGCTAGGGAGTCTTCGTTGTTGCTACGGGTGCGACCGGTGTCCGTTTTTGCACAAAATCTGTAATTCATTCTGGTCTTTATATTGCAATAGGGGCAGCCACATCTGCCCGCGCGTTGACCGCTGAGTGGCCCGGGCGCTGCGAAACCGAAACAAAAAAAAGCCCAAGGGCTGGGCTTGGGCTTTTTTTCTACGAGGCTTGAAAGCCACGTTGGCTGAGTCCAGGTCTGCTTATTTCAACAAAGCCTTAAGCAGCTTGGCCATCTCGGACGGATTGCGTGTGACGGTAAAGCCGCACTCTTCCATCACTGCCAGCTTGGCATCGGCCGTATCGGCACCACCGGAGATCAGCGCACCGGCGTGGCCCATGCGCTTGCCGGCAGGGGCTGTCACACCGGCGATGAAACCAACGATGGGCTTCTTCATGTTGAGCTTGCACCAGCGTGCGGCTTCTGCTTCGTCCGGTCCGCCGATTTCGCCAATCATGATGACCGCGTCGGTATCAGGATCGTCATTGAAGGCGCGCATCACGTCGATGTGCTTCAGGCCATTGATGGGGTCGCCACCAATACCGACCGCAGACGACTGACCCAGACCGATTTCAGTCAGCTGAGCAACCGCTTCGTACGTCAGGGTACCGGAGCGGGAAACCACGCCGATACGACCCTTGCGGTGAATATGACCGGGCATGATACCGATCTTGATTTCATCGGGGGTGATCAGACCAGGGCAGTTCGGGCCGAGCAGCAAAGTCTCTTTGCCGCCGGCAGCCACTTTGGCCTTCATGCGGTTGCGCACTTCCAGCATGTCCTTGACAGGGATGCCTTCGGTAATGCAGATGGCCAGGTCCAGATCAGCTTCTACAGCTTCCCAGATGGCAGCCGCAGCGCCAGCCGGTGGCACGTAGATCACGGAAACGGTCGCACCGGTTTCCGAAGCCGCTTCCTTGACGGAGGCGTAAATTGGGATGTTGAAGATGGACTCGCCAGCCTTCTTGGGGTTCACGCCCGCGACAAAGCAGTTTTTTCCATTCGCGTATTCCTGGCATTTTTCCGTGTGGAACTGACCGGTCTTGCCGGTGATACCTTGGGTGATGACCTTGGTGTCTTTGTTGATCAGGATGCTCATGTTCGTGTCCTTGGCAATTACTTCAGGGCGGCCATCACTTTTTGCGCAGCCTCGGCCATCGAATCGGCGCTGATGATGGGCAGGCCGCTTTCGGCCAGCATCTTCTTGCCGAGGTCTTCGTTGGTGCCCTTCATGCGCACCACCAGAGGTACGGACAGGTTCACCGCCTTGCAGGCCGTGATCACGCCGGTGGCGATGGTGTCGCACTTCATGATGCCGCCGAAGATGTTGACCAGAATGGCCTTGACCTTGGGGTTCTTCAGCATGATCTTGAAGGCTTCGGTCACCTTCTCGGGGGTGGCGCCGCCGCCCACGTCCAGGAAGTTGGCTGGCTCGGCGCCAAACAGCTTGATGGTGTCCATGGTGGCCATCGCCAGACCGGCACCGTTGACCAGGCAACCGATGTCGCCGTCCAGGCTGATGTAAGCCAAGTCAAACTTGCTGGCTTCGACTTCAGCAGGGTCTTCTTCGTCCAGATCGCGGTAGGCCACGATTTCAGGGTGACGGAACAGGGCGTTGGCGTCAAAGTTGAACTTTGCATCAATGGCCTTGATGCCGCCGTTGCCTTCGAGAATCAAGGGGTTGATTTCGACCAGGGACGCGTCGGTGTCCATGTAAACCTTGTACAGCTTTTGCAGCACGTCCATCGCCTGGGCGGTAGAGCCTGCTGGCACGCCGATGCTGTCAGCCAACAGTTTGGCTTGTGCGTCGGTCAGACCGAGGGCCGGGTCAACGAATTCGGTGATGATTTTCTCGGGGGTGGAGTGCGCCACTTCCTCGATGTCCATGCCGCCTTCTGAAGAAACGATGAAGGCCACGCGCTGGGTGGCGCGGTCGGTCACGGCCGAGACGTAGTATTCTTTTTTGATGTCTGCGCCGTCTTCAATCAGCAGTCGGCGGACTTTTTGGCCTTCAGGCCCGGTTTGGTGGGTGATGAGCTGCATGCCCAAAATTTCCCCCGCAATTTTTTTCACGTCGTCAATGGAGCGGGCCAGCTTGACGCCGCCCCCTTTGCCACGGCCACCGGCGTGAATCTGCGCCTTGACAACCCATACCGGGCCGCCCAGTTTTTGTGCGGCTTCCACCGCTTCTTGAACGGTGAAAGCCGGAATGCCGCGGGGCACTGGCACACCAGCTTGGCGCAAGATTTCCTTGCCTTGGTATTCGTGAATCTTCATAAGCTCTTAATTAGTTGGGGACTGAACGGGCTACTCGGAAAGTAGCTTCAAACGGACCCGCAAGGTTTCAGGAATAGTGAATTTGGGGTCACACGACCCGTTTTTGAACGGGTCCGTGACACATGACAACGCAACT
>CANCER010000008.1 GCA_947375135.1 Comamonadaceae bacterium | reverse complement strand
GCGCCGCGCGGCCGATGTCCACCGGCTTTTGGTCCGGGGTGCTGGGGAACCACTCGGCCCCCGCTTGCGCCGTCACGGTTTTGAGCTGCTCAATGGCGGCAGGCCGGTAAACGTCGCCGGACACCGTGAGCACCTTTTTCTTGCGCTTTTCAATCAGGTGCTTGGCCAGCTTGGCGGTGGTGGTGGTTTTACCGGCACCTTGCAGGCCTGCCATCAGAATCACGGCGGGAGGTTGAGCGGCGAGATTAATGTCGCTTACGCCCTCGCCCATAGTGGCGGCCAGTTCGCGGTTCACGATGCTCACCAGCACCTGGCCGGGCTGCAGCGAGCCGAGCACTTCAGCACCCAGTGCCTTCTCTTTTACGCGGGCAATAAAGTCACGCACCACCGGCAGGGCTACGTCGGCTTCCAGCAGCGCCATACGCACTTCGCGCAACATGTCGGTCACGTTGCTTTCGGTGATGCGCGCCTGCCCGCGGAGTTCTTTGACGAGGCGGCTGAGTTTGTCGGTAAGTGCGGAGGCCATAGAGAGAAAGTCCGAAAATCGGAACCTGTATTGAGCGCCGGACGAGGCCGACGGGATGCAAAACGCTAAACTGTGCACATGATTTTAGCCAGTGCATCCCCCCTCACGCTGATTCTGTCGGTTATGGCTGCTTTGGCCTACATCGTGCCAGCCTTGCTGCTACAGCGGATCAGCGTCCGCAGCGCCCATATCTGGGTGGCCATTGCCTGGCTCATGCAGGGCACGCTGTTGGCGTTGGGCTTGATGGGTGAGCCGCCCCACTTCGGTTTTGCACCAGCACTGTCGGTCACCGCATGGCTGGTGGCTGCGGTGTATGCGGTGGAAAGCCTGATCTACCCGCAGTTGCCCACCCGCTGGACCTTGAGCACGATCGGTGCGCTTGCCGTCCTGCTGGCCTTTGCTTTCCCGGGCAGTCCCATGCCGGCCACGGCGTCGATCTGGCTCCCCATGCATCTGGCATTTGGCGTGGCCTGCTACGGACTGTTTGGCATGGCGGTGGTGCATGCCTGGTTCATGAACCTGGCTGAAAAGCGCATCCGCATGGGCAAGGATTCACACAGTGGCCTGCCGCTGCTGACGCTGGAGCGCCTGACCTACCGCTTTGTCGGTGCCGGTTTTGTATTGCTGAGCGCCACGCTGGTAGTGGGCATGCTGTTTGGCGAAGTGGTGTACGGACACGCCTGGCGCTGGGACCACAAGACGGTGTTCTCGGTGCTGTCCTGGCTGACCTTTGCCGTGCTGCTGGTGGGCCGGGTCGGCTTTGGCTGGCGTGGCAAGCGCGCCGCCAATTTCCTGTACGTCGGCTCCAGCCTGCTGTTGCTGGCTTATGTGGGCTCGCGCTTTGTGATGGAAATCGTGCTGGGCCGCACGCCATGAAGTTTTTGCTGCTGTTCTTCATCTTCATGGTGTTGCTGTGGCAGTGGCGCCACGCCCGTGAACAAAAGGTGAGCCAAGTAAAACGCAAAAACGCGCCCGCTGCGGGCGTTGTCAACATGGTTCCCTGTGCGCATTGCGGCATGCACCTGCCAGCCAACGAAGCCGTGCAAGGCACCAAGGGCTTGTATTGCAGTGCAGCCCACCGCCAAGCGCGGGAGCCCTGATGGCGGAGCTGCCCTCCAGGCGCCCGTGGTTTGGCCCGGCGGCTCCCTGGACGGCGGATATGCACACCGATGGTACGCGCGAGTTCTCGCGCATCTGGCAGGGCTTCATGACGGCCCGCTTTACGCTGGGTCTGGTCTTGCTGGCCATGCAGGTTACCTTGTTCACCAGCGGCACCTCTTATAGCAAGTGGCTGGTCATCATCAGCTTGGCTTACTTTGGCAGCACCCTGGCGACCGGGCTTTTTGGCAAACCGCTGTTTCTGGGCGATAACTTTAGCCGCCATTGGTTGCGGCTGGTGGGCTTGGATGTGCTGGCTTTCACTTCCCTGCAGGTGCTCCAGTCCAACCAGGTGAATTACACACCGCTGCTGGCACTGCCGATTCTGCTGGCATCGGTGCTGGGTTCCTTGCGTCTGGCGCTGGGCACGGCAGCCGGGGTGACCGTGCTGTTGCTGGGAAGTACCTGGTGGACCCAGGCGGCGGGCAACACCGACACCACGCTGTCCTTGCTGCAGGCGGCACTGACAGGAGTGGGCTATTTTGCAATTGCATGGCTTGCCAACCAGCTCGCCAGCCGCCTGGCCAGCGAGGGGCTGCGGGCGCGTAGCAGCCAGGCCGCCGCTACGCTGCAGCGCCAGGTCAATGCCCTGGTGATTGGCTCGCTGCCTGACGGCGTACTGATTGTGGACAGGCTGGGGACGGTGCGCGCGGCCAACCCGGCGGCCTTGAAACTGCTGGCATCGACACCGGAGCAACGCCAGCACCTGACGGATCTGCACCTGGAGCCGGGTTGGTTGCCCTTGCTGCAAATGACCTACACCAGCTTCGAACACGGCCTGGGGCAAGAGCAAGACGTCACCATCAGCCACGAAGGGCAAGGGCCGCTACGCGTACACGTCAGCACCCGGCCCACCAACCCGCAGGACCTGGGGGGTGAAAGCCTATGCGTTTTGTTTTTGCAGGACCAGCGTGAACTCGAAGCGCGCATGCGCACAGAAAAGCTGGCCAGCATGGGCCGCATGTCCACCGCCGTTGCGCATGAGATACGCAACCCTCTGGCAGCCATCTCGCAGGCCAACGCCTTGCTGGATGAGGACCTGACAGATCCGCGCCACAAGAAACTGACGCAGATGGTGGGCCAGAATGCACAGCGCCTGGGCAAAATCGTGGATGACATTCTGGATGCCTCACGCGCACAGCCGCAGGATGGCGGGCTGCATCCGCTACAAATCACGCTCAACGAGCACGTGCACCGGATCTGCCGCGACTGGAGTACGCAGAACCAGTGCCTGCTGCGCCTGGAGTGCCACTTGAGCGGACAGGCCATCCAGGTGCAGTTTGAGGGCGACCATTTGCGCCGCATTCTGGTCAACCTGCTGGACAACGCGCGCCGCTTTGCCTCCGAGCGGCCGGGCGGCATTCAGGTACAAACCCAGGGCCTGCACGCGCAACAGGCCACACTGCGCGTGTGGAGCGAGGGACCCCCCATGGACCAGACGGTGGAGCGCCATTTGTTTGAACCATTTTTTTCTTCCGAGAGCCGCTCCAGCGGCTTGGGGCTTTATATTTGCCGGCAACTGTGCGAGGGGCACGGCGCGAGCATCAGCTACCAGCGCAGCCAACGCGAGGTGGCCGGCAGCCACGTGGAGGGCAATGATTTTTCTGTGTCCTTTGTGCGCACGGTGCCGTCGGCAGCAGAAGAACCCAAAGACTCGAACCCACCGCCATGGCCCATCACCACGTTCTAAGCGACCTCCGGATTCTGGTTCTGGACGACGAGCCGGACCTGCGCACGCTCTACGAACTGACCCTGCTGCGCGAGGGCTATCAGGTGGAAGCGGCCGCCACCGTCCAGGAAGCATGGGGCCTGCTCAATACGCGGCGCTTCGACCTGGTGATTACCGACATGCGCTTGCCCGATGGCTCTGGCATCGATCTGCTCAAAGGCATTCGGGCCCAGCAGCGCAGTGAGCGATGCATTGTGATTACCGCCTACGGCTCAGCTGAAAATGCCGTGGAATCCCTGAAGGCCGGCGCTTTTGACTATCTGACCAAGCCGGTCGACCTCAAGCAATTCCGGTCCGTGGTGGCTGCCGCCGTCCAGGGTGCGCGCGGTGGTGCTGCAGCACTCCCGCTGACCGTCAGCAGCACGACAACCACAGACAAGGGTGTGCAAGCCCTGTGCCGTATGGCGGGCGATTCACTGGCCATGCGCACTGTGCGCGAACGCATTGTCAAAGTGGCGCGCAGCATGGCGCCGGTGATGGTGCGCGGTGAGTCCGGCACCGGCAAGGAACTGGTAGCCAACGCCCTGCACGCCAACAGCCACCGCAAGGACGGGCCCTGGGTGGCGGTGAACTGCGGCGCAATTCCGGAGAACCTGCTGGAAGCGGAATTCTTCGGCGCCAAAAAAGGGGCCTACACCGGCGCAACACAGGACCGGGAGGGCTTCTTCAAGGCCGCCGACGGCGGAACTTTGTTTCTGGATGAAATTGGCGACCTGCCGCTGGCCATGCAGGCCAAGCTGCTGCGTGCTATCCAGGAGCGTTGCGTTCGCCCACTGGGCGGCAACCAGGAGGAGATTGTGGATGTGCGCGTGGTCAGCGCCACGCACAAAGACTTGCCGGGCGAAGTCGCCGCAGGACGCTTCCGCCAGGACCTGTTTTACCGGCTGAACGTCATCGACATCGACATCCCGCCGCTGCGCGAACGCCCCGAGGACCTGCCCGCGCTCTGCCATGCCCTGTTGGCACGCATTGCCAGGGAGTCCGGTGAGCCGGTGCGGCAGATGCCCGTGAGCGCCATTGCCCGTCTGGCCACTCTGCCCCTGCTGGGCAATGTGCGCGAACTGGAAAATATGCTGCACCGGGCTCTGGCACTGTCGGAAGGTGATGTGCTGGACTTGCCGGATGCCGGCGCTCTGCGTGCGCAGCCCGGCGTTGCAGCGAACAAGGCAGAACCAGCCGCCAAACCGGCATTACCGGAGGACCTTCAGGCCTATCTGGACGACAAGGAGCGGCATATTCTGGTGCGCGCCCTGCGCGAAACCGGCTTTAACCGCACGCTGGCGGCCAAGCTACTGGGGCTGACGCTGCGCCAGATCCGCTACCGCATCGTGCGCCTCAAGATTGATGCGCCGGACATGCAGGGAGATGACGGCGATGCCTGAAGCCCGCGATGCCCAAGCGGCGTCTGTCTGGCGCCAGGGCTGGTATACCTTTGCGCGCGCATGCCCCTCGCCCAATTTCGGCCCGCGTCCGCCCTACAGCCGGGTGGACCTGCTGGTGCTGCACTCCATCAGCCTGCCGCCCGGCCAGTTTGGTGGTGGGGCGGTGCAGCAGTTGTTTACCAACCAGCTGGACTGGAACGCCCATCCCTATTTCAAGCAGATGGAAGGGCTGCAGGTCTCTGCCCACTTTTTCATACAGCGCGGTGGCGAACTCTGGCAGTTTGTGAGCTGCGACGACCGGGCCTGGCATGCCGGGCGCTCTGCGCACAGGGGTCGGGACAACTGCAACGACTTTTCCATCGGTATTGAGCTGGAGGGGCTGGAGGGCGACGCCTTCGAGCCCGCCCAATACGAAACCCTGAGCGCTTTGCTCAGCGCGGTACGCTTGCAATACCCGGTGCAGCACATCGCGGGGCACGAACACATCGCGCCCGGGCGCAAGGCCGACCCCGGCCCCGGCTTCGATTGGGCGCTTTTGCAACGCTGCGCGGGCTTTGCACCCCGGTGTTATCCCGACGTCACAAAAATAATCTAAGGGCTCTTTTTTGGGAGCCGCTTGGTGCGTCGGCAGTGGACCACCCTACTTTGCCATTCGCCAATTTTTCATACCCTTATTGGGTGCGCGTTTTGCAGCAAAAAGCACGGCAAACCCGCGCCAACCGGACACTCTTTTAAGGCCCCCCGCATCCGGCCTGGCTTACGCGCGGATCGTGCACTGCCAGGCGGCATTTTTGTCACAAATTGCAACTTCATTGGCATTGCTCCGGAACAGCGATTTGCCTTGGGTACACTACCGGTAGTGGCTTGCAACCATTTCAGACCCCAGATATAGTGTGTCCTGCACAATCGAATGAACGGGCGCCGCACGTACTGCAAGTCCTTCCCGGCTTCACAGAGGCCCAAAAAACACCTACTAAAAAGAGAACTTCATGCAATCTTTCGTATCCCCCTCGACCCCATCGCCAAGCGGCATGGTGAGCAACCGGAACGCGGGCACTTTGGCAGACACACAGGCCAGCCCTTTGGCCCATTACCAGATCATCCGCCGCAACGGCGCGGTGGTTTCTTTCGAGCCCAACAAGATCGCTGTGGCCATGATGAAGGCCTTTCTGGCCGTGCACGGCACCCAGGGCGCGGCCTCGGCCAGCGTGCGCGAGACCGTGGATGAACTGACCCAGCAGGTGATTCGTGCCCTGGTGCGCTCGCGCCCGGCTGGCGGCACCTTCCACATTGAAGACGTGCAGGACCAGGTCGAACTCGGTCTGATGCGCAGCAGCCACCACGAAATTGCCCGCGCCTATGTGCTGTACCGCGAGCGCCGCACCCAGGAGCGCGCCAAGATCGTGGAACAGACCCGCCCCGCTGCGCCGGTGATCCATGTGCTGGAAGGCGGCGAGCGCGTGGCGCTGAACCTGGTGCAACTGCAATCGCGCATCGAGAACGCCTGCGCCGGCCTGGGTGCCGACGTCAAGGCCGACCCCATCGTGGCCGAGACCATGCGCAACCTGTACGACGGTGTGCCCATGGACGAGGTCTACAAGGCCTCCATCCTGGCCGCCCGCACCCTGATCGAAAAAGACCCGGACTACACCTACGCCACTGCGCGCCTGTTATTCCACACCATCTCGCGCGAGGTGCTGGGCCGCGACGTGGCCCAGGCCGACATGGCCGAGGCCTATGCCGACTACTTCCCCGGTTTCATCAAGAAGGGCGTGGACAACGACCTGCTGGACGAAAAGTTGCTGCAATACGACTTGAAGCGTCTGGGCGCCGCACTGAAGAGCAGCCGCGACCTGCAGTTCGACTACCTGGGTCTGCAAACCCTGTATGACCGCTACTTCCTGCACGTCGGCAAGCAGCGCATCGAGTTGCCCCAGGCCTTCTTCATGCGCGTGGCCATGGGCCTGTCGCTCAACGAGATTGACCGTGAGGCGCGTGCCATCGAGTTCTACGAGGTGCTGTCCTCGTTTGACTTCATGTCCAGCACACCCACGCTGTTCAACGCCGGCACACTGCGCTCGCAGTTGTCCAGCTGCTACCTGACCACCGTGCCCGACGACCTGGACGGCATTTACGAATCGATCAAGGAAAACGCCCTGCTCTCCAAGTTTGCAGGTGGCCTGGGCAATGACTGGACCCGCGTGCGCGCCCTGGGTAGCCACATCAAGGGCACCAATGGCGAGTCACAGGGCGTGGTGCCCTTCCTCAAGGTAGTGAACGACACGGCCGTGGCCGTGAACCAGGGCGGCAAACGCAAGGGCGCGGTCTGCACCTACCTGGAGACCTGGCACCTGGACATCGAAGAGTTCCTGGAACTGCGCAAGAACACCGGCGATGACCGCCGTCGCACCCACGACATGAACACCGCCAACTGGGTGCCCGACCTGTTCATGCGCCGCGTGATGGAAAAGGGAACCTGGACCCTGTTCTCGCCCTCCAATGTGCCGGACCTGCACGACCTGTTTGGCGCGGACTTTGAGAAGGCCTACGTAGCCTACGAAGCCAAAGCTGCCCGTGGTGAGATCGCCCCCACGCGCACCCTGCAGGCCTCTGACCTGTGGCGCAAGATGTTGACCATGCTGTTTGAGACCGGCCACCCCTGGATCACGTTCAAAGACGCCTGCAATGTGCGCTCGCCCCAGCAACATGCCGGCGTAGTGCACTCCTCCAATCTGTGTACCGAAATCACGCTCAACACCTCGGACACCGAGACCGCCGTCTGCAACCTGGGTTCGGTCAATCTGCTGCACCACCTCAAAGATGGCGCGCTGGACCACGACAAGCTCAAGCGCACCATCACCACGGCCATGCGCATGCTGGACAACGTGATCGACATCAACTACTACGCCGTCAAGAAGGCGCGCGACTCCAACCTGCGCCACCGCCCGGTGGGTTTGGGGCTGATGGCCTTCCAGGACAGCCTGTATTCCTTGCGCATTCCCTACGCGTCGGACGCAGCCGTGCAGTTCGCCGACACGTCCATGGAAGCCATCTGCTACTACGCCTACTGGGCCTCCACTGAACTGGCGCGTGAGCGCGGCAAGTACTCCAGCTACAAGGACTCGCTGTGGGACAAGGGCGTGCTTCCTTTGGACACGCTGGACATGCTGGCCTCGGCCCGCGGCGGCTATGTGGAAGTGGACCGCTCATCCACGCTGGACTGGGATGCCTTGCGCAAGAAGATTGCAACGGACGGCATGCGCAACAGCAACTGCGTGGCCATTGCGCCCACTGCCACCATCTCCAACATCATTGGCGTGGATGCCTCGATCGAACCCTGCTTCGGCAACCTCTCGGTCAAGTCCAACTTGTCGGGTGAATTCACGGTGATCAACAGCTACCTGGTGCGCGATCTCAAGCGCCTGGGCCTGTGGGATGACGTGATGGTGATGGACCTGAAACACTTCGACGGTTCGCTCAAACCGATCGACCGCGTGCCACAGGAAATCAAGCAGCTCTACGCCACCGCCTTCGAGGTGGAGACACAGTGGCTGGTGGAAGCGGCAGCACGTCGCCAGAAGTGGATTGACCAGGCACAGTCGCTCAATATTTACATGGCCGGAGCCTCGGGCAAGAAGCTCGACGAGACCTACAAACTCGCCTGGGTGCGCGGCCTCAAGACCACCTACTACCTGCGCACCATGTCGGCCACGCACGTCGAAAAATCCACGGTGAGCGCAGGCCGCATGAATGCCGTGTCATCGGGTAACGACAGTCCCGGCTCCAGCAGAATGTCGGGCGCAATGGAAGCTGCGGCAGCCGCTGCCCAGGCACAGATGGCACTGTCGGAAAACGCCGCTACAGACATTCGTTTTTGCGGTGTCGACGACCCCACCTGCGAGTCCTGCCAATAGTTTTTTCGCCTGCATCCCACACACCTTGCGATGCATATCAACAACACTCTTTGCAGTGAAATGCGTGAGCCCTTTTCATTTCATTTCACTGCTCTCATAATCCGCTGATTGGAAACCTCTATGTTGACCTGGGACGAAGAAGTCAAGCCCTCATCGCCATCAAATTTTGCACGTACGACGCACACCGCTGCGCCGCTGACGCAAGAAAAAGCCGCTCTTGGATTACGCACTCTGGATGATGGCGCACGTGTTGCGCAAACTGTTTCCACATCCGCTTACGCATCCCCCATCAAACCCCTGTTGACTGAAGCGGCCCGGCGCGTGAGCGCATCTGACAAGCGCATCATCAACGGCAAGACCGATGTCAATCAACTGGTGCCCTTCAAGTACAAATGGGCCTGGGAAAAATACCTGGCCAGTTGCGCTAACCACTGGATGCCGCAAGAGGTCAACATGACGCGCGACATCGCACTCTGGAAAGACCCCAACGGCCTGACCGAAGACGAGCGTCGCATCGTCAAGCGCAACCTCGGTTTCTTTGTCACCGCCGACTCGCTGGCTGCCAACAACATCGTGCTGGGTACCTACCGGCACATCACCGCGCCCGAGTGCCGGCAGTTCCTGTTGCGCCAGGCCTTTGAAGAAGCCATCCACACCCATGCCTACCAGTACATCGTGGAGTCGCTGGGGCTGGATGATGGCGAGATATTCAACGCTTACAACGAAGTTAAATCGATCCGCGACAAGGACCAGTTCCTGATCCCCTTCATCGAGGCGATCATGGACCCCAACTTCCATACCGGCACACAGGAGACTGATCAGACTTTGTTGAAAAGCCTGATCGTTTTTGCCTGCCTGATGGAAGGCCTGTTCTTCTACGTCGGCTTCACACAAATCCTGGCGCTGGGCCGGCAGAACAAAATGACCGGTGCGGCCGAGCAGTACCAGTACATCCTGCGTGACGAGTCCATGCACTGCAACTTCGGCATTGATCTGATCAACCAGCTCAAGGCCGAGAATCCCCAGTTGTGGACCCCCGAGTTCAAGGCCGAGATCAAGGCACTGTTCGAGAAGGCCGCCGAACTGGAATACCGCTATGCCGAAGACACCATGCCGCGTGGCGTGCTGGGCATGAACGCGTCCATGTTCAAGGGCTATCTGCGCTACATCGCCAACCGGCGCGCCACGCAGATCGGCCTGGAGCCCATCTTCCCGACGGAAGAGAACCCCTTCCCCTGGATGAGCGAGATGATTGACCTGAAGAAAGAGCGCAACTTCTTTGAAACCCGCGTGATTGAGTACCAATCTGGTGGCGCGCTCTCCTGGGACTAACACCTCAACATGTTTTCAAGAACTCTGCACTTGCACAACACGCTCCAAGAAACGTGTGTGGAAGTGCGTCACCCCGTTCATGCCGCTGGGCTATTGCCCAACGATATGAATCGCTTCCTGCACTCCAACTCGCAAGAAGTGCTCTTTGTTGTTTGATCAAGGAGAAAATTATGGCAACTGCAAAAAAACCGGCCGCAAAAAAGGCCGCTCCCGCGCAAAAAGCTCCTGCTAAAAAAGTAGCAGCAACGAAAGCCGCTCCGGCTAAGAAGGCAGCTCCGGCCGCAAAGAAGGTAGTAGCCAAGAAGGCAGCACCGGCCACCCAGAAGGTAGTAGCCAAGAAAGCCGCTCCAGCCAAAAAGGCAGCTCCGGCCGCCAAGAAGGTAGTGGCCAAGAAAGCTGCTCCAGCCAAAAAGACAGCTCCGGCTGCCAAGAAGGTAGTGGCCAAGAAAGCCGCTCCAGCCAAAAAGGCGGCTCCGGCCACCAAGAAGGCAGTGGCCAAGAAAGCCGCTCCAGCCAAAAAGGCAGCTCCAGCCGCCAAGAAATCTGCCGCAAAGAAGCCTGCTGCGACGAAAGCAACAGCTGCCGCATCTTCTACGCAGACCACTCTGAACCCACAGGCTGCTTGGCCGTTTCCCACAGCAAGCAAACCCTGATCAAGTAATTGATGGGCACCCAGGCCCGGCACCTCACGGTGCCGGGCTTTTTTTACGGGTAAAAAGCCAGTAGTTTGTAACCGGCTATTTTTTCGGAAGCGCTGCTGGCCTGAACTGCGATGGGAACGCTTGCAACCAGCTCTGCACCCGCGGCAATCAGCAACTTGCCACTGTACTCCGCGGGAAGCAGCACGCGCCGCACCAAGGGCTGGTCCTGTATGTCGGTCAAGGTGAGCTCCAGCGCAGGCGCAGACAGGTCGATGGCTGAGGCATTGCGCAAGCTCCAGCGAAGGTTGTAAACGCCCGAATGGACGCGGGTAAAGGTCGAGCTTTCAATGGCAATGGCGTCAATCTGCCGCGGCGCAGACAACGTGCAACCTAAAAAAACACAGCTCGCATGGAATACCGGACGCAGCGCTGGCACTCTGGCGGCCAGCAGGTCGCGCTCCTGCCTTGCATATTGCATCGCCAGTAACAACGCCAGTAACAGGCACACAAGGCCCATGACTTTTGCACCCAGGTAGCGGCCAAACCGGGATGGGTTGGATCTGCGCGACATGAAGGACGGTTCCTCGTTTGCATCTATTTTTGCCGCTACCGTGACCGCCTGCACGTCGGTATCCAGCGGCGTCTGATGCACCCAGTCGTCCAAGGTATCAGGCACGAAGTCAGGCGTCCGTGTCTCCTGCTGTGCAGCCCCCGAGGGCTGATCCTGACGCACCGGCGCCTCGGACGTTTTTGCATCGTTAGACGCGTCCTGCACAGTATCAGCAGACAGCTGCACGGGCTCTGGCGCAGGCCCATGGCTTTTCAAATGGGCGTTGGCGTCAAACACCTCATCACACTGGCCACAGCGCACCCAACCCTCGGAAATCCGAAGCTGATCCGGCACGACTCTGAACATCGTGAAGCATGCCGGACATTGGGTAATCGAACTCATGTGCGTCGCATTGTAGAACGCGACACCCACCCCTAAAGGGTGGCAGTCATCAGTATCCAGCCGTCTTCCGCATCGCTGACAGACAGCTTGCAATACGGCGCATACGCGGCAGTCAGCTCATCGGCCTGACGTGCGAGGATGCCTGCCAGAACCAGATTCCCGCCCTCGGCCACATGGGCACACAGCAGAGGCGCCAGCACCTTGAGTGGCGTCGCCAGAATATTGGCCAGCACCAGTCCGAAGCTACCCACAGCCTTGTCCGGCAACCCGGCAACCAAAGTCACCCGGTTAGCCTCGGCATTGAGTTCAGTGGACTGCACCGCAGCGTCGTCAATGTCCACAGCCAGCACCTCTTGCGCACCGTACTTGGATGCGCCAATCGCCAAAATTCCGGAGCCGCAGCCGTAATCAAGCACACGAGCGGGCACGGGGTGCCCTGCGATCCAGCGCAGGCACATCCGGGTAGTGGGGTGGGTGCCGGTACCGAAGGCCAAACCCGGATCCAGCCGGATCACCTGCCTGGCTTGGGCTGGCGGCTCGTGCCAAGTCGGCACGATCCAGAACTCCGGCGTAATCTCTACCGGGGCGAATTGGGACTGGGTCAAACGCACCCAATCCTGATCCGGCACGGCGCTGGTTCCCAGCACCTGGCAACTGGCAAAGAAATCCTGGGCCTGCAAGAGTGCCGCTGCTTCGCTCGCAGCCTCTTCCCCGTTGAACAGCGCGATCACACGTGAACGCTGCCAGCCGTCTTTGGGCGGCGGCATGCCGGGTTCGCCAAACAGTGCCTGTTCGGCGTCGGTCTGTGCATCTGCGTCTTCCACGCTCACGCTCAAAGCGTCCAACGCATCAAGCGCATCACTCAGACTCTCCACCCGGTCCTCAGGGCACATCAGACGCAGTTCAAACATGCGCGGTGCGTTAGCGCTTGTGTTGTTCAAGCCAATGTTCCAGGTAATGAATGTTGGTGCCACCGGCCATGAACTTCGCATCGACCATCAATTCGCGGTGCAGCGGAATATTGGTGTTGATGCCTTCGACCACGGTCTCTGCCAGGGCGGTGCGCATGCGGGCCATGGCCTGCTCGCGCGTGTCGCCATGCACAATGATCTTGCCGACCATGGAGTCATAGTTCGGGGGCACAAAATAGTTGGTGTAAATGTGCGAGTCGACGCGCACGCCAGGCCCACCTGGCGCATGCCACATGGTCACGCGACCAGGGGACGGGGTGAACTTGTAAGGATCTTCGGCATTCACACGGCATTCGATGGCGTGTCCGCGCATCACAATGTCGCGCTGGGTGAAGGGCAACTTCTCACCGGCGGCGACCATGATCTGGGTCTTGACGATATCCACACCGGTCACCATTTCGGTCACCGGATGCTCCACCTGCACGCGGGTGTTCATTTCGATGAAATAGAACTCGCCGTCTTCATACAGAAACTCAAAAGTACCGGCACCCCGGTAGCCAATCTTCTTGCAGGCTGCGACGCAACGCTCGCCAATGCGCTCAATCAGCTTGCGGTTAATGCCAGGCGCCGGAGACTCTTCCAGTACCTTCTGGTGGCGACGCTGCATGGAACAGTCGCGCTCGCCCAGGTAAACACCGTTCTTGTGCTTGTCGGCAATGATCTGGATTTCCACGTGCCGCGGGTTCTGCAGGAACTTTTCCATGTAGACCGCAGGATTGCCAAAGGCGGCGCCTGCTTCGGCCTTGGTCATCTGTACCGCATTGATCAGCGCCGCTTCGGTATGCACCACGCGCATGCCGCGTCCGCCGCCGCCGCCGGCGGCCTTGATGATCACGGGGTAACCCACCGTTTTGGCAATGCGACGGATTGCGACCGGGTCATCGGGCAACTCACCTTCGGAACCGGGCACACAGGGCACACCGGCGCGGATCATGGCCTGCTTGGCCGATACCTTGTCGCCCATGATGCGAATAGACTCGGGTGTGGGACCGATGAACTGGAAGCCGCTTTTTTCCACACGCTCGGCAAAATCGGCGTTTTCACTCAAAAAACCATAACCGGGGTGAATGGCCTCGGCATCGGTCACTTCGGCCGCCGAGATGATGGCGGGCATATTCAGGTAGCTCAGCGCTGACGATGCCGGCCCGATGCAAACCGCTTCCTCTGCCAGCTTGACGTACTTGGCCTCCCGGTCAGCCTCGGAGTACACCATCACGGCCTTGATTCCCAACTCGCGGCAGGCGCGCTGAATCCGCAACGCGATCTCGCCACGGTTGGCGACCAGAATTTTTTTGAACATGGGCTAGCGGTTTTTTTGCTTATTCGATGATGAAAAGGGGCTGTCCGTACTCGACCGCCTGCCCGTTTTCGCAAAGAATCTTGGAAATGGTGCCTGCCTTGTCGGCTTCGATTTCATTGAGGATCTTCATCGCTTCAATGATGCAAATGGTTTCACCTTCCTTCACCACGGATCCAATTTCAACAAAAGCCTTGGAGCCGGGAGAGGCCGAGCGGTAGAAGGTGCCAACCATGGGCGACTTGACGGTGTGTCCGGTGGCGGCATCTTCCACCACCGCCACGGCGGCGGCAGGGGCCGCTGCAGCAGGGGCTGCCGGGGGCTGCGCATGTTGCATCTGCTGGTACATGGGCTGGCTGTAGGCTTGGACCATGGCCCCTCCGCCCTTTACGATACGCACCTTGCCTTCGGCCTCGGTGATCTCCAACTCGGAAACATTGGAATCAGACACCAGATCAATCAGGGTCTTGAGTTTGCGTAAATCCATGGGTTCTCCAACATCTGTCTTTAGTGGGGCTCTAATTTACAGCAAATTTACCGAAATTGTCAGTAATTTTATTCATTTGCTGTCAAATTTAATGACTTGAAGCCTCTTGAGGTACACCGTCGCGCGGCGCCTTAAGGACTTTTTGGCGGACTCCAGGGAGTTCGCGCAGCTATTTTAACTGAGCCCACAGGTCCAGATCGTCTTGCTTTAAGCGACCCAGTTTGCGCTGCACCACCTGACCCTGCGCATTGAACACCACGGAGAAAGGCAGGGATCCCGACGGGTTGCCCAAGTCACGCGCCAGGTCAGAACCCGCCAAAGCGTCGATACCCACCGGAAAATCAAGCGGCATCTTCTTTAAAAAAGCCTGCACCGAGGCAGGCTTATCAATCGCCAAACCTATCACTTGCCAACCATTCGCGCTATTTTTATTGAAAAAGGCGTTAATTAGGGGAAGTTCTTCAATACAAGGGGGGCACCAAGTCGCCCAGAAGTTGATCAACAAGGGTTTCCCGCGAAAGCTTTTCAGTAGCAGGGAAGCCCCCTCGGGCGTACTCCACTGCAAGTCCCAGAAGCCGGCAAAGGGCTCTGCCGCAGGCACTGCATCGCCCGATCGGGATCGCCACCAGGCCAACCCCAGTCCGGCGCCGGCAGCTACGGCACCGGTGCCCAACAAAAGTCCACGTCTGGAGGGGGAGGCAGGCAGGTCGGACTGCAGTTTGGAATCGTTTTCACTCATGGGCAGGATCATGCAACAAATTACGCAGGGCTGCGGCGTCACCGCGCGGGCGGCGTCCACGGGCATCCGGCTTCAGGGCGCCACGCAAGTCGTCAAAGTCGTACACCAGCAGGTGCACCCCCACGTACTCGCCCAGGGCGGGACAACGCACATGCACGCTCAGGGCATCCACCGTCTCCCCCTGAAAGCCAGTGACTGTGCTGACCTCAAAGCGCACGCCCAGATCGATGAGCCCGATTTCCGCCGCCTTGGGGTCGTCGCAAAACAACTGAATAAAGATATCGGAATGGCGCGTCGCCGTACCGCGCCAGACCGCGCCACCCAGATGCGGGCGAAAACGCTGCAAGCGCTCCAGCCAACTCAGGGCCAGTTCGCGCAGCGCACGCAACTCGGTGGGTTGGGTGTCGGCACAAAACAGGGCAATGTAGTCCTCGACTGCCAGTTCCACCTGATCGTTGTCCGGCAAGGCCGAGCGGCCGGCCAATCCCAATTGCTTGACTGCACGGCGCTTGGCCGGGCCGTATTCCAGCCCCTCCTCCACCACCATGCGGGCCGCTGTGGCGGCAATTTCTTCTTTCACGGATTCCATTTCCCCATTGTGCACAATAGGCGCATGCACATTCATATTCTGGGTATTTGTGGCACTTTCATGGGCGGCCTGGCCGCCTTGGCGCGCGAAGCCGGCCACAAGGTTACAGGCTGCGACGCCGGGGTCTACCCCCCCATGAGCGACCAATTGCGCGCGCTGGGCATTGACCTGATGGAGGGCTTCGGCGCCGATCAACTGAACTTGAAGCCGGACATGTTCGTGGTCGGCAACGTCGTCAGCCGCGCACGCCTGGCCAATGGCGAACCCAAATTTCCGCTGATGGAAGCCATTCTGGATGCCGGTGCAGCCTACACCAGCGGGCCCCAATGGCTGGCCGAGCATGTGTTGCAGGGCCGCCATGTGCTGGCCGTGGCCGGCACCCACGGCAAAACCACCACCACCGCCATGCTGAGCTGGATTCTGCACAGTGCCGGGCTGGAGCCCGGATTCCTGGTGGGCGGCGTCCCCATGAATTTCGGCGTCTCCGCAAGGCTTGGAGCGCCCAGACGCCCGGCTTTGCCGGATTCGTCCGACCTCGCGAGCTCCCCCGTCTTTGTCATAGAAGCCGATGAGTACGACACCGCCTTTTTCGACAAACGCAGCAAGTTTGTACATTACCGGCCCCGCACCGCGGTCCTGAACAATCTGGAATTCGACCACGCCGACATTTTTGACGACCTGGCCGCCATCGAGCGCCAGTTCCACCATTTGCTGCGCACCGTCCCAGCGAGCGGGCGCGTGGTGGTCAATGGTCTGGAAGAAGCCCTGGCCCGCGTGCTGCACCAGGGCTGCTGGAGCGGAACGCGCAGTTTTGGCGCAGCGGTCAGCGATTTTTCAGCGGTCGGCGAGCCCCATGATTTCGACGTGCTGCTGCAGGGAAAAACGGTGGCACATGTCAGTTGGAATCTGGGCGGCGTTCACAACCAGCTCAATGCGCTGGCCGCCATGGCCGCAGCCGAGCATGTGGGCGTCACACCCGCGCAAGCCGCAGCGGCCCTGGCTACCTTTGAGAACGTCAAGCGGCGCATGGAAGTGCGTGCGCGCATCGTGTTGCCCAGCACCCGCGACACTGCACCAGTCACGATTTATGACGACTTCGCCCACCACCCCACGGCCATCCGCACCACCATCAACGGTCTGCGCCGCAGGGTGGGTAGCGCACGCATCCTGGCGGTTTTCGAGCCGCGCAGCAACACCATGAAGCTGGGTGCCATGAAGGCACAGCTACCCTGGAGCCTGGAGGAGGCGGACCTGTCGTTTTGCCACAGTGGTGGCCTGGGTTGGGATGCTGCGCAAGCATTGCGCCCCATAGGTGCCGCCGCCTTTGTGGCCGACAGCGTGGACGGAGTGATTGCGCAGGTGCTGGCGCAGGTGCAGCCGGGCGACCATGTTCTGTGTATGAGCAATGGCGGCTTCGGTGGCATTCACCAGAAGTTGGAGCGGGCGTTGCTGCGGCAATGCGCGTAAGCGGGGCTTGCCGCCACGCCTGCTGACGGGTGCGCCTTCAAACCCTGCCGGCTTAATGCCGGGGCTCAGTAAGTGACGCTGAGCGCGTCTGCATCTACATGCAGCATTTTTTTGCCCAAGGCAGCGCTGGCTGCGGCAGCAAAAGCCGCACCCCAAGCGGCGTCGGCAAAGTGAGCGGCACCGGCCTCGCGGGCCACCACGACCACTTTGTCAGCCAGCAGTAACTTGCCGGAAGCACGCAAAGGCTCGCACTCCAAAGCTACAAACTGCACATCCAGCCACTTGCGCGCTACCTCGTTGTCCAGCGGCTCCTTGCCCTCCAGGCTGAAAGAAAAGTCCTTGCCTTCCACCACCACGTTCACTTCGCTACGCATATCAAATCCTGTTGGTATCTATGACGCGAGGTTAACGCAAACCTGCCCCTGAAATCCTGACATGGAGCAAGTCCGGCGCCGGGATGGCAAGCCCTGACAGAATCCCCTGCCGATGCAAGGGAGCAGGGCGGCCATGTTCAACCCCGGCGCGCCTTCACCGCTTGGGACAGCACCTCCAGCGATGCCAGCGAATCGTCCCAACCCAGGCAGGCGTCGGTGATGCTCTTGCCGTATTCCAGCTTGCTGGAGTCGTCCTTGCCCGGCGTGAACTTCTGCGCACCGGCCTGCAGATGGCTTTCCACCATCACGCCAAACACACTCTTCGAACCCGCCGTAATCTGGGCGGCAATGTCGCGTGCCACTTCCAGCTGCTTCTCGTGCTGCTTGCTGCTGTTGGCGTGGCTGCAATCCACCATCAGCGTGGTGGGCAGCTTGGACTTTTCCAGTTCGGCACAGGCCGCAGCCACACTGGCCGCATCGTAATTAGGTGCCTTGCCGCCGCGCAGGATGACGTGGCAGTCCGGGTTGCCCTTGGTCTGCACAATCGCCACCTGGCCGTTCTTGTGCACCGACAAAAAGTGGTGTGCGCCGGCTGCCGCCTGGATGGCGTCGGTGGCGATCTTGATATTGCCGTCGGTACCGTTCTTGAAGCCAATAGGCGCCGACAGGCCGGAGGCCAGTTCGCGGTGCACCTGGCTCTCCGTCGTTCGGGCACCAATGGCACCCCAGGAAATCAGGTCGCCCAGGTACTGGGGCGAGATCACGTCCAGGAACTCGCTACCGGCGGGCAGACCCATGCGATTGATCTCGATCAGCAGTTGGCGCGCAATGCGCAGACCTTCGTCGATGCGGAAGCTCTCGTCCAAGTAGGGGTCGTTGATCAGACCCTTCCAGCCCACGGTGGTGCGGGGTTTTTCGAAGTAGACGCGCATCACAATTTCCAGCGTGTCGGCGTATTTGACGCGCATTTCCTGGAGGCGGCGTGCGTATTCCACGGCAGCGGCCGGGTCGTGGATGGAACAGGGGCCGATGACGACCAGCAAGCGGTCATCCGTGCCGGCCATGATGTTGTGGATCGCATGGCGGGTGTCCGCAATCAGTTTTTCCACGGCTGTACCCTGAATCGGGAAGAAGCGAACCAGATGCTCGGGAGGTGGCAACACGGTGATGTCCTTGATGCGTTCGTCGTCGGTAATGCCAGTGCGGTCGGCGCTGGTGTGGGCTTTGGTGGTCATGGGCTTCTTCCCTGGGTTAAAACAAACAAAAAGAGGTGGCAAAAAAAAACCGCCGGGGGTGCCAGCGGTTGTTTGAAGATTCGGTACTTTTCAGGTACGTTCAGATCTCTCTACCGCCGCAGGCGCTTGAGAACCAAAAGTAGCTAAAGAAAAAAGTCACTGAATACATGAATCGCAATGTAGCACATGTTTTTATCGCGAAGCTTTCACACCACCAGCCAACGCCACAGGCCATAGACCACAAACCCGCCCAGAATCGCGGCCAGCGTTTGGCGCGTCCAAAGCGCCACCGCGATGGCGGCGATGGTGCCGGGCAGATAGGCGTTGTGCAGCGACACATCGATGCCGCCCTGCGGCGCCAGTGCCATGGGTGCGATCAGCGCGGTCAGCACCGCCGCCGGCACATAGCGCAAAGCACGCTCCAGCCAGGCGGGGAACTGTACGCTGTGACCGAACACCAGAAAACTCAGGCGGATGCCGTAGGTCACCACCACCATGCCGGCCAGGATCAAGGCCTGTTCGGTGTTCATGGCCGGCCTCCCTGGTCTGCGGGTGTGCGCACCTGTTCCGACCACATTTCCACCAAAACGCCCGTGGTGACGCCTGCGATAGCCGCCAGCATCAAACCCAGTTTGTACGGCAGACCACGCGCCAGCAGTGCCACCGCTCCGGCCACCAGCGCAGCAAACAGCACAGGGCGCTCACGCAACTGCAAGGCGACGATGGCGGCAAACGTGGCGACCATGGCGAAGTCCAGCCCCAGCGTAGCCAGCACCGGCACGCTCTGGCCGAGCAGTACCCCCACAACGGTCCAAAGCTGCCAGTTGAAATACATCGCCAGGGACGAGCCCAACCAGTAACGGGAACCGTCCTTCAGGCTGGCGTGGTGGCGCAACTGGTTTTCCACCACTGCAAAGGTCTCATCGGTGAGCCAAAAGGCCAAAGCCCAGCGCCAGCGCGCGGGCAGTTCCCGCGCGTAAGGCAGGAGCGTGGCGCTGTAGAGCGCATGGCGCAAATTGACGACCAGGGTGGTGAGCCAGATCACCGGCAAGGCCGTTCCGCTGCTTATCAAGCTGACCGCCACAAATTGCGAGGAGCCCGCAAACACCAGGGCTGACAGGCCCAACGTCAACCAGACCGGCAGGCCGCTGCCAATGGCCAGGGTGCCGAAGATCACGCCGAAGGGTGCGGCCCCCACCAGCATGGGGAAGGTGTCGCGCGCACCCGCCATAA
Source organism: Comamonadaceae bacterium (assembly GCA_947375135.1). Classification (GTDB taxonomy): domain Bacteria; phylum Pseudomonadota; class Gammaproteobacteria; order Burkholderiales; family Burkholderiaceae_C; genus Allorhodoferax. The sequence continues at coordinate 107,463 of CANCER010000008.1, read as the reverse complement.
AGGGACGCAAGCCGCCTGCCCTTGGAATTACGCGGTGCCGCCGACGGTCAAGCCGTCAATGCGCAGGGTGGGTTGACCGACACCCACCGGCACGCTCTGGCCTTCCTTGCCGCAGGTGCCCACACCGCTGTCGAGCTTCATGTCGTTGCCGATCATGCTGACGCGCTTCAGACACTCCGGGCCACTGCCCACAATGGTCGCACCTTTGACCGGGTACAGGACCTTGCCGTTTTCCACCCAATAGGCTTCAGACGCAGAGAACACAAACTTGCCGGAGGTGATGTCGACCTGGCCGCCGCCGAAGTTGGTGGCGTACAAGCCTTTTTTGATGCTCTTGACGATCTCTTCCGGTGCCTTGTCGCCACCCAGCATGTAGGTGTTGGTCATACGCGGCATCGGGATGTGGGCATAGCTTTCGCGTCGGCCGTTGCCGGTGGGCGCCACGCCCATCAAACGGGCGTTCATGCTGTCCTGGATATAGCCCTTGAGGATGCCGTCCTCGATCAGCACGTTACGCTGGCTGGCATTGCCCTCGTCGTCCACATTGAGCGAGCCACGGCGGTCGGCAATCGTGCCGTCGTCCAGCACAGTGACGCCCTTGGCGGCTACACGTTGGCCGATGCGCCCGCTGAAGGCGCTGGAACCCTTGCGGTTGAAGTCCCCTTCCAGCCCGTGGCCGATGGCCTCGTGCAACAAAATGCCGGGCCAGCCGGAACCCAGCACCACCGTCATTTCACCGGCCGGGGCCGGACGTGCGTCGAGGTTGGTCAAAGCCGCATGCACGGCCTGGTCGACATACTCCTGAATCTGCGCATCGGTGAAATACGCCAGACCGAAACGGCCACCGCCGCCGCCCGAACCCACCTCACGCCGGCCCTTTTGCTCGGCAATCACCGTCACCGACAGGCGCACCAGCGGGCGCACATCGGCAGCCAGTGTGCCATCGGCGCGCGCCACCAGCACCACGTCGTATTCGGCGGCAAGGCCGGCCATGACCTGGGCCACGCGCGGGTCCTTGGCACGGGCCAGGCGTTCCACCTTGCCCAGCAAATCGACCTTGGTCTGGCTGTCCAGCGTGGAGATCGGGTCTACCGCCGTGTACAGGCTGCGCGCAGCCGCGATCTTTTGCGTGGCGGTCTTCACGCGGGCCGACTTGGCCGCGCTGGAGATGGTGCGCACCGTGCGCGCCGCATCCAAGAGCGAGGCCTCGGAAATATCGTCGGAGTAGGCAAACGCCGTCTTCTCGCCACTGACGGCCCGCACACCCACACCCTGGTCAATGCTGAAGGAGCCGGTCTTCACGATGCCCTCTTCCAGGCTCCAGCCCTCGGAGCGGGTGTACTGGAAGTAGAGATCGGCCTCGTCCACCTTGTGCGCCTTGATTTCGTTCAGGGCGCGGGCCAGATGGGTTTCATCCAGGCCAAAGGGGGTGAGCAACAGGGACTTGGCGGTGGCCAGGCGTTCGATGGTGGGTTCGCGAGAGATCATCTTGGCATTTTAGGCGTGGTTCTTAACTCCCCCATCCCCCACGCCCCTTACCCCCCGCCGGGGTAAGGGGCGCTTTAACAGCCGGACAGCCCATTTGGCTACTGCGCGCCGAATGGGAAATGAATGACGTGGCGCTGCCACTGTATTTTCTCGCACAGAGCGCATGCTGCGAGTTCCGAGTTCCGAGTTCCGAGCGCCGGAGGCGAATGGGTGAAAGTGGCTATGGCAATGGAGGTGAAATTGCGACCTACGCCGCCAAGACGCGCCGCGCTTGAACCGTCACGTCAACCACGCCGCAGGCCAACGCCCACAAAAAAAGAACAGAACCCAGTAATTCCCTGCCCGAAGCGAAGAAACCAAATGGGCTGTCCGCTTGTGGCACCCCTTACCCCGACGGGGGGTAAGGGGCGGGGGGGATGGGGGAGTTAAAAAAACGGGAAAGTTAAAGAACCCCACTCAAGACTGCACAAGCCGCTTCGAATTCGCAATCGACATCAAAATCCCCAAAGCCAACCCCGCCGTCACCATAGCCGTCCCCCCATAACTGATGAACGGCAACGGCACACCCACCACCGGCAGGATGCCACTCACCATGCCCATGTTCACAAAGGCGTAGGTAAAGAAAATCATCGTCATACTGCCGGCCAGCAACCGGGCAAATAATGTGGGGGCCTCGAGCGCAATTGCCAGACCACGCAGGATCAGAAAGATGAAGGCAGCAATCAGGCACAGATTACCGATCAAACCAAACTCTTCCGAGAAGGAAGCAAAAATAAAATCCGTCGTACGCTCGGGAATGAACTCCAGATGGGTTTGCGTGCCCTGCATAAAGCCCAGGCCGAAGACGCCACCCGAGCCAATCGCGATCATTCCCTGGATGATGTGAAAACCCTTGCCCAGCGGGTCGCGCGTGGGGTCCAGCAGGGTGCAGATGCGCTGCTGCTGGTAGTCGTGCAGCACCGGCCAGCGCACGCCGTCGGCACACAGCGTGGGCTCAAACGCCACGATCAAAACGACCCCGACCAGGCCCAGCACAACGGGCGGAACGATCAGTTTCCAGCTCATACCGGCAAAGTAAATCACGGACATCCCGGCCGCCAGAATCAGGAGCGCCGTGCCCAAGTCCGGCTGTTTAATGATCAACGCCACCGGCACCGCCAGCAAAGCGGTCGCCACCACAAAGTCCAGCGGTCGCAATTGGCCCTCGCGCTTTTGAAACCACCAGGCCAGCATCAGCGGCATAGCGATTTTGAGCACCTCACTGGGCTGAATGGTCACACCCACATTGAGCCAGCGTCTGGCCCCTTTCTTGGTGACGCCGAAAACAGCGACCGCAATCAGCAGGGCCACGCCCAGTGCGTACAGTGGCACAGCCAGTGCCATCAGGCGCTGTGGCGGAATCTGGGCCACCACAAACATGATGCCCGCAGCAATCAGCATATTGCGGGCATGGTCTTCAAAGCGCGTACCGTGGTCCCAGCCGGAGGAATACATGGTGAGCATGCCGGCACACGCCAGCAAAAATACAGCAAACGCGAGCGGGCCGTCAAAACCGGCGAACCAGGGCGCAATGCGCTGGCGCAGGGACGGTTGGGTAAAGGGAGATGCCATAGGCCACAATTATCCTGCCAAGCTCCTTTCCCGTCTTTTTGCCCTTGCCTGACGCACCATGACCACCACCCACCTTCTTTACCTGCACGGCTTTCGCTCCTCGCCGCAATCGGCCAAGGCCCGCCTGATGGCGCAGCACATGCAGGCGCAGCACCCGCAGGTGGTCTGGCTGTGCCCGCAACTGCCACCCTCGCCCCGCGCCACGATGGACATGGTGAGCCGGGCCACAGCCGATTGGCCGGCCGTGCACATGGCCGTGGTCGGCTCATCACTCGGTGGCTTTTACGCCACGTGGGTGGCCGAGCAGCGCGGCTGCCGGGCGGTCTTGCTGAATCCGGCCGTGAACCCGGCGCGGGATCTGGAGAAATACATAGGCGCGCAAACCCAGTTCCACGCGCCCGAGGAACACTTCTACTTCAAGGCCGAATACGTGCAAGAGCTGCGTGACCTGGCCTGCGGCCCTCTGCGCCAGCCCCAAAACTACCTGGCAGTGATCGCCAAAGGCGACGAAGTACTGGACTGGCGGGAAATGCACGCCCGCTACCAAAGCGGCAAAGTGCGGCTACTGGAAGGTGGCGACCACGCCATCAGCGACTTTGCTGACCACCTCTCCACCGTGGTGGCGCATCTGAACTTTTGAAACAGTTGAACGCCCCGCACGGAGGGGCGAGGGGGTATGCCGGGCGCCAATTTGTGCGTACCCGCAGTATGAGGCGCCCGGCATACCCCCTTGCCCCGCAGCGACTGCAAGGGTGACCCAATTCGCGACAACCCAAATACAGGGACAATCCCCCCATGTTTTTATTGTTTGAAGAAGCCGGAAAATTCATGGCCGGTCGGGTGCTGTCGGAGGCGGACGCCTCTGCACAGGTGGAGTTGGACAGCGGCAAGCGCGTCAAGGTCAAGACCGGCAACATGCTGATCAAGTTCGAGAAGCCTGCGCCGGCCGCCTTTGTGCAGGCGGCGCAGGCTTGCGCTGCCACCATCGAACTGGAAATGGCCTGGGAATTCGCACCCGAAGAAGAGTTCGGCTTTGCCGACCTGGCGCGCGACTACTTTTCGGACAACGCCACGCTGGAGCAACAGTCCGGCATGCTCTTCAAGCTGTTTGAAGCGCCCCACTACTTCCGCCGCGCCGGCAAAGGCCGCTTCAAGCGGGCGCCGGCCGACATCATTGCCCAGGCCCTCGCCGCGATTGAAAAGAAGCGTCTGGTTGCCGAACAAATCGTCGTCTGGGCGAAGGAACTGGGCGAAGGCCAGTGCCCCCAGGCCATCAAGGACCAGCTCTACAAGATCCTGTTCAAGCCCGACAAAAATGCGCCCGAGTACAAGGCCGTGGTGGAAGCATCCCGGGCCACCCACACCGCGCCGCTGGAGTTGCTGCAAAAGTCCGGCGCCATCCACTCGCCCTATTTGTTCCACTGGAAGCGCTTCCTGCTGGAGAACTTTCCCAAGGGCACCGGCTTTCCCGCCATCACGGCGCCGCCGATTGTGGACACCCTGCCCCGGTCGCCCGCGCAGGCTTTCTCGATCGACGATTCGCAGACCACCGAAATTGACGATGCCCTGTCGGTACAGGGCCTGGGCAGTGGCACCGTCACGCTAGGCATCCACATTGCCGCGCCCGGTCTGGCCATTCAGCCCGGCAGCCCGGTCGATGTGCTGGGCCGTGCCCGCCTGTCCACCGTCTACATGCCGGGCTACAAGGTGACCATGCTGCCCGACGACGTGGTGCAGAGCTACACCTTGCAAGCGGGTCGCGACTGCCCGGCCGTGTCGCTGTATGTCACGCTGGACGAGGCCACCCTGGAGATCAAGGCCACCGAGACCCGGCTGGAACTCGTGCCCATCGTCCACAACCTGCGCCACGACCAGCTTGATGCGGTGGTCACCGAGCCCTGGCTGCAGGACCCTGACTTCAACCATGCGTCCGAGCCGCAAGCATTGACCGGCCTGCGCGTGCAACTGGCGTTTTTGCACCGCCTGGCCAAGCAACTGAAAGGCAAGCGCGAAGTGGTGCGTGGCAAGCCCGAGACCTTTAACCGTCCGGACTACAACTTCCGCTTGGTGCGCAGCGACCCGTCGCTGGCGGGCACCGAGCCAACCGGCGACGAGACCGTGGAAATCAGCACCCGCATGCGCGGCGCGCCGCTGGACCTGATCGTGGCTGAGGCCATGATCCTGGCCAACAGCACCTGGGGCAACTGGATGGCGGAGATGGGCGTGCCCGGTATCTATCGCAGCCAGGCGTCCCTTGCACCGGGCGTCAAGGTGCGCATGGGCACACGCGCCCTGCCCCATGCCGGCATTGGCGTGCCGAGTTACGCCTGGAGCACCTCGCCGCTGCGCCGCTACACCGATCTGGTCAACCAATGGCAAATCATTGCCTGCGCCCGCCACGGCAAGACCGCAGCGCTGGTGGCACCCTTCAAGCCCAAAGACGCAGACCTGTTTTCCATCATCTCCTCGTTCGATGCCGCCTACAGCGCCTACAACGGCTACCAGAATGGCATGGAGCGTTTCTGGACGCTGCGCTATCTGCAGCAGAACGCCATTTCTGAAGTGGTGGCCAGCCTGTTCAAGGAAAACCTGGTGCGTGCCGACGACATCCCGCTGGTGCTGCCGGTCATGGGCGCGCAAGGCCTGCCGCGTGCGGCCAAGGTGCGCGTGAAGTTGGGCGAGATCGACCTGATCACGCTCGACGTGAACGGCACCGTGCTGGAGCGACTGGATGCGCCGCTGCCCGAGACCGGGGCGGAAGAGGAGCAGGAAGACGACGACGAGGTGGCCGGGCCGATTGCCATTGCCGTGGACATGGGCGAACCCGAGGCAGCTTCTGGTGATAATCCCGCGTAAGTGAACCTTCTCCAACAATACAGCACATTGCAGCTTGCCCTGGGTGCATCCCTTGCGGTGCACGCGGTGCTGCTGTCGGTGCGCTTTGTGGACCCGGAATCCTTTAAGCGGGTGTTTCAGGAAACGCCACTGGAAGTCATTCTGGTCAATGCCCGCACCCATGAAAAAAATGACAAAGCCAAGGCGATTGCCCAGACCACCCTGACGGGAGGCGGCGATAGCGCGCAAGGCAGGGCCACCAGCCCGCTGCCGCCCTCGGAGTTCAGCGACACCGGCGAAACCCTGGAGATGGTGAACGCCAACAAGCTGCAACACCTGCAGGACCAGCAAAGCCTGTTGCTGTCCACCGTGCGCCAACAAATCGCCCACCTGGCACCTTCGGACCCCAAGTTGCCGAGTAACACGACCGACCAGGTGCAGCGTGAAGAAAAGCGACGGGAACTGGCCAAGCTGCTGGCCGAGATTGAGCGCCGCATCAACAGTGAAAATTCCCGCCCCAGAAAGCGCTACATCAGCCCCTCCACGCGTGAGGGGGTCTATGCCGTCTACTACGACAACCTGCGCCACGCCATTGAAGACCGCGGTACCGAGAACTTCCCTACCGCCGACGGCAAAAAACTCTATGGTGACCTGACCATGATCGTGACAGTCAACTTTGATGGCCGCGTGCTCAGCACCGAAGTGGTGTCCAGCTCCGGCAACCCCGTGCTGGACCGGCGTGCCGCCGCCATCGTACGAACGTCGAGGCCCTTTGGCCCTTTTACGCACGCCATGCGAAAAGAGTTTGACCAGCTTGTGGTGGTGTCCCGTTTTCGCTTCACCCGTGAGGAAACGCTGGAAGCCCACGTGAGCACCGCGCAATGAGGGCCTTTTGGCGTTGGACCGGGCTGTGCGTGCTGGCGCTGTTGTGCCTTCAGCTCTACTTTGTAGGGCGCATTGCGCTGATGACCGCCGTGGCCCCGCAGTCCACCGCATTCCAGCGCTCCGAGGCCTGGCGGGTGGCGCATGACAAGGGCGCACTGCCCTGGAGGCAACAGTGGGTGGACTACGGCCAGATTTCCGACAACCTCAAGCGCGCCGTCATAGCCTCGGAAGACGACGGCTTCAGCAGCCATGACGGCGTGGACTGGGGCGCGCTGGAAAAAGCCTGGAGCAAAAACGCCAAAGCCGAGCAACGCGCCGAACTGCGCGGCACAACCAAGCCACCCAAGGTGGTGGGCGGCTCCACCATCACCCAGCAACTGGCCAAGAACCTCTTTCTGTCCGGCGAGCGCACCTTGTTCCGCAAGGGCCAGGAGTTTGTGCTGACCATGGCGCTGGAAACATTGCTGAGCAAGCGGCGCATTCTGGAGATTTACCTCAACAGCGTGGAATGGGGCGAAGGTGTGTTCGGCGCAGAGGCTGCGGCCCAGCACTACTTCCGCAAGCCGGCTTCCAAACTCAGTGCCTATGAAGCGGCACGCTTGGTGGTGATGCTGCCGCGCCCGAAGTATTTCGAGAAGCTGCCCAACTCAGCCTACTTGAGCGGGCGTGCCGGTGTCATCGCAGGTCGCCTTGCGGATGCCAGGCTGCCCTGAGCTTGGGCACGCTCTCTGTATCATCCCTGCCATGTTGGCTAAGTTGATGGCTTTTTTTTTACTGGGACTGATCCGGGTACTCACCGGCTCCCAGGCAAGATGGTACGGGTGCCCGCCCAAGGCGGAGCAGCGCATTTACTTTGCCAATCACCAGAGCCATGCCGATCTGGTCATGATCTGGGCTGCACTACCCAAGGAGCTGCGCCACATGACACGCGCCATTGCCGCGCGCGACTACTGGACCAAGACCCCCTTCAAATAGTGGTTGACCACCGAAGTGTTCCACGTGATCTACGTCTCGCGCGAGCGCACGGCTGATGAAGACCCGCTGGAGCCTTTGTTCGAAGCGCTGGCCCAGGGTGACTCCCTCATTCTGTTTCCCGAAGGCACGCGCGGCCACACCGGTGAGCCCCAGGTCTTCAAGGCCGGCTTGTACAACCTGGCGCTCAAGTTCCCGCACGCCGTGCTGGTGCCGGCCTGGATCAACAACGTGCAGCATGTGCTGCCCAAAGGCGAGGTGGTACCGGTGCCGGTGCTGTGCTCGGTGACTTTTGGCGCACCCATGCAGTTGCTACCGGGCGAAGACCACCGCGTGTTTCTCGACCGCGCCCGCCATGCCGTGATCGCCCTGCGCGATGTCTAGGCCGTAAGACATTCCCATGTATTTCTATCTGAAGAACCTGACACCCACACAGCAGATCGGCGCGCTGTTCATTCTGGTGTTCGGCCTGTTGCTAATGGCCAGCCTGACCGCCTTCGCGTTTTCCATCAAGGAATTCCATGACGATGCCCGGGCCGAGCAGCACCGCGCCAATCTGGACAGCATCAACGGCATCATCCGCACCAGTTGGGTCATGGTGCTGGTGTTCTGGCTGGGCTGGATGATGGGCAACCAGGTCGCGCTCACGCTCTTCGGGCTGGTGTCCTTCTTCTCGCTGCGCGAGTTTCTGACGCTCTCGCCCACCCGGCGCGGCGACCACCGCAGCCTGGTGCTGGCCTTTTTTGTGGTGCTACCGCTGCAATACTGGCTGGTCTGGGCCGAGCACTTTGACATGTTTGCGGTGTTCATCCCGGTGTTTGTGTTCCTGGCGCTGGCAGTGGTCAGCGCGCTGGCCAATGACCCTCAGCACTTTCTGGAGCGCAACGCCAAGCTGCAATGGGGCATCATGGTCTGCATTTACGGCATGAGCCATGTGCCCGCGCTGCTGATGCTGCACTTCCCCGGCTACGACCACCGCAACGCCTTTATGGTGTTTTTTCTGGTGATGGTGGTGCAGGTGTGCATGGTGACCCAGCACCTGTGCGGGCGCTGGCTGAAAAGCAAAGCCGTGGCCCCCGCCATCAGCAGCAGTTTTCACTGGAGCAGTTGGGGCATTGGCATGGTCACGGCCAGCGTCTTTGGCGCGGCACTGGCCGGCATCACCCCCTGGGTGCCGGGCACCGCTTTTGCCTTCGCCTTCATCGCCTGCCTGGCCGGCTCGCTGGGGCACTTTGTCATGAAGGCCCTCAAGCGCGACCGTGGCATCCCCAGCTGGGGCACACAGGGCCGCGCTGTCACGGGCGCCGGCGGCCTGCTGGACCGGGTTGACGCGCTGTGTTTTGCCGCTCCGGTGTTTTTTCACTCGGCGCGCTGGTATTTCGATTTGTAGGCTGTTCGCGTGGGTTACCCGCTGCGCAATGGACTTGCGAAGGGAACGATCGCCTGTCAGCAACGTGCCTTCATGCGCCGGGGGCCTGAAATTCTCTGTCAACGAAATGCAGAGAGCAGTCGTTCGCCAAACGCTTTCCAAGGAGACCTGTACTGCCCGTTGAAGTCACACCGGGCAGGGTGGTGGTTGGCTTTGCCGCGTTTACGGACGAATGAAATTCCCCTCCAGCTCTTGCAAGGCTGAAATTTCCAAGTAATATTGCAAAATGACATTTAACTTGGAAAGTCTGGAGATCGAACCGGATGCGGCGCGTCAGTACATCGACGCCAGAGCCACCTTTGTCGAACAGGAACGCACTCGGAAAAACGCGCTTCAAGTGCGTGGTGGAATGGTCTGGAAGACGGTCGACGAGAAAGACTATCTCATTCGTACCAGCGTGACCGGCGGTCAAAAAAGCCTGGGCAGGCGTTCGGCGGAAACGCAAGACATGTATGACGGCTTCATCGGCAAGAAGCATTCCGTCGAAGAGCGTCTCAGCAGCCTGAAGGCATCGGTGGACAAGCATGAACGCATGAACCGGGCTCTGCGCGTAGGGCGCATGCCAACGATTGCGGTGGCCATTCTCAGTCGCCTGGCAAATGCAGGTTTGGACGAGTATTTCAGGGTGGTAGGAACCCATGCGTTGTATGCCTACGAGGCGGCAGCCGGCGTGCGCTTTGCATCAGAAATCACATCAACACGGGACATTGATCTGCTCTGGGATACCCGCAAGCGGGTGACCTTCGCACAAAAGCTGCTGCAAGACTCACCCTCCATGCTGGCTGCTTTGCAAAAGGTGGACAAGACGTTTCAGGTCAACGAAGAGCAAAAATACACGGCGGTCAACAAAGACGGTTTCGAGGTCGACATCATCCGCAGAATTGCGAAGGGTGGGGATCCCCATCCGATCCGACTGAGTAATGCGGAGGACGACTTCTGGGTGGTTCAGGCCAAGCGCGCAGATGAACTGGTGAATGCTCCAGAGTTCTCAGAAATCGTCGTGGCGGAAAACGGCAAAATGGCACGGCTGACCACCATTCACCCTGCTGTGTTCGTCAGTTTTAAACGCTGGATGTCTAAGGAAGCAGATCGAGACCCGCTCAAACGCCGACGGGATGCCTTGCAGGCAGATGCGGTGGAGTGGGCACTCCATGAGCGGTTGCCGCATTTGCTTGCCGATCGGTAACGTCCCCAGTTCGCGATTTGCCGCAATCAGGTGCTGACGTTTAACTTTAGAAATTACTGGTTCCAGCCCGTCCCGGACATAGCGCGCAATCCGCCCTCACATCCGTACGGAATCCAAAGCATCCAGCGTGCGGCGCGTGGCACCTTGGTGGGCCACGCTCCAGGCCAGCGCGGCCTTGCGTGTCCGGGCAAGGCGGGCCGGGTCTGCGACGAGCGCAGCACTGTGCCGCACGGCATCAGACAAGTCCACGCAGCGAATGGCCGCACCTTCGGCCTGGGCCGTCTGCGCAGCCTGCGCGAAGTTGAAGGTGTGCGGGCCCATGAGTACCGGGCAGCCGCAGGCGGCGGCCTCGATCAGGTTTTGCCCGCCCAGGGGCGCAAAGCTGCCACCCAACAGCGCGACATCGGCCAGCCCGTAGTACAGCGCCATTTCCCCCAAGGAGTCACCCAGCCAGATGTCGGCTGGCGCTGGCGCATCAACCCACGCACAGCGGCGCGACACTCCATAGCCTGCTGTTTGGAACAACGCGGCCACGGCATCAAAACGTTGCGGGTGGCGCGGCACGATCAGCCATTGCACGCCGGCTACGGGCTTGGCCCGGAGTGCATCGATGAACATTTGCTCCTCACCCTCGCGCGAGCTGGTGAACATCACCACCGGCGTGGCGCTGGTGGCACGCCACGCCTGGCCCCGCGCCAGAAGCGCGGCATCGGGCGTGGCGTCGAACTTCAAATTGCCCGTGACTGCCTGCACTGCGGCACCCAGCGCACGCAGGCGCCGGGCATCGTCTTCGGTCTGTGCCAGCACCGCATGCAAGCCCGCATAGGCCGGGTGCGAGAGCCAGCGCAGGCGCCGGGCCTGCTGCATGGACTTCTCACTCAGGCGCGCGTTCACCAGGCAAAGGGGCACGCCCGCCTGCTGGCATAAAGCCACCATGTTCGGCCAGACCTCGGTCTCCATGAGCAGGCCCATGCGCGGCTGAAATTGCGCAAGGAAGCGTTGCACTGCACCGGGTGTGTCCCAGGGCTGCCACACCTGCAGGTCGCCCTCTGCCAGCAGTGCGCTGCCCTGCTCCCAGCCGGTAGCCGTGCCGTGGGTCAGCAGCAACCGCATGCCGGGGTACTTCTTGCGCAAGCCGACCACCAAGACGGCGGCGGCACGGGTTTCACCCAGAGACACGGCATGCACCCAAATCAGAGGCCTGGTGCTGTCTCGGGAAAGCGGGGGAAACGCGTATGTGCCAAAACGCTGCTCAATCGCGTGCCCATAACGCGGCTCGTTCACGGCGCGGCGGCGCAGCTTGGCGCGCACCAGCGGCTGCATCAGCCACAGCGCCAGAGAGTACAGCCCACGCATCATCGGCACAGCACCGGGGTGGCCAGCGCATCCCAAGCTTGCCAGACGCTGTCCACATCCGGGGCGGGGGAGGCATAGACACAGACCTGGTGTGGGTTGTCGACGCCCGTGCGCCAGGCGGTATCAAAGTTGTAGATCTGCACATGCGGCAAACCGAGCGCCACAGCAATGTGCGAGAGGCCGCTGTCCACGCCAACCACACCGGCGCACTGCGCCATGGTGTCGGTGAGCGCATCCAGCGCCATGAGCGGCCAGACCCAGGCATCTGCCAGTTCCGCAGCGATGGCTTCGCTCACGGCTTTCTCCGCAGCGCTGCCATGGGCCAGGGCAACACAAAAGCCACTGTGATTCAGGCGCTGGCCAAGTTCTATCCAGGACGCCAGCGGCCATTCCTTGTCTTTGCGCGAGGTGCCATGCACCAGCACCACCACCGGTTTGCGCGGCGCAAAGGGGTTGGCCGCCGCACCCGGATTGGCCAGCAGCTGGTGTTGCGCGCGGGCTTGCGGCTGGGCCACCGCCAGGCTACCGGCGTGCAGGCCGAACCGGGGCGCGCCTTCCACACCGTAACCCAGCGCCTCGGCGCACAGCAGCCGCGCGCGCTCCACCGCATGCACATGCGGCTCCAGCCGAATGGCCACATCGGCCAGCCAGCGTGCCGGCGCTTCAAAGCTGGAGCCCTCGGTCTGGTTCGCCATGCTGTAACGCAGACCCCCCACCGTGGTTTGTGCCAGCCAGGACAACAACGCCGATTTGGTCAGACCCTGCAGATCAATCACCGCGTCATAGGCCTGGGCCTGCAAGTCGGTCTTGAAGGCCGCCCACTCGCGGCGCGTCTCTGCCGACCAAAAACTTTTGCGCCAGCGCCGCAGCTCGCAGGGGATGGCGCGGTGCACACCTTCGCAGCGCGCCACCAGCGGCGCAAAGGCGCGCTCTACCACCCAGTCAATCTGGGCAGTGGGGTAGGCGCGGCGAATATCCTGCACGGCCGCCATCGCATGCACCACATCGCCCAGCGAGGACAGCTTGACGATGAGAACGCGCGGCACGTGACGCGCGACCAAACTCAATGCGCGGCTTCCTCGAACTTGGCATCCGGCTTGACCGAGCGCAACAAGGCCAGCATGGCGCTCTGGATGCGCTCCAGCGCCTCAGGCGTATGGCCTTCAAAGCGCAGCACCAGCACCGGCGTGGTGTTGGAGGCGCGCACCAGGCCAAAGCCGTCCGGCCAGTCCACGCGCAGGCCGTCGATGGTAGTGATGACCGCCGGTGCGGCAAAGTCCACCTTGGCCACCAGTTGGTCCACCAGACCATGGGCCTGGCCTTCGGCGCAGGCCACGTTGAGTTCGGGTGTGGAGAAACTGGTGGGCAAGGCGTCCAGCACGACACCGGCGTCGGGCGCACGGCTCACAATTTCCAGCAGGCGGCAGCCGGAATAGGTGCCGTCGTCAAAGCCGAACCAACGCTCCTTGAAGAAAATGTGGCCGCTCATCTCGCCGCCCAGGGGCGAGTCAATCTCGCGCATCTTGGCCTTGATCAACGAGTGGCCGGTCTTGTACATCATGGCTACACCGCCGGCGGCTTCAATGGCGGGCGCCAGGCGCTGCGAACACTTCACATCAAAAATAATGGTGCCGCCGGGCACGCGCGACAGCACATCGCGGGCGAACAGCATCATCTGGCGGTCCGGGTAAATGTTGTTGCCCTGTTTGGTGACGATGCCCAGGCGGTCGCCGTCGCCATCAAAGGCCAGGCCGAGCTCGGCGTCGCCGCTTTGCAGGGCGGCCATCAGGTCGCGCAGGTTTTCGGGCTTGCTGGGGTCAGGGTGGTGGTTGGGAAAATTGCCGTCCACTTCACTGAACAGCTCGGTCACTTCGCAGCCGATGGCGCGCAGGATGGCGGGGGCCGAGGCGCCGGCCACGCCGTTGCCAGAGTCCACCACGATCTTCATGGGGCGGGTCAGCTTGATGTCGCCGACGATGCGGGCCGTGTAGGCCGCCAGCACATCCTCCTGCTTGCAAGTGCCGCCGGTCTTCAGGGTCCAGCTCTCGGTTTCCATCATGCGGCGCAGGCCCTGGATCTCGTCGCCGTAAATGGCCTTACCGCCCATCACCATCTTGAAACCGTTGTAATCGCGCGGGTTGTGGCTGCCGGTGAGCTGGATGCCGCTGGCGCACAAGGTGTTGGCTGCAAAGTACAGCATGGGCGTGGTGACCACGCCCACGTCAATCACCTGCACGCCCACATCCATCAAACCGCGAATCAAGGCAGCCGACAGCGCGGGGCCGCTCAGGCGTCCATCACGACCCACCGCCACCGTGGTTTGCCCCTGGGCCACCGCCACGCTGCCGAAGGCACGGCCCAGGCCGAGTGCGATGTCTTCATTCAGGGTGGAAGGGACGATGCCCCGGATGTCGTAGGCCTTGAAAATGCCGGCGTTGAGATGCATGTTTTTCCCTAGTGGAGGTGCTGTGTCAGCGGTTGCTTTGGTCGCCGCACATTGTAGGTGCAGGCCTGCGTATCATGCAGCTACGCCGGGGTGTGCGTCCGGCACTGCCCATCCCCAGGAAGGAACTTCCCCATGAAAACTCCCAAGTCGCAAGCCACCCCGGTACGCTGCACCTTTGCCAGCCCGCTGGGCCCCATGACCCTGGCCGCCACCGACAAAGGCCTGGCAGGCCTCTGGTTCGATGGCCAGAAGTACATGCCCGACACCCGGGGCTGGCCCGAACAGCCCGACCATCCCGTGCTGCAACAGGCTCAGAACGAGTTGGCGCAGTACTTTGCCGGCCAGCGCCGGGCATTCGATTTGCCGTTGGACCTGGACCGGGGCACGACGTTCCAGCAAGCGGTGTGGCATGGCTTACTGGAGATACCTGCCGGCCATACCCTCTCCTACGGCGCCTTGGGCACGCGCATCGGCCGGCCCGCCGCCTTTCGGGCTGTGGGCGCGGCGGTGGGCCGCAACCCCATCAGCATCGTGGTGCCTTGCCACCGCGTGGTGGGCGCGGATGGCTCGCTCACCGGGTATGCCGGTGGTCTGGAGCGCAAAACAGCCTTACTGAAGTTGGAGCAGGCCATGGCAACGACAATGCAGCCATGACCCAAACCAAAAGCCAAGCCTGGCTGATCGACTTTGTACTTCTGGCCGCCATCTGGGGCGCCTCCTTCATGTTCATGCGCACCGCGTCCCACGAGATGGGGCCTCTGGCCTCTGCCGGTTTGCGCGTGGCGATTGCAGCGTTGTTTTTGCTGCCCCTTGTGTGGTTCAAGGGCTTGGGTGGCGCCTTGCGCAAGCACTGGAAGATCACCTTTTCGGTCGGCGTGCTGAACTCCGCCATTCCCTTCGTCTGCTTCACGTACGCGCTCCTGTCCATCACCACGGGCCTGTCGGCCATCCTCAATGCCACCGTGCCGCTGTTTGGCGCACTGATTGCCTGGCTCTGGCTCAAGGACCGGCCCAACGGCTCGCGCATCCTCGGCCTGGCGGTGGGCTTTATCGGCGTGACCATGCTGGCCTGGGACAAGGCCAGCTTCCAGCCCGATGCCAATGGCCTGTCCACCGGCTGGGCTGTGCTGGCCTGTTTGCTGGCCTGCTTTTGCTACGGCACGGCAGCCAGTGTGGCCAAGCGCTACATGGGCGGCCTGCCCTCGCTGGTGTCGGCCACCGGCAGCCAGATCGGCGCCAGCATCGCTCTGATTCCACTCACCGTGCTGTATTGGCCAGCGCAGGCGCCCAGCCTGCAAGCCTGGGGCGCGGTGCTGGTGCTGGGCGTGGTCTGCACCGGCCTGGCCTACATCCTGTACTTCCGGTTGATCGCGCGTGCGGGCCCCGCGCGTGCGCTGGCCGTAACCTTTGCGATTCCCGCCTTTGCCGTGTTCTACGGTGTGTTGCTGCTGGGTGAAAGCATCAACGCCTGGATGGTGGTCTGTGCCCTGGTCATCATTGCCGGCACCACGCTGTCCACCGGGTTGCTGAAGCTGGGCAGGTCCCGTAGCAATTGACAAGAGCCCGGAGCCCGGCTGTGCGCCGGGGCGTGCCCGATGCTAGCCTCAGGAAAACAAGGGCGCGCCCTGCCAGTGCAAGGTGCCGCTGTCAAAGGCATAGCGGGCCACGTGCTGCAGCGGTCCACCGATCTCTGATGCCGCATAAGACAACAGGCTCACACCGGTCACCGTGACGCGCAGCCCAGCGCCCACCGCACAGTGCGCCAGACGGCTGCGCACTGCCGCCAGAGGCCAGGCATCGGCATAGAGCCCGACCGTGACGTGGGGGATATAGCCATCCGCCGCCCCGTGCCGCTGCGGCTCGGCCAGGCAGGCGCGCAAGGCAGCAAGCTGCCCGCCGGGCGCGTGCACCGTGAAATAGGGCACCGAGCTGAAGCTGTCCAGGCCGCCGATTTCGATTTCAAACGCAGCCGGCCGCGCCCGCTGCAAGGCCTGCACGTGGGTGTGAATGAGATCCGCCCCGAAGTCGTCCGCCTGCTGTGGCGCGGCGCTGGGGAAGCCGCACAGGCCCAAAGTGACATGCGGCTGTCGGCAGTAGCCGTCCAACAGCAGATCGGCCAGTTGGACCTGTGCCTGCTGCAAGCGCGGCAGCAGGCACGCGGTGTCGAACTCCAGGGCCCACAGGACGTAGGCCGGCCGGCCCAGATGCCATTGCACAAAGTCACGGCGCTCATTGCGCAGGGTAAAGGCTTCGGATGCGTTCTTGTCGTGCTGCATGGCGTCCTGTCACCGGCCTGTCAGCAAGGAAAAATAGCTGCGGTCGGCGGACAGCACATGGTTGACGATCAGATCCGAGACCAGGGCATCCAGCATGGTACTGAGCGTGAGCTTGCCATTGCGGTACAGCGTCACCTGGTTGACCGCTCTTTGCATGAGTGCGCGGTGGCCTGCAGCGTGTGTCTCCGAGTCCTTGAAACCGATGGCCCTGAGCAAGGCCTCTTCATGGTCGAAATGCGCCACCACGCTGCGCATGAGCTGGTCGATCAAGCGGGTTACCAACGCCTCGGACAAGTCATCCCGGATGGCGCTGTGCAAGGCATTGATCTGGTCAAAGAGCTGCCTGTGCTGGGCATCAATCTCGGTGTTGCCGGATTCATAGCGGGCGTGCCAGCTCAGTTGCATCAGGCCGGCCGGTATATGCCTGTCCACATCCAGCCAGCCGCGCGTGTGCGGCGCGACCTGGATGCGATTACGCCCGCCCCATTTGGCGTAATACAGCGCGTCATCTGCGGCACGCAGCAACTGGTCGGCCGTGGCATGCTCATTTTTTGCGATCACCGCCAGGCCGGCACTGATGGTCACCATGCCCGCCCCGGACTGGGCATGGGGAATGGCCAAAGACTCGACTTTCTGACGCAGGGCTTCGGCCATGCGCAGCGCGTCCGCTTCGTCCGCGCAGGGCAGGACCAGTGAAAACTCCTCGCCACCGTAGCGCGCAGCCAGATCGCCGGCGCGCTTGGCGCTGCCCTGCAACGCACGCGCAACGGCCTTCAGACACTCGTCACCCGCCTGGTGTCCGTAGCAATCGTTGTACTTCTTGAAGTGGTCAATGTCGACCATGATCAGGGCCAAGGGCTTGGAATCGCGTGCGCAGCGGGCCAATTCACGCTCCAGCATATTGTCCAGATAGCGCCGGTTAAACAAATCGGTCAAACCATCCTTGTTGGCCTGCTCGACCAGGCCCTTTCGCAAGGCATCAATCTCGGCCAGGCTGTGCTGCAAGGTGGCATTGGTTTCCATCAGTTCGCGCTCGTGGAGCCTGAGTTGCTCCCTGACCACGCGCAACTGCACATTGCGCGAAAACGTGATGTTGGCCACAGCCAGCACATAGACACCCAGCCCGACATAACAGAAAAGGGCTGCCTGCCAATGGGTGGCAGGAGAAAAATGGAACCCACCCACCGCAACCCCGATCAACGCGCCTGCAGCCAGCGCCAGCAGGGTTTGGCCCATGTTGCGCCAGCCTTTGTTGGCCGCTGAGTTGCTCAAGGTGCCCAGCATCACCGAAAAGGTCAGACAGTCCGAAAACTCCACCGCTGCACAGAATGCGCCCAGAAGAAAGGAATCGACCAAGAGGGCATTCAA
This sequence comes from Comamonadaceae bacterium, assembly GCA_947375135.1. Lineage (GTDB taxonomy): Bacteria > Pseudomonadota > Gammaproteobacteria > Burkholderiales > Burkholderiaceae_C > Allorhodoferax. The sequence goes on along the minus strand of CANCER010000008.1, from coordinate 89,611 downwards.
CAATGAAGCCACGGGGTTCCTGGATGTGCCTGAACGCCAATACTGGATCTGGGGATAAACCAGCAGCAGGCCCACCAGGAAAGCCCATGCGCCGGGGCCATAGCCCCTGCCCGCAATATGGATGCAACTGGCAACAAAGACCGTTGCAAAGGACGCCGAACGCATGACATGGTGGGTGCGTATCAGCCACCGTACCTTGGAATTGCCCTTCATATATCAACCATGGGGACCACGTGCCATAAACCATCACTCCCGTCTATTTATCTATTCAAACGCGCAAAGTGTTACACACTCTGGCATACCTGATGGCGGTTAAGTAAGTGCGACCCCTCAGCGTGCCTGCTGCCGCAAAAAGGCAATCAATCGGACGACACAGGCCACAACCTGGGAAAACCCCGACGACTGTGCGTCGCTTTTTGTCAACAGAGGGTCGTACCCGCAAGAGACACTGCGGCGGTAGCGGTCTAGGATGCAAGCACCATGACTGCACACACCCCTTTGCGCCAAGACCTGGCCGCCGCCTTCCGCTGGGCTGCGCGGCTCGGCATGCATGAGTCGATTGCCAACCACTTCAGCCTGGCCATCAATGACTCGGGCAGCCAGTTTTTACTCAATCCGGTGGGTTCGCATTTTTCCCGCATCCGCGCCAGCGACTTGCTCTTGTTGGATGTGAACGACCCCGCCACCAAAGAAGGCGAGAACGCCCCCGACCCCACCGCCTGGACCTTGCACGCCGCCCTGCACAAGGCGTTGCCGCAGGCGCGCTGCATTCTGCACACCCACATGCAGGCCGCCACCGTGCTGTGCTGCCTGAAGGACTTTGAATTCCTGATGCTGGACCAGAACGCCTGCCGCTTCCACCAGCGCATCGCCTACGACCGCGACTACGCCGGCATGGCCCTGCAGGCCGATGAAGGCGCACGGGTGGCCGCCCTGATGGGTGCGGGAAAAAGCGTGCTGTTCATGGGCAACCACGGCGTCATCGTGGTCGGCCCCACGGTGGCCCAGGCCTTTGACGAACTCTATTACCTGGAGAAGGCCTGCGCCCTGCAAGTGGCCGCGCTGAGTACCGGACGCGAACTCAGCCTGATCCCCGACGCGGTTGCAGCCACCGCCTGCAGCCAGTGGAACGATTACCCCACGCGCTTTTCAGAGCTTCATTTCACCGCCCTTAAAAACATCCTGAACCAGGAAGAACCGGACTACCAGACATGAACCCACACATCATCATCACCTGTGCCGTGACAGGCGCCGGCGACACCGTAGGCAAGAACCCGCACATCCCCGTGACACCGCGCCAGATTGCCGATGCCGCCATCCAGGCGGCCAACGCCGGTGCGACCGTGGTGCACTGCCATGTGCGCGACCCGGAGACCGGAAAAGGCAGCCGTGACCCGGCGCTGTACCGTGAGCTGATGGAGCACATCAAGTCCTCCGGCGTGGATGTCATCGTCAACCTCACCGCCGGCATGGGCGGCGATCTGGAGATCGGACCCGATGAGCGCCCCTGCGACTTCGGCCCCGGCACCGACCTGGTGGGGCCATTGACGCGCCTGGTGCATGTGGAAGAGTTGCTGCCCGACATCTGCACGCTGGACTGCGGCACGCTCAACTTTGGCGATGGCGACACGATTTATGTCTCCACCCCGGCCGCCCTGCGCGTGGGCGCCAAGCGCATCACCGAACTGGGTGTGAAGGCCGAACTGGAAATCTTTGACACCGGCCACCTGTGGTTTTCCAAACAGATGATGAAGGAAGGCCTGCTGGTCGACCCGCTGTTCCAGCTGTGCCTGGGCATTCCCTGGGGCGCGCCGGCCGACACCACCACCATGAAGGCCATGGTCGACAACCTGCCCGCCGGTGCCACCTGGGCCGGCTTCGGCATTGGCCGCATGCAAATGCCCATGGCCGCGCAGGCCATGCTGCTGGGCGGCAATGTGCGCGTCGGCCTGGAAGACAACCTGTGGCTGGACAAGGGCGTGCCGGCCAGCAATGGCAGCCTGGTGGAGCGCGTGATCCAGCTGATCGAATGCATGGGCGCCAAGCCCATGACGCCGGCCGAGGGGCGCGTGAAGATGAACCTCAAGGCACGCTAGTCCACTGGGCCACATCGCTTCAACGCATAAGGAAACACACATGAGCTTCAAGACCGACATCCAAACCTTTGCCGCCCTGGGCACCGGCGTCATCGGCAGCGGCTGGATTGCCCGCGCCCTGGCCAATGGCCTGGACGTGATCGCCTGGGACCCGGCACCCAACGCCGAAGCCAACCTGCGCGCGCGCATCACGAAATGCTGGCCGGCGCTGGTGGCCAATGGCCTCAAACCCGGTGCCTCACCCGAGCGCCTGCGCTTTGTCGCCACGGTGGAGGAATGCGTGAAGGACGCCGACTTCATCCAGGAAAGCGCGCCCGAGACCCTGGAGCTCAAAATCAAGCTGCACGCCCAGATCAGCGCTGCGGCCAGGCCCGACGTGATCATCGGCTCCAGCACCTCCGGCCTGCTGCCCAGCGAGTTTTACGCCCAGGCCGTGCACCCCGAGCGCTGCCTGGTCGGCCACCCATTCAACCCGGTGTATCTGCTGCCGCTGGTGGAAGTGGTGGGTGGCGAAAAGACCTCGGCCGAGGCCAAGGAAGCCGCTATCACGGTGTACAAAAACCTGGGCATGAAGCCCCTGCATGTGCGCAAGGAAGTGCCCGGCTTTATCGCCGACCGTCTGCTCGAAGCGCAGTGGCGCGAGGCCCTGCACCTGGTGAACGAAGGTGTGGCCAGCACCGGGGAGATTGACGATGCCATCCGCTACGGCGCAGGCATCCGCTGGTCGTTCATGGGCAGTTTTTTGATTTACACCCTGGCGGGAGGAGATGCCGGCATGCGCCACTTCATGTCGCAGTTCGGCCCGGCGCTCAAATTACCCTGGACCAAACTGGTGGCGCCCGAGCTGACGGACGCGCTGATCGACAAGGTGGTCGAAGGCAGCGAAGCACAGTTGGGCACGCACAGCATTGCCGCGCTGGAGCGCTACCGTGACGATTGCCTGATGGCGGTGCAGGCGGCAGTGCGTGCCACCAAGATCAAGCACGGGATTTCACTTGATGAGTGACTTGTTGACCACGTGGCAAGGTGTGGTGGAGCACGCCTGGGTGGACTACAACGGCCACCTGAACGACGCCTATTACATGGTGGCGTTCAGCTATGCCACCGATGGTCTGATGGCGCAAGTCGGGCTGGATGCAGCCGGCCGCGCTGCCACCGGCCACACCATGTACACGCTGGAGGTGCACCTGAATTACATAGTGGAAGTGCATGGGGGTGTGGCGATCGAAGTGCGCACGCAGATCCTGGGAGTCGATGCCAAGCGTGTGCATATTTTTCACACGCTGCACCGGCAGGATGACGGCACGCTGCTCGCCACCAATGAGCAGATGCTGGCCAACATCGATGCGTCCAACGCAGCGACCGGCCCGAAGACGGCGCCGTTTTTGCCAGCAGTTTCCGCGCTGCTCGTTCCCTTGGCGCAGGACCACGCAACGCTGCCACGACCTGCCAACGCCGGGCGCAGCATTGCTTTGCCAGCGCTTCGCAAGTAGCTATGAATCTGTACTCCGCCTGTTTTGCAAACACTTCCGTACTCTTGTTGTGTTGGCACGCAGGCCGGAGAGATGTCACTTCTGGACGCAGGCCGCCATGGCACTCAGCGCCCTCCGTGTCCCCCGCCCTGCGGGCTCCTCCTTTACCTACGGTCGCTGAGCGCCATGCCGTCCTGCGTCTGCCTAAGCGGTTGGCGCGCGGGGCTCTCAGTCACTGCAGGCCAGCCCTTGTGTCGGCATCAAGCCGTATCGTTGGCGCGCAGTGCATTCATGCACCGCGCGCCAACAGGGCTGGTTGCCGGGGGCAGTGGGGTGGATGTTTCCGGGAGGTAAAGGAGGAGCCCGCAGGGCGGGGGACACGGACGGAAGCATCCACCCCGCTGCCCCCGGCGCACAAAAGCCATGCCTTCAAAAATATGCAAACACAACAACACCATGGTTGATCCCCACAACATCACAGGCCGCGTCAGCACCCCGCTGGAAAACACGCCAGCCCAAGCCTGGGACGCCAACGCAGCCATTCCCGCGCCGCTGCAACTGCATTCGCCAACGGTATTGCCGCAATGGGTGGACTACAACGGCCACATGAGCGAGAGCTGCTTTCTGCTGGTGTTTGGTGACAGCTCGGATGCGTTCTTCCGCTTCATCGGCATTGACGAGTCGTACCGTGACGCGCAAGGCTTGTCGCTCTACACCGTGGAGACGCACATCCACAACATCAAGGAAGCCTCCGAGGGCGACCCGCTGATCCTCACGCTGCAGGTGCTGGATGTGGACGCCAAGCGCGTGCATATTTTTCACAGCATGTTCCTTGCGACCACGGGCGATTTGCTGGCCACCGGCGAGCAGATGCTCTTGCATGTGGACATGGCGGCCGGCCGCGCCGCGCCCATGCCGCAATGGCTGCTGGAGCATGTGCAGGCCATCCATGCGGCACACGCCGCGCTGCCACGGCCCCGCCAGGCTGGTGCTTCCATCGGCATACGGCGCAAGACTGTTTAGGACATCCCATGCATTTCGAACTCAGCCACGAACACACCATGCTGGTGGATACGGTACGCAGCTTTATCGAGGCCGAGCTGTATCCGCACGAAGACCTGGTGGAGCGCACCGACGAGATTCCACCGGAGCTGGCCGCCAGCATCCAGGCCAAGGCGATTGAGGTGGGGCTGTATGCCGCCAACATGCCCGAAGCACTGGGCGGCGGCGGGCTGGACAATTTTGGTGTCACGCTGCTGGAGCGCGAACTCGGCCGCGCCTCCTACGGGTTGCAGATGCTGATTGCGCGGCCCAGCAACATCCTGCGCGGCTGCACCGGTTCCCAGATCGAAGAATATTTGCTGCCCACCATTTGCGGCGAGCGCCACGACTGCCTGGCCATGACCGAACCCAATGCTGGCTCGGATGTGCGCGGCATGCTGACCATGGCTGTGCGGGATGGTGACGACTACGTCATCAACGGCAGCAAGCACTTCATCAGCCATGCCGACATGGCCGACTATGTGATCCTGTTTGCCGCCACCGGCGTGGAAGAGACCAAGGCCGGCCCCAAGAAAAAGATCACCGGATTTCTGGTGGACTTTGACACCCCCGGCATGACGCGCCGGCGCGGCCCGGCCTGTGTCTCGCACCGCGGCTACCACCAGTGCGAACTGTTCTTTGACGACATGCGCGTGCCGGTGAGCAAGCGACTGGGCGAGGAAGGCAAGGGCTTCGAGTTGATGGGCGAATGGCTGGGTGCCACGCGCCTGACCGTGGCCGCCACCAGCGTGGGACGCGGACGCCGCGTGCTGGACCTGGCCACCGAATGGGCCGCCACGCGCAAGCAGTTCGGCCAGCCCATTGGCCGCTTCCAGGGTACCGGCTTCAAGTTGGCCGACATGGCCACCGAGTTGGAGGCCGCTGAGCTGCTGACGCTGCAGGCCGCCTGGAAATGCGACCAAGGCCGCATGACCGATTCGGACGCCGCCATGGCCAAGCTGTTTTCCTCGGAGACGCTGGCGCGCATCACCGACCAGACGCTGCAGATTTTTGGTGGCATGGGCCTGATGGGCTCGCTGCCGATCGAGCGCTATTGGCGCGACGCGCGGGTGGAGCGCATCTGGGACGGCACCAGCGAGATCCAGCGCCACATCATCTCGCGCGCCATGCTGCGCGCGCACGGCGCATGACAAGGCCGCAAGACGCTGGCGCACCCATCGCCGCCAACCCGCTTGCCGACTCCGTGCACCTGCAGCGTCTGCTCTCGCCGCGCAGCATCGCCGTGTTGGGCGGCAAGGCCGCCGCCGAGGTCATTCGCCAATGCCGCAAGCTGGGCTACACGGGCGCTCTCTGGCCGGTGCATCCCACGCGCGCGGAAATGGAGGGCTTGCCCTGCTTTGCCGATGTGGCGTCCCTGCCCGCCGCGCCCGACGCCGCCTTTATCGCCGTGCCCGCAGAGGCCACGGTGGAGGTGGTGCGGCAATTGGCAGCACGCGGCGCCGGTGGTGCCATCGGCTACGCCTCCGGCTTTGCCGAAGTCGGTGGCGGGGGTGTGGCCCTGCAACAGGCGCTGGTGGCGGCCGCGGGCGACATGGCGCTGATAGGCCCCAACTGCTATGGGCTGCTGAATTACCTGGACGGCGTGGCGCTGTGGCCGGACCAACACGGCGGGCAACGCGTTGAGCGCGGCGTGGCCATCATCACGCAAAGCGGCAATATCGGCCTGAACCTGACCATGCAGCGCCGCGCCCTGCCCCTGGCCTATCTGATCACCGTGGGCAACAAGGCCGGCGACAGCATGGACGCCCTGATCGACGCGCTGCTGGACGACCCGCGCGTGACGGCCATCGGCCTGCACATTGAAGGGCTGGACGATGTGGCCGCGTTCTCGCGTGTGGCCCTCAAAGCGCTTCAGAGGCGCGTGCCGCTGGTCGCACTCAAGGCCGGCAGCTCCGAGCTGGGTGCGCGCACCACCATGAGCCACACCAGTTCGCTGGCCGGGCCGGACAAGCTGTATGACGCACTGTTTGCGCGCTGCGGCGTGGCTCGCGTGTTCGATGTTTCCACGTTGCTGGAGACGCTCAAATTCCTGCATGTGCATGGTGCACTCCCAGGCCGGCGTATCGTCTCGGCCAGTTGTTCCGGCGGCGAAGCCTCGCTGGTAGCAGACCTGGCGCAGACGCACGGCCTGACCCTGCCGGATCTGCCGCCCGCCGCGCAGGACCGTCTTCTTCAAGTATTGGGTGAGAAGGTCACGGTGGCCAACCCGCTGGATTACCACACCTACATCTGGGGCGATCTGGCAGCGCAGACCGAGTGCTTTGCCGGCATGATGGACTGCGGCTTTGACGCGCAGGTCTTGGTGCTGGACTTCCCGCGTGCCGACCGCTGCGATGGCAGCAGCTGGCAGACCACATTGGACGCCTTTGTGGCCGCGCAACAGCAAACCGGTGCTGCAGCCGTGGTGCTGAGCTCCCTGCCCGAAGGCCTGCCCGATGGCGTGGGCCTTGACCTGTTGGCACAGGGCATTGCGCCCATGCAGGGCACGGCCGACTGCATGCGGGCGATTGCGCATGCAGCGTGTATCGGTGCTGCCCAGGCCCGCTGGCAACAGTTGCTGCCTGTGGCGGGAAGTGCAGTACGCACGCCCACCCCCGGCCTGGCAACCACGTCGCCCGCGATTGCGGCCCCTGCGGCCGGCAACCAGATGCTCAACGAAGTGGCTGCCAAGCAGGCCCTGCAGGCCTTCGGCCTGCCCATCCCGCAAGGGCGGTGTGTGCCCGCGCACGAAGCCGCCGCCGCCGCCGATGCACTGGGCTACCCGGTGGTGGTGAAAGCGGTGTCAGACACATTGGCCCACAAGACCGAGGCCGGCGGCGTCAAGCTCCATCTCAGAAACGCGGGTGAAGTGCAGACTGCAGTAGCCTCCATGGTGCATTTGTCGGACGCGTTTCTGGTCGAACAAATGGCCACCGATGGGGTGGCCGAAATCATTGTGGGCATCCACCGCGACGACCAGTTCGGCCTGGCTCTGACCCTAGGTGCCGGCGGCATTCTGGTGGAGTTGCTGCAGGACACGGCCACGCTGTTGCTGCCGGTGAACCGCGGCGACATTCACGCGGCCTTGCAGGGATTGCAAACCTGGCCGCTGCTGAACGGCTACCGCAGCAAAACCAGGGGCGACGTGGATGCACTGGTCGATGCGGTGGCGGCCATCGCCGCCTACGCGCAGGCCCATGCCCACCACGTGCTTGAACTCGACGTCAACCCGATCCTGGTTTTGCCCCTTGGCAGCGGTGTGCTGGCCGTAGACGCCCTCATCCACTTTTTACCGGACACCGCCCCATGACCGACACCCCAAGCAGCACCGCCGTGCGTACCGACATCGCGAACGGTGTGCTGACCATCACCCTGGACCGGCCCAAGGCCAATGCCATCAACGTGGCCACCAGCCGTGCGCTCTATGCCGCATTCAAGTTGTTGCAGGATGACCCGGCGCTGCGGGTGGCCATCCTCACCGGCAGCGGGCGCTTCTTCTCGGCCGGCTGGGACCTGGGTGCCGCAACCGAAGGCGAGGCCATCAACGCCGACCACGGCCCCGGTGGCTTTGCCGGGCTGACCGAATTCTTCAGCCTGAGCAAACCCGTCATCGCGGCGGTCAACGGCCTGGCCTTTGGCGGTGGCTTTGAGCTGGCTTTGGCGGCCGACCTGGTCATCGCCGCCGACCACGTGGAGTTCGCCCTGCCTGAAGTCAAGCTGGGCATGGTGGCGGACTCGGGCGGCTTGCAACGCCTGCCGCGCCGCCTGCCGCGCGCCATTGCCACCGAGTTGCTGCTCACCGGACGGCGCATGACCGCACAAGAGGCTGCGCGCTGGGGTCTGGTCAACCAGGTGGTACCCGCGCAAGTGTTAATGCAAACCGCGCAGGAGATGGCGGCCAACATCGTGCAAAACGCGCCGCTGGCACTGGCTTGCGTGAAAGAAGTCCTGCGTGAAACCGAGGGCCAGACCGTGGCACAGGCCTACCAGACGATGCGCAGCGGCAGCATCCCAAGCTACAACGCGATGCTGCGTTCCGACGATGCGAAAGAAGGCCCGCGCGCCTTTGGCGAGAAGCGCGCGCCGCGCTGGAGCGGCACATAAGCCCTTGGGCCCACTTCAAGACAGCGGCGGTTTGCACCGGATCGCTGGACTGAATTCCGGGCGGGGCCCGGGCAACTCCAGCATGGCGGCGGTGTGGGATGTGCCACTGGCAGACAGCATCGCTTCCTCAAAGGCGCTGGGGCGCTTCTGGCTGAACATCAGTGTGAGCGAGTGGCTGCAGCGTGTCATGGCGACATACATCAGATTGCGCTCGTCATCCAGCGTGCCGCCGTTGTCCGCCGGAAACTCACCGCGCTCGATAAAGGGAATAACCACGCGCTCAAATTCCAGGCCTTTGACGCTCGGGATGTCAGACAGGATGAGTGAGGTTTTTTGCGCCTTGCCGGCACGCAGCTCTTCATACGACAGTTCCAATGCATTGACGTGGCGGAAAAAGTCGGCAGCGCTGTTAAAAATCAGCGCCGCCTGTTGCAAACCCTCCAGGTGCGCCACGGCATCGGCGCAGCGCTGGCGTTCCACCCAGCGGTGGCTTGCCAGGCCCGGCATGTCGAGCGCCAACAGCATGGCGTCCAGCATGCCGTCGCCCGGGTGGGTCGCGGCCACGTCCATGGCCGCCTCCAGGCGGCGGCGGATGGCGGGGTCGGCCTTGGCGATGATTTGTCGCTTGAGAAAGGTGCCCAACAAGGCCTGATCGTGCAGGATCTCCTGCAGTGCAAAGCGCAGGCGTTCGTCCTGCGTTTCTGTTTCGCTCTCTGAGAAATCCAAAGTCACTTCGGCGAAGTCGACCACGGCTTGCACCAGGCGGTGGCGGGCCTCGGGGCTGGACACCAGATCAAAATCCGGGTGCGAGGCCGCGAGCAAGGCCCGCACCATCAGCACTTCGGGCCGGTGCAGATAGGTGGGAAAGGGGTAGGTGCGGTAGGGAATGGCCTGCTCCAGCAGGAAGTTTTCCAGCAGCACCGATTGGTGGGGGTGGCGCAGCAAGACGACGAACTGGTTCATGGCCCTGCCCTGGCGCTGCCAGTCCAGGGCCTCTTCCACGATTTTCTGGGCGCACTCCAGCGGCGCCGCATAAAAGAAGGGCTGCACCAGGGTCTCGCGCTGGGCAAAGGACGCGTAGTGCTTGGCAGCCAGGTTGCCCGCCAGTTCCGCCAGACTGGCCGAAAACCGGTAGGAACCCGGCAGGTACATGACGGTGGTCGGGCGCCCGGTCTGCTGCACGAAGAAGGCCGGATCCATGAACTGGGGCTCGGCGCCGGCCGTTTGGTGCAGCACCTGATCGGGGTCCCCCACGCCGCAAAAGGCAGCCTGCGGGTTGCTTTCCAGCAGGCGCCGCAGGATGGTGAACATGGCCTCGTTCATGTCATGGAACTCGTCGACACACAGCAGTTGCAGCGCGCAGGGCCAGCGGGAGAACAGGGCTTGCGGCATGGCCTCTGACATGTCCCCGAGGGTGTCGGCCAGATCGTAAGTGGCGTCCCCCGGGGAACGGAACAAGGGCAGCTCTTCATCCGAAGGACGGCGCAGGCGCTCAAAACGCTGCAGAACTTTCAGCAGGGTGTAGTCTTCTCCACTGTTCGCGGCCAGCAAGCGGTCCAGCGGTTCGTTCAGCCAGCGCGCCTTGGGCAGCACCATCTTGCCCTTGATGCGCAAACTCTCCCGGATGAAGTGCTCGAAAAAACCGCTGTTTTCATCGCTTGGCATGTGGATGTGGCCGTCACCTCGTTGCTCCGCACGCTCGCGCACCTGGACCAGGCTCTGCACAATCGCATCCTTGAGCGCTTCGGGCGCTTTCCGCACCGGGGCGCGGCCGCCCTCCGGCTCGCTGAGCAGGTCAATCGCAAATGCATCGAAGGTGCTGACCCAGAGTTCCTTGACCACCACGGCAGGCACGCCAATCTTCTCCAGCGCACGCCTGAAGGCCAGCCGGGAGACGTCGGTATAGGTCAGCGTCAGGATTTCCCTGGGCCGGTACCGCCCCGTCCTTTGCCGCTGCGACTCCAGCACCTCGGCCACCTTGAGCGCAAGGCTGGTGGTTTTGGCTGCACCGGCGTTGGCGTTGACCAGGATCGACAGGCTGCTGCTGGTTTGTAATGCGGTCTGTTGCTTTGAAGGAATGATATTTTTCGGACGAAATTGCGGCGCTGCCGTCATGGGTTCCCTTTGGTGAAATGAGCCTGTCGTCAGGCTGCATGCAAGCACTGTTCTATCACTGGCGAATAGGGAAAGAGCCTCAGCTTTTTTACCGGGGGCTTGGAACGGTACTGCCCTAGCATCGCGGGCATCCTGCCCGGGTATTCCCGCGCCGGCTTGCTCACGTCCTGCAGTATCGCAAGTGCGCTGCGGGCCATGCGCGTGCTGACGCTGCCGGATTGTCCGTCAGTTGCTCCGGCGGCCTGGGCTGCGGTTGGCCGTGGCAATATAGTTCACACCGGCATCCAAGGACAAATTGACAAGGAGATCAGCCGCCTCTGGCTTTCCAAAAAACCGGGTGGCCCACTGTGAGGGTGCCAAGTCACATTGTGGAAACGCGGAAGCCGGTGCGGTCCGAAAGTCGGTCGTTCCTCCGCAGAGGGCCAAAACGCTGAGGGGCAGTGGTAAATTGCTCTGATGAATATACTTTTTGAGCATGACTACCGGGCACTGGTGATAGGCGCAAGTGGTGCAATCGGCCAGGCCTTCACCAGCGCATTGCTGCAAGATGCGCGATGCGTCCACGTGCAACAGGTTTCCCGTGCCCACTGCAGCGGTTTTGATCTGTCGGATGAGCGCAGCATCGCGATGCAGGCGGGCGCCAGTGCGGCAGCCGGCCCTTACCACCTCATGGTGGATGCCACCGGCGCGTTGAACATCGACGGAAAAGGGCCTGAAAAGTCACTGGCCACGCTGCAGCCCGAGGAGCTTGCCAAGGCGTTTCAACTGAATGCAATCGGACCCGTGATGGTGCTGCGCCATTTCGCACCTTTGCTGGCTCCAGGCCCCAGCATTTATGCCAAGCTGTCGGCCCGCGTGGGCAGTATCACCGACAACCACAAGGGTGGCTGGTACAGCTACCGTGCATCCAAGGCAGCCCTGAACATGTTGCTGCAGACCGCGGCGATTGAACTGCAGCGCAAAAATGTGCTGTTGCGGGTCGTTGCGCTGCAACCCGGCACCGTGCGATCGGAACTATCGCGACCCTTTTCTGCCGGTATCAGCCAGCTTCTGGAACCGGCTGATTCTGTGGCCGGTATGCTGGCAGCCCTGCGGGGACTGCAGCCCCGCCAGGGCGCCCATTTTGTGGACTACCAAGGCCGGGAAATACCGTGGTAGCGCCGTGGCTCTCACAGGGTCCTATTCGGGCGCGTGCGAACCCTCTACATTTTGAAAACCCCGTGGAGTGACCGGCATGAATGCAGACAAAAAAATCATTGACACTGCAGCGCTGGAGGCGGCCTTGCAGACCTTTGCCGATGAACGCGACTGGCAAAAATTCCACTCCCCGAAGAACCTGGCCATGGCGCTTACCGGCGAGGTAGGTGAATTGGTGGAGCTGTTTCAATGGTGCTCTGAGGCGGAGTCGATGTCCGTCGCCACCGCAGCTGAAACAGCCAGGGCGGTGAGAGACGAACTCGCAGACGTTCTGCTCTATCTGGTCCGGTTGTCCAGTGTGCTGGGTGTCGATCTGAACGAGGCCGTAAAGCACAAATTGGCAACGAACGCACAAAAGTACCCTCCGGGTGACGCCACACCCCACCGGTAGGAACGCGCGCGGGTAGCCGTGCATGCGGCTGAAATTCTTATGCGGGCGCCTGGTCTGCAAAATCGTGTACACGATGGCTGATTTCCGCCATCTGGCGAGAAATGGTCGCTGCGGGAAAGTGAGTCAGGTTGCAGGCCATGCCCCGGGCAGCAGCACCATGGAGAAAAACGGGAATTTCTGTGCATCGCAGAAATTGAAAAAGCCACCATTCTTGCGACTGGTGGCTTTCCAATTTTGGCGGAGCGGACGGGACTCGAACCCGCGACCCCCGGCGTGACAGGCCGGTATTCTAACCAACTGAACTACCACTCCTGGTAGTGAAAACTTCTGCTCTTGCGAACCAAGAATCTTTCTTGCGAAAGACCGTTTTCAACTTGTGCCTTGCGATGCATCGCTGCAAAACTTGGCGACCCCACGGGGATTCGAACCCCGGTACCTACCGTGAAAGGGTAGTGTCCTAGGCCTCTAGACGATGGGGTCTAAACCTTGGAACTTCCGTTACCTACTAACTCTTCTCGGTCAATTGGTGGAGGTAAGCAGGATCGAACTGCTGACCTCTTGCATGCCATGCAAGCGCTCTCCCAGCTGAGCTATACCCCCCAAAAACTTTGACGTTTTCTGCAACAACTCTTTTGAAGTTTTTGCATTTCCCGAGCCTCAAATTATAGCGAGGAAATTGAGCTTTTGGCAAGTCTCTCAAATACTTTTTCTTTTTCCATCAACTCCAGCACAGCGTCCAGCGAGGGTGTCTGCGGTGTGCCCAACACCAGCACGCGCACGGGCATGGCCAGTTGCGGCATCTTCATGGCGCACTCGGCCAGCACTTCCTTGATCGCCGCGCCGATACTGGCCTTGTCCCAGGCACAGGCGGATAACTTGCTCGACAGCAATTGCAACGCAGGCTTGACGGCATCGGTCACATGCTGGGCCAGCATCTCGGGCTCGGGCTGCACATCGTCATAGAAGCGCGCCACCCAGTCGGCCAGGGCCACGGTGGTGTCGCAACGGTCTTTGAGCAGATCGCACAGTCGGGGCAGGCGCGCATCCGTTTCAATGCCGCGCTTGGCCAATTGCGCAGCCACCAGCGGCGCCAGGGCTTCACCGCCCATGGCCTTCATGTGCTGGGCGTTCACCCAACGCAGCTTGGCTTCGTCGAACTGCGCTGCACTGCGGCCCAGGTGGTCCAGGTTGAACCATTGCAGGAATTGCTCGCGCGAAAAGATTTCGTCATCGCCGTGGCTCCAGCCCAGGCGCGCCAGGTAATTCACCATAGCCTCGGGCAGATAGCCTTCGGCCGCGTATTGCGTGACGGGCTTGGCGCCGTTGCGCTTGCTCATCTTCTCGCCCTGCTCATTGAGCACGGTGGGCAGATGGGCGTAGACCGGCGGCTCCTGACCCAGGGCGCGGAAGATGTTGATCTGGCGCGGTGTGTTGTTCACATGGTCATCGCCACGGATGACGTGGGTGATGGCCATGTCCATGTCGTCTACCACCACGCAGAAGTTGTAGGTGGGGGTGCCATCGGGCCTGGCAATCACCAGATCGTCGAGCTCGTCGTTGCTGAACTCGACATGGCCCTTGACCTTGTCGTCCCAGGCGACCACACCGCCCTGCGGGTTCTTGAAGCGCAGCACCGGCTTCACGCCCTCGGGAATGGCGGGCAAGGTCTTGCCGGGCTCGGGGCGCCAGGTGCCGTCATAGCGTGGCTTCTCTTTATTGGCCATCTGCTTCTCGCGCAGGGCGTCGAGCTCGGCCATGGACATGTAGCAGGGGTAGACCAGGCCTTTGGCTTGCATCTGCGCCAGCACTTCCTTGTAGCGGTCCATGCGCTGCATCTGGTAGAACGGGCCTTCATCATGGTCCAGGCCCAGCCAGGCCATGCCTTCGAGGATGACGTCCACCGCGGCTTGCGTAGAACGCTCCACATCGGTGTCTTCAATGCGCAGAATGAAGTCGCCGCCGGTAGAGCGGGCAAAGGCCCAGGGGTACAGAGCCGAGCGGATGTTGCCCAGGTGGATAAAGCCGGTGGGCGACGGGGCGAAACGGGTGCGGGTCTTGGTGGTCATTTATTTCAGGGTGCTCAGGCTGTCGAGGCCGCGCAGCAGGTCGGTCTTCAGGTCTTCAATGTGGTCCAGGCCCACGGCCAGGCGGATCAGGCCCTGGCTGACGCCTGCTGCCTGGCGCTGTGCTTCGCTCAGGCGGCCGTGCGAAGTGGTAGCCGGATGGCAGATGGTGGTCTTGGTGTCACCCAGGTTGGTGGTGATGGAGCACACCAGGGTGCTGTCGATCACGTGGAAGGCGCGCTTGCGTGCGTCTTCCGGGTTCGCCGCCTTCACATCAAATGACACCACCGGCCCGCCCAGCCCCGACTGCTGGCGCATGGCCAAATCGTGCTGGGCATGGGACTTCAAGCCCGGGTAATAGACACGCGCCACTTCGGGCTGCGCTTCCAGCCAGGTGGCCAGTGCCAGCGCGTTGTCGCAATGCGCCTTCATGCGGATGCCCAGCGTCTCCATGCCCTTGAGCACAACCCAGGCATTGAACGGCGCGAGCACCATGCCGGCCGTGCGGGTGATGGGCAAAAAGACCTCGTCCTTGTGCTTCTGGCTGCAGCAGATGGCACCGGCCATGACGCGGCCCTGGCCGTCCAGGTACTTGGTACCGGAATGGATGACAAAGTCGGCGCCCATGTCGGTGGGCTTTTGCAATATGGGCGTGGCAAAGCAGTTGTCCACCGCCAGCAGGGCACCGGCCTGGTGGGCGATGTCGGCCAGCGCCTGGATGTCGCACACGTCCGTCAGCGGGTTGGTCGGCGTCTCGGCAAACAGCAGCTTGGTGTTGGGCTTGACGGCCGCAGCCCAGGCCGCCACATCCGATTGCGGCACATAGGTGGTTTCCACGCCAAACTTGCCGAATTCACCCGAGAACAGGCGAATGGTCGAGCCAAACACCGATTGCGAGCAGATCACGTGGTCACCGGCGCGCAGCACGCCCATGCCCAGCAGCAGGATGGCGGCCATGCCGGTGGCAGTGGCTACGGCAGTCTCCGTGCCTTCGAGGGCGGCCAGACGCATTTCCATGCTGGAGACAGTCGGGTTGCCCACACGGGTGTAGGTGTAGCCCTCCTCTTCCATGGCAAAGCGGCGCGCAGCGGTGGCCGCGTCGGGCTGCAGGAAGCTGCTGGTCAGAAACAGGGCTTCGGAGTTTTCACCGTACTGGCTGGGTTCCAGCGCGGTGCGCAGGGCCAGGGTTTCAGGGCGCAAACCAGAGGGCAGTTTTCTTTGCGTCATGGGCAGATCAATTTCCGTGGTTTGGCAAGGCCAGGCGCGAGTTGTCTTCCATACCTTCTTCGCCGCCCACGCGGCTCGCACCCAGGCGCGTGATGTCGGCCGCCGTGATGTCACCGGTGACGTAAACGCCATCAAAGCAGGAGGCATCGAAACCGGCCAAGTCCTTGTTCAGCGATGCAACGGCTTTTTTCATGGCTTCCACGTCCTGGTAAATCAGGGCGTCGCAGCCGATGATTTCGCGGATTTCTTCCACCGTGCGGTTGTGCGCCACCAGCTCGTTGGGGGTGGGCATGTCGATGCCATACACATTGGGAAAGCGCACCGGTGGCGCGGCACTGGCCATATAGACCTTGCGCGCGCCGGCGTCACGCGCCATTTGCACGATCTCGCGGCTGGTGGTGCCGCGCACGATGGAGTCATCGACCAGCAGCACGTTGCGGCCCTTGAACTCGCTGGCAATCACGTTGAGCTTCTGGCGCACGGATTTCTTGCGCACGGCCTGGCCCGGCATGATGAAGGTGCGGCCTACGTAGCGGTTCTTCACAAAACCTTCGCGGTAGGGCAGACCCAGCAATTGCGCCAACTGCGCCGCACTCGGGCGGCTGGATTCGGGAATCGGGATGACCACGTCAATTTCATTCGGTGGCACGGTGGAGACCACGCGCTTGGCCAAGGTCTCACCCAGGTTCAAACGCGCCTGGTACACCGAGATGCCATCCATCACCGAGTCCGGGCGGGCCAGGTAGACGAATTCGAAAATGCAGGGATTCAGCGACGGTGACTCGGCGCATTGCTCTGCGTGCACCTTGCCTTGCAGATCGATGAACACCGCTTCACCCGGATTGATGTCGCGGTCAAACTGGTGGCCGGTACCCTCGAGCGCCACAGATTCGCTGGCCACGACCACATTGCCTTCGTCGTTGCGGCCCATGCACAGGGGACGAATGCCGAACGGATCGCGGAAGGCCAGCACGCCATGGCCCGCAATCAGCGCGATCACGGCGTACGAGCCCTTGACGCGCTTGTGCACCTGGCGCACCGCGTTGAAAAGGTCCAGCGGTTGCAAATCGGCGCCACGCGTGGTGCGTTCGATCTCATGCGCCAGCACATTGAGCAGCACTTCGGAGTCGCTCTCGGTGTTGATGTGGCGGTGGTCGGTGAGGAACAGCTCGCTTTTGAGCGCATGGGCATTGGTCAGGTTGCCGTTGTGCACCAGCACGATGCCAAACGGCGCGTTGACGTAGAAGGGCTGCGCCTCTTCTTCGCTAAAGGCGTTACCGGCCGTGGGGTAGCGCACCTGGCCCAGGCCGCAGTTGCCCGGCAGTGAGCGCATGTCGCGGGTGCGGAACACATCGCGCACCATGCCCTTGGCCTTGTGCATGAAGAACTTGCGTTCCTGCTGGGTCACAATCCCCGCCGCATCCTGACCGCGGTGCTGCAGCAGCAGCAAGGTGTCGTATATCAACTGGTTGACCGGTGCGTTACTGACAACGCCGACTATTCCACACATGTTTTATGACTCAGGTAGTAGGTAAATATTTTCCGAACTCTTGCGGCAGCACGGGCTTCAAGATGTCCAGTGTTGCTGTCGCCCAACGCGCGCCCACAGAAGCCTGCCACTCGGCAGACGACTTCCAGGGTGTCATGCCCACCACGACTGTGGCGGCCAGAATCAATAGAACACCGCGCAGCACACCAAACAGCGCACCCAGCAAGCGGTTGATGAAGCCCAGCCCCACCGCGGACAGCAACTTGGAGACGACGAAGCCGATCAGCGCACCGGCAAACAGCGTGGCCACAAACACCAGTACAAAACCGGCAGCGTAGCGCACGGGCTCGGCAGCTCCGGCTATAGGGAGTTTGGCGGCCATATCCGGGGCAAACCACTGGGCCAGCACAAAGGCGGCCAGCCAGCTGGCCAGAGACAACACCTCCACCACCAGACCGCGCCACGCGCCCACCAGCAGCGAGACCAGCAACACCGCCAGGCATGCCCAGTCGAGGGGCGCCAAAGCAACAGGCACTGCTTACAGCCCCAGAATGGCTACAGGCAGGCCAATCATTTTGATCTTTTCGGCGGCTTTCTCAGCGTCACTGCGTTTCTCATACGGACCCACGCGGACGCGAAACTTCTTCCCTTCCGGGGTTTCCGCAATTTGCGCATAGGTTTTGAGACCGGTCTTTTCGACCTTGAGGCGCGCTTCGCGGGCGTGGGCTGCGTCGGTAAAAGCACCAAACTGCACCACAAAGCGTCCCGCGCTGTCGGCTGGCTTGTCGGACTTTTTCTCAGCCGGCTTGGGTTCTGCCTTGGCTTCAGGCTTGGCCACGGGCTTTTCTTCGGCCTGGACAGGCACCGGAATGGCTACGGGCTTGGGAAGCGCCACGGGTCCGCTGGCAGCGTGAGAAATCGCGACTTCGGGAACTGCGGTCACAGGCACGGAAGCCACGGGCTCAGCAGGGGCCGCTGCCACGCCGGGTTTGGCATCGCTGACCGGGGCCACCACCAGCGGTTTGACCTTGGCCTTGTCCGGAATATCGATCGGAATATCCACCGCTATCGGGCGCGGCTGGTTGTCAAACAACAGGGGGAAACCGACCACACCGGCCAGCACCAGAATCGCCGCACCCGCCAGGCGGTAACGCGCGCGCTTGCGCAACGCATCCACGCTCTCAGGGGCTGGTGCCAGTGCCGGCTGTTCCCCGGCGGCTCTGCGAAGTTTGAAAAATGCCATGGATGCGCTTGCGCGGATTTAGGGGTTTAAGGTGACAGGTGGGTGGCGTTCAGGCGGGGCAAACCCTGTTGCAAGATACCGCCCACTGTGTAAAAGGACCCGAATACAACGATTCTATCAGCGGGGTCTGCGGCGGCGATGGCCGCCTTGAGTGCGGCATCGGGCGTCGCAAAGGCCTGCGCCTTGGCATCCTTGCGGGTGTTTTGTGCTTCCCACGCGGCCTGCAGCGCAACGCCGCTGGCGGCACGCGGCGTGGGCAGGTCGGTGAAATACCAGCGGTCCAGCAGGGGACCCACCTTGGCCAGCATGGGCGCCAGATCCTTGTCGGCCATGGCACCAAACACCGCATGGGTGGTCGGAAAGAAGCCCATGGCATCCAGATTGGCGGCGAGGGCCGCCACCGAATGCGGGTTGTGCGCCACGTCCAGCACCAGCGTGGGCTGCCCCGGGATGATCTGGAAGCGCCCGGTCAGCTCGACAAAGGCCAGGCCGTTGCGCACCGCCTGGGCCGTTACCGGCAGCAACTCACGCACAGCGGTCAATGCCGCCAGCACGCCGGCGGCATTGACCAGCTGGTTGGCACCGCGCAGTGCGGGGTACGCCAGACCGCTGTAACGCCTGCCGCGCCCGGCCCAGCCCCATTGCTGCTTGTCGCCGGAGATATTGAAGTCCTGCCCCACACGCCACAGGTCGGCGCCCACTTCCATCGCACGGTCCAGCACGGATTGCGGGGGCACCGGGTCGCTCACCACCACCGGGCGGCCGGTACGCATGATGCCGGCCTTCTCCAGGCCGATGGTTTCGCGGTTGTTGCCCAGCAGTTCCATGTGGTCCAGGTCGATGCTGGTGATGATGGCGCAGTCGGTATCGATGATGTTGACAGCGTCCAGACGGCCACCCAGGCCCACTTCCAGAATTACCGCGTCCAGCCCGGCATGGCGCATCACGTCAAAAATGGCCAGCGTGCTGAATTCAAAATAGGTCAGCGACACCATCTCGCCCTGCACCCGGGCCCGCTCCACGGCGGCAAAGCCGGCCACCAGCGCGTTGGCAGACACCATCTCGCCGTTTAGCCGCAGCCGCTCCTCAAACTGCACCAGATGCGGCGAACTGTAAACGCCGGTCTTGTAACCGGCCTGGCGCAGGATGGACTCCAGCATGGCGCAGGTCGAGCCCTTGCCATTGGTGCCGGCCACGGTGATCACCGTGGAGGAAAAGCGCAGGCCCATGCGGTCTGCCACGGTGCGCACGCGCTCCAGCCCCATGTCGATGTTCTTGGGATGCAACTGCTCGCAATAGGCGAGCCACTCGGGCAATGTGGTGAAGGAAGTGGTCATAGGCCGGAATTGTCGCCCAGCGGCAGACCGGGTGGCATGATGGCGCGCATGAAAACCATACAGCTCTACGGCATCCCGAACTGCGACACGATCAAAAAGGCCCGCGACTGGCTCACCGCGCAGGGCGTGGGCTACGTGTTTCACGACTTCAAGAAGCAAGGTGTCCCGGCCGATCTGCTGCCCGCATGGCTAGCAACCTTGGGCCGTGACACCCTGATCAACCGCAAGGGGCCGACCTGGCGCAGTCTGGGGCCCGAGGTGCACGCCACGGTGGTGGATGACGCCTCGGCCATCGCCGTGATGCTGGCCCACAGCAGCGTCATCAAGCGCCCGGTGGTGGTGTGGGCGGATGGCCGGGTGACGGTCGGCTTCAAGCCAGAATGGTTTGCAGAGCGCCTCCCTTAAAATCAGCGCTTTACCTCTCTGCCAGCACCCTCCATGACCACCACCCAATTCGACAACGTCACCCTCGCCACCAAAGCCAACGTCTATTTCGACGGCAAATGCGTCAGCCACAGCTTCACGCTGGCCGACGGCACCAAGAAATCGGTGGGTGTCGTGCTGGCCGCCAGCCTGACCTTTGGCACGGGCGCTGCCGAAATCATGGAATGCGTGGGTGGCGGCTGTGAGTACAAGCTGGCTGGCTCCGACACCTGGGTGGCACAGGCCGAAGGCGATTCGTTTAGCGTGCCGGCCCACTCCAAGTTTGATATCCGCGTGGCGGATGCTTACCACTACATCTGCCACTACGCATAAAAGCACACCATGTCCAACACGATTCTGCAAAACACCCCCGTCGGCCAAAAGGTCGGCATCGCCTTCTCCGGTGGCCTGGATACCAGCGCCGCCCTGCACTGGATGAAGCGCAAGGGCGCCCTGCCCTACGCCTACACCGCCAACCTGGGCCAGCCCGACGAGGCCGATTACGACGAGATCCCGCGCAAGGCCATGGAATACGGCGCCGAAAAGGCCCGTCTGGTCGACTGCCGCCCGCAACTGGCCGCCGAAGGACTGGCTGCGCTGCAAAGCGGCGCCTTCCACATCTCCACCGCCGGCGTCACCTACTTCAACACCACGCCGCTGGGCCGCGCCGTGACCGGCACCATGCTGGTCTCGGCCATGAAGCAGGACGACGTCAACATCTGGGGCGATGGCAGCACCTTCAAGGGCAATGACATCGAGCGCTTTTACCGCTACGGCCTGCTGACCAACCCGGCGCTCAAAATTTACAAGCCCTGGCTGGACCAGGCGTTCATTGATGAACTGGGCGGCCGCGCCGAAATGTCGGCGTTCATGACCGCACACGGCTTTGGCTACAAGATGTCGGCCGAAAAAGCCTACTCCACCGACAGCAACATGCTGGGTGCCACCCACGAGGCCAAGGACCTGGAAAACCTGAATTCCGGCATGAAGATCGTCAACCCCATCATGGGCGTGCCCTTCTGGAAGGAAGACTGTGTGGTCAAGGCCGAGGAAGTCTCGGTGCGCTTTGAAGAAGGCCGCCCCGTCGCCCTGAACGGCATTGAGTACCCCGACCTGGTGACCTTGATCCTGGAAGCCAACCGCATGGGCGGACGCCACGGCCTGGGCATGAGCGACCAGATCGAGAACCGCATCATCGAAGCCAAGAGCCGCGGCATTTACGAAGCCCCCGGCCTGGCCCTGCTGTTCATCGCCTACGAGCGCCTGGTTACCGGCATCCACAACGAAGACACCATCGAGCAGTACCGCGACTCCGGCCGCAAGCTCGGGCGCCTGCTGTACCAGGGCCGCTGGTTTGACTCGCAGGCCATCATGCTGCGCGAAACTGCCCAGCGCTGGGTGGCACGCGCCATCACCGGCACCGTGACGCTGGAACTGCGCCGCGGCAACGACTACTCGCTGCTCGACACCGAATCCCCCAACCTGACCTACGCGCCCGAGCGCCTGAGCATGGAAAAGGTGGAAGATGCGCCCTTCAGCCCGCTGGACCGCATAGGACAGCTGACCATGCGCAACCTGGACATCACCGACACGCGCGCCAAACTGGGCATTTATGCCAAGAGCGGCCTGCTGTCACTGGGCCAGGACGGCGAGTTCCTCAAGCTGGGCGACGACCGCAGTTAACGGAAATGGGAGCGCAGGCGCACACCCAGCAGGTCATGCCAGGGTGAGCCTTGCGACAGGTAATCGCGCGCTATGGGCTGCAACGCTGCCGGCTGTATACCCAGCGCGGACAAATCCGGCATGCCGGGCGTGGCCACATTGGCCACCTGCATGGAAGCCAGGTTGTCCCGGCTCATCAGCGGCGCGCCAGGCATCATTTCCATCATGCGGGCCTGTAACGTAGCGGCCCAGCCCGGTATGCCGAAGACCGGACGTCCCTGCCCTGCATTGACACCGGCCAATTTGGCCGAAATCTCCACCAGTTGCTTCAAGGTGAAGACCTCGGGGCCGCAGGCCTCCAGGGTCTGCACGCCGGCGCCGCTGCGCTCCAGGCTTTTGACCACAGCGGCGGCCACATCTTCCACCCACACCGGCTGAAAGCGCGCCTCGGCGCCTGCCAGCGGCATAAAGGGGAAAACCTTTTGTAGGCTGGCAAAGACGTTGAGGAACTTGTCGCCCGCACCGAAGATCACACTGGGCCGCAAAATGGTAAGCGCCAGCTGGCTGCAACTGGCTAACAAAATCGCCTCGCCCAGGCTTTTGCTGCGCAGGTACATGGAAGGCGGTGCACCGGGCTTTTGCACGTTCACACCCAGCGCGCTGATATGCACCAGCTTGCCCACACCGGCAGAGGTGCAAGCTGCAGCAATTTTCTGCGGCAACTCCACATGCGCTTTGTCAAAAGCGGCCTGCGTGCCGTGCAGAATGGCCACCAGATTGACCACTGCGTCCTGCCCCGTAGCAGCCCGCGCCAGCGCGGCAGCGTCATGCACATCGAGTTCCTGCACGGTGAGCGAAGGCAGGTGCATCACATGCCGCGCATGGCTGCGCCGGCGCGTGGCCACGGTCACATTCCAGCCCGCACGGACCAGTTTTTCACAGACATGGCTGCCGACAAAGCCGGTGCCGCCCAAAATCAGAACATTTTTCATACAAGCACTGTAATCCTTTGCGCCCCCCCTGCGCGCCGCAAGGGAAATCGTCTACAGCACCACCGGCTCAGGCTCCAGCATCAGGCCAAAGCGCTCATAGACGCTGGTCTGAATTGCCCGGGCCAGCGTCATCACCTCGCCGCCGGTGGCGCCCAGGCCGTCGCTGCCGGAACCGCGGTTCACCAGCACCAGGGCCTGCTTTTCGTAAACGCCAGCCTGGCCCACCGACTTGCCGCGCCAGCCGCAGGAGTCGATCAGCCAACCGGCCGCCAGCTTGACCGAGCCGTCGGCCAGCAGGTAGTGCACCACCTTGGGGTCGCGCAAGATGATGTCGGCGCACTGCTCGGGGCTGACGGTGGGGTTCTTGAAGAAGCTGCCGGCATTGCCGATCACGGCCGGGTCCGGCAGCTTGGCGCGCCGGATGGCGCAGATCCAGTCAAAAATCTGCTGCGCATCCGGGCTGCTGACGCCGTCTGCGGCCATTTTCTTTTCGATATCGGCATAGCCCAGCACCGGCTTCCAGACCTTGGGCAGGGCAAAGCGCACGCGCAAAATCAGGACGCGGTCTTTCAGGCCCAGCGCCTGGTGGCCGTCAGAACGGCTGGCATGCTTGAACACCGAGTCGCGGTAGCCAAACGCACATTGGGCAGCGTTCAGGGTGAAAATTTCACCGGACTGCAAGTCCATGGCGTCCAACGAATCAAAGCGGTCCTGCAGTTCCACGCCATAGGCACCCACGTTCTGCACCGGCGAGGCGCCCACCGTGCCGGGAATCATGGCCATGTTTTCCAGGCCCGGATAGCCTTGTTCCAGCGTCCAGGCCACGAAGTCGTGCCAGCTTTCACCGGCACCGGCTTCGACAATAAAGTGGCGTCCGCTGTCCTGCAGCAGACGCTTGCCGGGGATCTCGACCTTGAGCACCAGCGGCTTGACATCCCCGGTGAGTACGATGTTGCTACCGCCCCCGAGCACAAACTTCGGCAGGGCCGACAACCGGGGATCTGCCAGCACGGCCAGCAGGTCCTGCTCGCTGGCAATACGCACCAGGGCGTGGGCCTTGGCCACAATGTGGAAGGTGTTGAAGGGCTGGAGTGGGACGTTTTTCTCGACTAACATGGTGGCATTGTCTCACCGCATTTTTTGAGTAAACCCATGCCCTCTTTTGATACCGTTTGCGAACCCGATCTGACCGAAGTGAAGAACGGCGTAGACAACACCGCCAAGGAAATCGGGACCCGTTTTGACTTCAAGGGCACGTCCGCAAGCATTGAGCTCAAAGACAAGGAAATCACCCTGATTGGCGATGCCGATTTCCAGATCCAGCAGATTGAAGACGTGCTGCACAACAAGCTGACCAAGCGCAATGTGGATGTGCGCTTTCTGGACAAGGGCGACGTGACCAAGATCGGCGGCGACAAGGTCAAGCTGGTGATCAAGGTGCGCAACGGCATCGAGACCGAAGTCTCCAAAAAGATCCAGCGCCTGATCAAGGACAGCAAAATCAAGGTGCAGGCTGCTATCCAAGGCGATGCCGTGCGCGTCACCGGCGCCAAGCGCGACGATCTGCAGGCTGCCATGGCCCTGATTAAAAAAGACGTACCGGACGTGCCACTGAGCTTCAACAACTTCCGCGACTAGAGGCGCCAACGCGCCATGCTCGTCAAGGACGAAAACGAATACGAGGACCTGTTGGCCGAATGGTCGGACCTGGAGTCCGGCCTGGGCATCATTCTGAGCAGCCCTGCGGCCACCCAGGAGTTTGTTCACCGCACGCTGCAATACGACCGCTGGATGCAAAGCCTGATGCAGCGCGACCCGGATGCCGGCCTGTACCTGCTGTTCCAGCTGGCCAGTAACTCACCAGTGGGCTACAGCGCATCCCACGCCTTGGTGTGCGCCGTGTTGTGCCACCTGATTGCCAAAGAGTTGGCCTTGCCGCTCAAGGAACGCGACAGTCTGGTGCATGCAGCGCTGACCATGAATGTGGCCATGACAGAGATGCAGGATGTCCTGGCCAACCAGACTGAAAAACCTTCCCCGCTACAGCAGGAAATGATCCGTAACCACCCCGTGAAGGGTGCCACGCTGCTGGGAGAAATGGGAGTGCAGGACGATGACTGGCTGGAAATCGTGGGCAAGCACCACGACAACGCCGTAGACGCCGGCGGCTTTCGCAGCGTCGCGCCCACCACCAGCCTGAGCCGGATTTTGAAAATGGTCGACCGCTATGCGGCCATGATCAGCCCGCGCTTGTCACGGGCAGGCCGCAGTGCCACCGAGTCGGCACGTGCGGTCATTGCCAACAGTTCCGCCAAGTCGAATGAAATCGGCCACGCCCTGATGCGCGTCGTAGGCCTGTGCCCGCCCGGCACCTACGTGCGCATGGACAACAACGAGCTCGGCGTGGTGTTGCGGCGCAGCCTGCAGGCCAACATGCCTTTTGTTGCGATTGTGGGCTCAGCCCAGGGGCAAGTGTTGCATGAGCCGCGACTGCACGCCACGGCCCGGGGCGCCCCCCACATACGAGCCGCACTGCCTGCGTCCAGCGTGCGGGCCCAACTCAACCACTACCAGATTCTGCTGCTGGGCAACCAGGCCACCGCTTCCGTTTAATCGCGGCTACGAGGCCTTTTTCTGGCCCAGGCGCGATTCGGTGCCTTTGATCAGGCGGTTGATGTTTTCGGAATGGCGCCAGAACAACAGGCCGGTCATGACGGCCATGAACAAGGCCACACGGCCGTCGGCATACCAGGCCACACCGTCACCGAACAGGTAGTACACCGGCGCGAACACCGCCGCCACCAGCGAGGCCAGTGAAGAGTACCGCGAAAAATAGGCCACAACCACCCAGGACGCACCCACGGCCAGCCCCAACAAGGGGTTGACACCCACGATCACTCCCAGCGCAGTGGCCACGCCCTTGCCGCCGACAAAGCGGAAGAACACCGGATACAGATGCCCCAAAAACGCCGCCAGCCCCACCAGCGCCAATGTGCCCTCTTCCAGCCCGTAGGGCTTGCCATACCACTTGACCAGCACCACGGGCAGCCAGCCCTTGAGCGCATCCAGCAACAGCGTCACCACCGCAGCGGCCTTGCTGCCCGAACGCAGCACATTGGTCGCGCCTGGGTTCTTGCTGCCATAGGTGCGCGGATCGTTCAGGCCCATGACGCGGCTGACGATGACGGCAAAAGACAGTGAGCCCATGGCATACGCTGCCAGGGTTGCCAATACGGTGTAGACCATTGCAAACGAATTCAAACCAAGTTCTCCTGTGAAATGCCGCTTCTTCCCAAGCCGCTTCTCAATCGGCCAGCGCGCACTGTACCTTCTTTGCCGCCAGCAACTGCAGGCAGACCTGCGGATCCAGCCCCACCAGATAGCCGCGCCGCCCCCCGTTGATGAGGATGCGCGGCAAGCCAAGGATAGTCTCTTCCATGTACACCGGCATGTCCTTGCGCGTACCGAAGGGCGAGGTGCCGCCCACGAGATAGCCGCTGTGGCGGTTGGCCACCTCGGGGGCACAGGGCTCGACCGACTTGGCGCCGATCTGGCGTGCCAGATTTTTGGTAGACACCTTGCGGTTGCCATGCATCAGGACCACCAGCGGCTTGGCGTCCTGGTCCTGCATGATCAGGGTCTTGACCACCATGAACGGATCGAACCCCAGCACTTCGGCGCTGTGCAGCGCGCCGCCATGCTCCAGGTAGTCGTATGCATGCTCGGTAAACACCACCTTGTGGCTCTTGAGCAGTTGGGTGGCCGGGGTTTCTGAAACGTGTTTTGCCATGGGCGCCTGGGTTCAGTTCGCCGGGTCGCGGATCTCCCTGCGCACCGCATCAATTTTCTGCAGCAGTTCCGCCGGTAGGGTCGTGCCCCAGGCGTTCAGGTCTTCGTCCAGTTGGGCCAGCGAGGTCACCCCGATGATGGTGCTGCGCACCTGCCACTTGGTGTAGCAAAACGCCAGCGCCATTTGCGTCGCCGTCATGCCGTATTCCTGGGCCAGGGCGTTGTAACGCCGCGCCGCCTCCAGCGACTCTGCCCGGCCCCAGCGCTGCTTGCGCACGGACTCGTACTTGGCAATGCGCCCTTGCGCCGGTGCGTCCGGCCCGCTGGTGCCCGAGACATCGTACTTGCCGGTCAGCAGCCCAAAGCCCAACGGGGAATAGGCCAACAGGGACACGTCCAGGCGGTGCATGGTTTCGTCCAGACCGTTTTCCAGGCCCCGGCTGATCAGGCAGTACACGTTCTGCACCGTCGCAATGCGCGGCAGCCCATGCTGCTCGGCGAGGCGCACAAACTCGTGCACGCCATAGGACGTCTCGTTGGACAGGCCAATGGCGCGCACCTTGCCGGCCTTGACCAGGGTGTGCAAGGCCTCCAGTTGTGCGTGGATGGACGTAAGCCCCGCCGTCTCCTTGGCAGGCTCGTAATACAGGCTGCCGAACATCGGCACATTGCGCGTGGGCCAGTGGATCTGGTAGAGGTCAATCACATCGGTCTTGAGGCGCTTCAAGCTGCCCTCGCAAGCGGCAATGATGTCGGCGCCCGTCAGGTCGGGGCTGCCACTGCGAATCCAGGGCATGTTGCGTGAGGGGCCTGCCACCTTGGTGGCCAGCACCAGTTTGTCGCGCGCGCCGGGGTTCTTTTCCAGCCAGTTGCCGACAATTTTTTCGGTGGTCTGAAAGGTCTCGGCCTTGGGTGGCACGGCGTACATCTCGGCTGTGTCGATGAAGTTGACGCCGCGCTCCAGCGAACGACTCAGGATGGCGTGGCTGTCAGGCTCGTTGACCTGCTCGCCAAAGGTCATGGTGCCCAGGCAAACGGGCGTGACAAGCAGGTCGCTTTGACCAAGGGGTACAAGTTTCATAGGGTTCAAAAAAGGCGAAAGAGGGAGGGACTGCACACCGCAGTCAAACGTTGCGGCTGCCAGTGTAGCGACGAAGACCTCTGCGCGCTCCGGCAGGCTGAATGACCGGCACAGCGCCCGCGCCCGCGCCGGTGCCGTGCTGCGCTTCGGCTGGCCGCCTGCTTGCACCAACATGCCGCCCTGCCGCTTGCCCCTACAAGGTGTCCACATCCCCCCTGGCCCGCGCCTGCTCCTGCAGCCGCAGCACGCGCCGCTGCACCTTGCCGGTGGTGGTCATGGGCAAGGCGTCCACAAATTCGATTTCTTTGGGGTATTCATAGGGCGCCAGCATGCCCTTGACATGGGCCTGCAGGTCTTTGGTGAGTTGCACATGCAGCGCGGTGCGCGCGCTGCTGCTGTTGCCACAGCCCGCCAGGGCATCGGGTGCCAGCACCACATAGGCCTTGACCACAGCGCCGCGCTCTGCGTCCGGTTTGGGTACCACCGCGGCATTGGCCACGGCCGGGTGCTTGACCAGGCAATTCTCGATTTCACCGGGGCCGATGCGGTAACCGGCGGACTTGAACACATCGTCCGAGCGGCCCTGGTACCAGAGGTAACCCTCCGCGTCGCGCACCGCCAGGTCGCCCGTGCGGCACCAGTCGCCGGTGAACTTGTCCTGCGTGGCGGCCTCTGCCTTCCAGTAGCCCAAAAAGAAGATCGGGTCGGGGTCGCCGTGGATGTCAAGCCGGTTCAAGGCCACGTCGCCCGGCACGCCGACGGCACATTCCTGCCCGTCCTCGTCAATCACCGCCACGCGGTGGCCGGGGTAGGCCATGCCCATGCTGCCGGCCTTGGGCTTCCAGTGCCTGGCACAGTTGCCGACGATGTAGTTGATCTCGGTCTGGCCGAACATCTCGTTGGGTACCACGCCCATCTGCTGCTCGCAGTAACCAAACACGGCATCGCCCATGGCCTCGCCGGCACTCATGATGGCCTGCAGCTTCAGGCCGTATTGCGCCTGCACGGTCTTGCGCACGGTGCCGGGGCAGGCCTTCATCATGGCTTTGATGGCGGTGGGAAACAAAAAGGTGTGGGTCACGCCGCAGCGCCCCATCAGCTCCAGCGCGCCTTGCGGGTCAAAGCGCCCGGCCTGGGCCACGATGGTGCAGCCGAAATACAGCGTGGGCAGCAGGGCGTCCATCAGGCCACCGGTCCAGGCCCAGTCGGCGGGCGACCAGAACACCGCCTTCGATTCGGCGTTGTCCCGGCCGTCAAAGCCAAACCAGTTCTGGCTGCAGACAAAGCCGGTGAGGTTGCCGATCAAGGCGCGGTGGGGAATCAGCGCGCCTTTGGGGTTGCCGGTGGTGCCGCTGGTATAGATCAGGATGGCGGGGTCATTGGCGGCGGTGGACACCGGGACAAATACCGGTGAGGCCACACGCAGCGCCTCGGCGTAGTTGATTTCGGCCACGTCCTGGGTGGCATACAGCATGCCAATGCCAACCACCTTTTGCACCAAGGGGCACGCGCCACGCACCAAGCGCAGGCTGGGCAGCGCCACCGCATCGGCAATCACCAGCACCGCCTCGCTGTTTTGCAACCGGTATTCCAGTGCCTCAGGCCCGAACAGCATGGACAGCGGCATGGCGACCGCACCCATTTGCAGCACCGCCATGTAGGCCACGGCCGTCTCAAAGCGCTGCGGCATCACGATGGCCACACGGTCGCCGCGCTGCACACCCAGGCCGGCCAGCACGTTGGACAGGCGGTTGGCCTGCTCCTGCAACTGCCCATAGCTCCAGGCGCCCTGCAAGGCACCGTCCGCATAGCTGCGTATGGCAATGCGGCTGGCAGCATCCGGGCCCTGTGACCACCGCTGGCTGCAGACCTGGGCGATATTGAACTGCAGGGGCACCTGCCAACGAAATGGGCTGTGCAGCCGGCGGTAGCCCTCGGGCAGGGTTTCTGCAGGGGCATGGGCGGGAACTTTGTCGCGGGCAGGACGGGTGGACACGGTGCTTCTCCTTATGATGGCCCGAATGTACCAAGTCAAACGCGTTTTCAAGAGCGAATTCATCCCCGTGCGCGGGTTGCAGTACCACGTGCAGGTATGGGGTCAACCCGCGCCGGACCAGATACCCCTGGTCATGGTGCACGGCTGGATGGATGTGGCGGCCAGTTACCAGTTTGTGGTGGACGCCCTGCACGCCGACCATTACGTGATCGCGCCGGACTGGCGTGGTTTTGGCCAAACCGAGGTGCCGGACGCCGACCACTTCTGGTTCCCCGACTACCTGGCCGATCTGGACTTTTTGCTGGACCACTACGCGCCTGGCCAGGCCATTCACCTGGTCGGCCACAGCATGGGGGGCAATGTGGCCATGCTGTACGCCGGGGTGCGACCCGATCGGGTACGTCGCCTCATCAACCTGGAAGGCTTCGGCATGCCACGCACCGTGCCGGCACAGGCCCCCGGGCGCTATGCCCGCTGGATGGATGAGCTGAAGTCCCTGCGCCAGGGCCAGCGGGATATGCGCAGCTATGACAGCCTGGAAGCCGTGGCAGAGCGCCTGATGAAAAACAACCTGCGCCTGGGCCAGGACAAAGCCCTGTGGCTGGCGGGCCACTGGGCGCGCGAAAGCACACCGGGCCACTGGCACATCCTGGGGCACCCGGCACACAAGATCACCAACGCCCAGCTCTACCGGGTGGACGAGGTGCAGGAAATTCTCCATCGCATCAGCGCCCCGACCCTGTGCGTGGAAGCCTCGGACAACAGCATGGACCAGTGGTGGAAGGGCACCTACAACCTGGACGAGTTCCACGAGCGCATCCAGGCGGTGCAGCAACTGGAAATGGCGCACATTGCCAACGCCGGCCACATGCTGCACCACGACCAGCCGGAGCAACTGGCTGCGTTGATTGAGCGCTTTATTGCCTGAGCGCCAAGCGTGAGAAAATGCCGGGGTAAACACCGACACATCACAGGACAAGAAGACCATGGAAATCGAACGCAGCAACCTCATCGGCACCACCCTCGCAGACCTGGGCGCCCGCGCGCTCGCGTTACGGGGGTATCTTTGACTACGATGCCAAATCGGAACGCCTGCGCACGGTAAACGCCAGCCTGGAAGACCCCACCGTCTGGAACGACCCCAAGAAGGCCCAGGAACTGGGCAAGGAAAAGAAGATGCTGGACGGCGTGGTCGTCACGCTCGACCAGCTAGAAAGCGAGCTCTCAGACAACACCGAACTCTATGAAATGAGCAAGGAGGATGATGACGAGGCCGGTCTGATCACCATCGAGGGCGAGACCGCCAAGCTGGCCAAGATCATCGAGGACCTGGAATTCCGCCGCATGTTCAACAACCCGGCCGACCCCCTGCCCTGTTTCCTGGACATCCAGGCCGGTGCCGGTGGCACCGAGGCCTGCGACTGGGCCAGCATGCTGCTGCGCCAGTACCTGAAATACGCCGAGCGCAAGGGCTTCACCGCCACGGTGGAAGACCTGACCGACGGCGACACCGCCGGCATCAAGGGTGCGACCATCAAGATCGAGGGCGAATACGCCTTCGGCCTGCTGCGCACCGAAACCGGCGTACACCGCCTGGTGCGCAAGAGCCCGTTCGACTCGTCGGGCGGACGCCACACCAGCTTTGCCAGCGTGTTTGTCTACCCGGAAATTGACGACACGATCGAGATCGACATCAACCCGGCCGATGTGCGGGTAGACACCTTCCGCGCCAGCGGCGCCGGCGGCCAGCACATCAACAAGACCGACTCGGCCGTGCGCCTGACCCACATCCCCACCAACATCGTGGTGCAGTGCCAGGACGGACGCAGCCAGCACGGCAACCGCGAGGTCGCCTGGAAGCGCCTGCGTTCGCGCCTGTACGACTTCGAGATGCGCAAGCGCCAGGCCGAGCAGCAAAAGCTCGAAGACACCAAGACCGACGTGGGCTGGGGCCACCAGATCCGCAGCTACGTGCTGGACAACAGCCGCATCAAGGACCTGCGTACCAACGTCGAAGTCTCTGCCACGCAAAAGGTGCTGGACGGCGATCTGGATGTGTTCATTGAAGCGTCACTGAAGCAGGGCGTGTGAGCATGGGCGCAGAGGCAAGCGTGGGGGCCTTGATTTTCGATATGGACGGCACCATGGTCGACTCCATGCCCTCGCACGCGCAAAGCTGGGTCGTCCTGGCCCAGCGCCATGGGCTTACCATCGATTTGCCCGAACTGATGCGCCGCACCACCGGCCGCACCGGCCTGGAGTGCATGCGCATCCTGTTTGAGCGCGACATGCCCGATGCCGAAGCCTTTGTCCACCTGCAGGAAAAAGAAGCGCTGTACCGCGAGATCTTCGCGCCCCAGTTTGCCGAAGTGCAGGGATTCAGCGCCTTTGCCGAAGCCGCCCGCGCACGGGGCCTGCAGATTGGGGTCGGCACCGCCGGTGACCGGCACAACGTTGCCTTTGCCTATGCCCACCTGAAACTGCGCCCCCTGCCCGCCGTGGCCGTGGGCGGCGACGAAGGTCTGCCGGGCAAGCCCGAGCCCGCCATCTTTCTAGAAGTGGCCAGGCGCCTGGGTGTGGAGCCGGCACACTGCATCGTTTTTGAAGACGCGCCCCTGGGCATAGAGGCCGCGCGCCGCGCCGGCATGCGGGCCGTGGGCATCTGCACCGGCCACACGCCGGCAGAGTTGGCGGGCGCCCATGTGCTGGCCCATGCCAGGAATTTCACCGAACTAACCAATAGCAATTTTTTGGAGAAACACCATGTTGCAAAGCTCTAAAGGCGACGGGGCGCCCAGCGTGCCCAACGTGATCCACCGCGAAGCCTATGCTGCCCCGGCGTTCTGGATTGACACGGTAGACCTGTGCTTCGATCTGGACGCTGCCAAAACCCGCGTGCTCAACAAGATGATGCTGCGCCGCAACCCGGACGTGCCCGCACAGGCCCTGCGCCTGGACGGCGAAGAGTTGAACCTGGCGCGCGTGCTGGTCAATGGCGCGGGCACCTCCTTCAAGATGGACGGCGACAAACTGGTGCTGGAAAACCTGCCCGAAGGCCCCGAGCCCTTTGCGCTGGAAATCTTCACCACCTGCCTGCCGGCCAAGAACACCAAGCTGATGGGCCTGTACGTCAGCAACGACTCCTTCTTCACCCAGTGCGAGGCTGAGGGCTTTAGACGCATCACCTACTTCCTGGACCGCCCGGATGTGATGGCCAGCTACACCGTCACGCTGCGCGCCGACAAGGCCAAATACCCGGTGCTGCTCAGCAACGGCAATCTGGTGGAGCAAGGTGCACTGGAAGACGGCCGCCACTTTGCCAAGTGGGTGGACCCGCACAAAAAGCCGAGCTACCTGTTTGCCCTGGTGGCCGGCCAGTTGGTCAGCCGCGAGCAGCGCATCACCTCGCGCGCCGGCAAGGACCACCTGTTGCAGGTCTATGTGCGCCCCGGCGACCTGGACAAAACCGAGCACGCCATGAACTCCCTGATGGCGTCCGTCGCCTGGGACGAGGCGCGCTTTGGCCTGCCGCTGGACCTGGAGCGCTTCATGATCGTGGCCACCAGCGACTTCAACATGGGCGCCATGGAGAACAAGGGCCTGAACATCTTCAACACCAAGTACGTGCTGGCCAACCAGGCCACCGCCACCGATGTGGACTACTCCAACATCGAAAGTGTGGTCGGCCACGAGTACTTCCACAACTGGACCGGCAACCGCATCACCTGCCGCGACTGGTTCCAGCTCTCGCTCAAAGAAGGCCTGACCGTGTTCCGCGACCAGGAGTTCAGCCAGGACCTGTGCGCCGACCCGTCGGCCCGCGCCGTCAAGCGCATTGAAGACGTGCGCGTGCTGCGCACCGCCCAGTTCCCGGAAGACGCGGGCCCCATGGCGCACCCGGTGCGGCCTGACAGCTCCATTGAGATCAACAACTTCTACACCGTCACCATCTACGAAAAAGGTGCGGAAGTGGTGCGCATGATGCAGACCCTCACCGGACGCAAGGGCTTTGAGCGCGGCATGAAGCTGTACTTCGAGCGCTTTGACGGCCAGGCGGTGACCTGTGACGACTTTGCCTCCTCCGTTGCCGATGCCAACCCCGGGTCGGCGCTGGCCCAGCTGCTGCCGCAGTTCAAACGCTGGTACAGCCAGGCCGGCACACCCCGCGTAGCGGCCCGTGGCGAATACAACGCGGATGCACAAACCTACACGCTGCACTTTGCCCAAAGCTGCGCACCCACGACGGGCCAGGCCGACAAGCAAGCCTTTGTCATCCCCGTCAGCCTGGGCCTGGTGGGTGCTGCCAGCGGCGCCGCCCTGCCCTTGCACATTGCAGGCTCCACGGCTGCCACCGAGGGCAGCCACCTGTTCGTGATGACGGCACAGAGCGAGTCGCTCACCTTCGAGAAGGTGGCCGAAGAGCCGGTGCCTTCGATCCTGCGCGGCTTCTCGGCGCCGGTGCTGCTGGACTTTGACTACAGCGACGCCCAACTGCTGACCCTGCTGGCCAACGACCCGGACCCCTTCAACCGTTGGGAAGCCGGCCAGCGCCTGGCCCTGCGCAGCGCCATGGCCGCCATCGCCTCCGGCAGCAGCGATGCCGTGCTGAACGCCGCCTATCTGGATGCGATGCGCGCCGTGCTGCGCCACCCCACGCTGGACGCGGCCTTCAAGGAGCTGGTGCTGACCCTGCCGAGCGAAACCTACATCGCCGAGCAACTCGCCCTGGTGGACCCGCAACGCATCCACGCGGTGCGCGAAAGCATGCGCCTGCAACTGGCCACGGCCCTGCATTCCGACTGGGAATGGACCTTCACCCGGCACCAGGACAACGGCGCCTACCGCCCCGACCCGGTTTCCAGCGGCCGCCGTGCCCTGGCCGGCATGGCACTGAACTTCCTGTGCCTGTCTGCCATCCAGTCCGGTGACACGGTCTGGCCCGGCAAGACGCTGCAGCGCTTCAAGGACGCCGGCAACATGACCGACCGGTTCAACGCCCTGCAGGCCCTGGTCGGCAGCGGGCACGAACTGGCCGCGGGCGCCCTGGCGCGCTTCCATGCCCTGTTCAAGGACGAAGCCCTGGTGCTGGACAAATGGTTTGCGCTGCAAGCCGGCGCGCCCGACCGCGGCGGCAATGTGCTAACCGCCGTGCGCCACCTCATGGCGCACCCCGACTTCAACCTGCGCAACCCCAACCGCGCGCGCAGCGTGATCTTCAGCTACTGCAGCGCCAACCCCGGCGGCTTCCACCGTGCCGATGCGGCGGGCTATGTGTTCTGGAGCGAGCGCGTGATGGAGCTCGACGCCACCAACCCGCAAGTGGCCGCCCGCCTGGCGCGCGCCATGGACCGCTGGAAGCGTCTGGCCGAGCCCTACCGCAGCGCGGCCTGCGAAGCGCTCAAACGCGTGGCAGCCAAGAGCGACCTCAGCAACGACGTGCGCGAAGTCATTGAACGCGCATTGGCGGACTGACGGTTGCGCGGCAACCAAGCATCCCATTCATTAAGAAAGTTGTACATGGCACCCAGAATTTCACTGACCCGCTACCTGGTCGAAGAGCAGCGCATAGACGGCTCCATCCCTGCACAGCTGCGCCTGCTGCTGGAAGTGGTGGCGCGCGCCTGCAAGAGCATCAGCCTGGCGGTCAACAAGGGCGCTTTGGGCGGCGTACTCGGCGTGTCGGAAGCCGAGAGCGAAAACATCCAGGGCGAAATCCAGAAGAAACTGGACATCATTGCCAACGACGTGCTGATCGAAGCCAACGAATGGGGCGGTCACCTGGCGGCCATGGCCAGCGAGGAAATGGAAGGCATCCACGTGGTGCCCAACCGCTACCCGCAGGGCGAATACCTGCTGCTGTTTGATCCCCTGGACGGCTCCAGCAACATCGACGTCAACGTCAGCATCGGCACCATCTTCAGCGTGCTCAAAAAGCCCGAAGGCGCCGCTGTCTCCGAGCAGGACTTTTTGCAGGCCGGCGCCAAACAGGTCGCGGCGGGCTACTGCATTTACGGCCCGCAGACCACCCTGGTGCTGACGGTAGGCGACGGCGTGGCCATGTTCACCCTGGACCGCGAACAGGGCTCGTTTGTGCTGACCCAGCGCGACATGCAAATCCCGGAAGAGACCAAGGAATTTGCCATCAACATGAGCAATATGCGCCACTGGGACGAACCGGTGAAGCGTTACATCGACGAATGTCTGTTGGGCAAGACCGGCCCGCGCGGCAAGGACTTCAACATGCGCTGGATTGCCAGCATGGTGGCCGACGTGCACCGCATCCTGACCCGCGGCGGCGTGTTCCTCTACCCCTGGGACAAGCGCGAGCCCGAAAAGGCCGGCAAGCTGCGCCTGATGTACGAAGCCAACCCCATGGGCTGGATCGTCGAGCAGGCCGGGGGTGCTGCCAGCACCGGCACGCAGCGCATTCTGGACATTGAGCCCACCCAGTTGCACCAGCGTATCAGCGTGATCCTCGGTTCCAAGAACGAGGTGGAGCGCGCAGCCAGCTATTTCACGCCGGTATAATTGCAGGCTTAGTGCCGCTTTAGCTCAGTTGGTAGAGCAGCTCCTTCGTAAGGAGAAGGTCGACAGTTCGATTCCGTCAAGCGGCACCATTTCTCCCGAGGGGTCACTGCTATTCATTTGGCAGTGACCCCTTTCTCATTTGTAGGCCGAATTCAGCGTCGTTACAATTCCCTGCACTGGCAAGGGGGATCGCCAGGCCCATCCACTGAACTACTTAAATGAAGAAAACTGTATGAAAATAAAAAACAATCTCGCAGCACTGGCTGCCGTTGGCGCAATGTCTCTCTTTGCGTCCCAAGCGGCGATGAGCTTTCAACTGCTCCCGACTACGACTTTCTCCGAACACAACGAAACACAGGCTTATGTCGGTTTGCAGTGGTTCACCGGCGAAACCAGTTTGACCAAGCCCAACATCGCTTTCGGCCTTCGCCAGACCAAGACGGATGTCTCCAACAAAATCACCGGCTACGACCTGAGCTACACCTACAGCCTGGAGAAATCCCAATCGGATGCAGTCCGTCTGGGCTACCTGGATGGCAATTGCAGTTCAGGCTTGGCCACTGTGGGCTTGGGCTACTCGCTCAAAAAAGGCACTGTGTTGGGCTTTGCTGGCTTCGTGGGCGCCTACGTTAAGGCGTTTGGCGAAATCGATGGCAACCGGAACCTGGGTGCTGGCGTGGAAATCAACACCCTGGGTTGCGCGGGCGACCGCGAAAGCACAACCACCACCCCAGTTTTCAACTAATCGCATCCATGTGTGAGTCTCGCTCGCGGCTTACAAAACGGACTTTTGAACTACTTTAATTAAGATAAATTTATGAAAAAACAAAACAATCTCGCGGCACTGCTCGCCGTTGGTGCAATGTCACTCTTGGCCTGCCAATCTGCGGTGAGTGGGCAAGTGCCAGTTTTGACAACCACAACCTTCTCCGAACACAACGAAACCCAAGCTTATGTCGGTTTGCAGTGGTTCACCGGTGAGACCAGTTTGACCAAGCCCAACATCGCTTTCGGCCTTCGCCAGACAAAGACAGACGTCTCCAACAAAATCACCGGCTACGACCTGAGCTACACCTACAGCCTGGAGAAATCCCAATCGGATGCAGTCCGTCTGGGTTACCTGGATGGCAATTGCAGTTCAGGCTTGGCCAGTGTGGGCTTGGGCTACTCGCTCAAAAAAGGCACCGTGTTGGGCTTTGCTGGCTTCGTGGGCGCCTACGTTAAGGCGTTTGGCGAAATCGATGGCAACCGGAACCTGGGTGCTGGCGTGGAAATCAATTCCTTGGGTTGCGCGGGCGACCGTGACAGCACAACTACTGCTATCGCGCAACCGGTCTGACCTGACCGCATCCCTGTGGGAGTCTCGCTCAAGGCTTCCCACGCGATCGACTCAACTACTTTAATCAAGAAGAATTTATGAAAATACACAAAAACCTCCCAGCCCTGGCTGCCGTTGGTCTGCTTTCACTCGTGGCGTCTCAATCCGCAATAAGCCAACCGCCGCCCATCACCACAACCACAACCTTCTCCGAACACAACGAAACCCAGGCTTATGTCGGTTTGCAGTGGTTCACCGGCGAAACCAGTTTGACCAAGCCCAATATCGCTTTCGGCCTTCGCCAGACCAAGACGGATGTCTCCAACAAAATCACCGGCTACGACCTGAGCTACACCTACAGCCTGGAGAAATCCCAATCCGATGCAGTCCGTCTGGGCTACCTGGATGGCAATTGCAGCTCGGGCTTGGCCACTGTGGGCTTGGGCTACTCGCTCAAAAAGGGCGCCGTGTTGGGCTTTGCTGGTTTCGTGGGTGCCTACGCCAAAGCGTTTGGCGAAATCGATGGCAACCGGAACCTGGGTGCTGGCGTGGAAGTCAATACCCTGGGTTGCGCGGGCGACCGTGACAGCACAACAACCACGGTGAATGCTCCAGGTTAAGTTGACAAAATCGCCCGAGCGTCGCCCGAGCGTCGGCCGGCGGATTGGACGCCTTCAAAGGTCTGATACACAGGAAGGGACGCTTCGCCAACGGCCGCACCGGGATGCCAAACGGGCGGCTAGGTCAGGACAAAGTGGGCGTTGGGCAGGGGTGCAGGCGGCGGCACCTCGCCCAGCATTTCGCGCAGGTTGGCGTCGATGCTGCAGACCATCGCATCCAGCGCCAGGTCATTGGCGTCCAGACCGAAGGGGTTTTCGATCTCGTCGCTCAAGGCTTCCAGGGCAAAGAAAGTGTAAGACACGAAGGTCACCACCAGCGGTGTCATCCAGCCAATGCTGTCCACCAGCCCGAAAGGCAGCAACCCGCAGTAGAGGAAGACACTGCGGTGCAATATCACCGTGTAGGCAAACGGCAAAGGCGTGTTGGCGATGCGTTCACAACTGCCCAACGCAAGGGCCAGCCTATCGAGTGCGCTTTCCATTTTGTGCGCGCAGATGGGCTCCAGCAACTGGTCCTGCCGGCACGTGCGCAGCCACTGCCCCAGCCAGAGCAGCACCAGCGTGGGTGCCGATCGGGCACTGTCGAGTCGGGCGCGCAAGTCCGGTGCCAGCAAGCCTTCGGTGTGCAGGGTGGCGGCCTGCTCACGCAACTGGTTGCGCATGGTGCTGGCGAAACCGACCAACCCCAATACGAAAGGACGCACATCGCGCCCGGGTGCAATGGCGGTCAGCGCCTGGCGCGTGAGGTTGCGCGCATCCACCAGCACGCTGCCCCACTGCTTGCGTGCCTCCCAGAAGCGGTCGTAACTGGCGTTGATGCGAAAGCCCAGAAAGATGGCAAAGGAAACGCCCATCAGTGAAAACGGGCTGGCGGTGAGCGGGACCTTCCACAAGAACAACTGCCCATGGGCCAGGACCACCGCACAGGACAAGGCCAGAATAAAGAACTGCTGGCCATAAATACGGTGCACCAGAGAGCCGCGCCGGACCAGCAGCAGACGAATCCAGTGGGGGCGGGGGCGGATGATCACAGTGGGATAACAGGTCGCAGGACCCGGGAGCTTGGGAGTCCCCATTGTCAGAGCAAAGCGCCACCCCAAAACAAATATGCAAGGGTTTACCCTTTGTTTACCTTGCCTCAGGTCCGTACGCCAGCAGGGCATCAAACTCTGCGATGGGGCAAGGACGCCCCAGCAGGTAGCCCTGCACGTATTCGCACTGGTGTACACGCGTCAGCAGGTCAAACTGTGCTTCGGTTTCCACCCCTTCGGCCACCACGGTCAGGTTCAGGCTGCGGGCCAGACTGATCACGGCCACACAGATCGACTCTGCGTTCTCGCTCGACACCATCTGGGCCACAAAGCTCCGGTCAATTTTCAACTGGTCAATCGGCAGGCGGCTCAAATAGGCCAGGGATGAGTAGCCGGTGCCGAAATCGTCCAACGAGAAGGAAACGCCGTGGGCCTTGAGCGCGGTCATTTTGGCA
Source organism: Comamonadaceae bacterium (assembly GCA_947375135.1). GTDB lineage: Bacteria > Pseudomonadota > Gammaproteobacteria > Burkholderiales > Burkholderiaceae_C > Allorhodoferax. Next base: position 49,941 of record CANCER010000008.1, on the reverse strand, counting down.
ATGACGTCCTCGATGTTGGAGACCAGGACGCTCTCCGTGAGCTCCAACTTGAGGCGGCGGGGATTGGCACCGGTGCGCAACAAGGCAGACAACACCTGCTCGACAAAATCGGCTTGTTGCAGTTGCCGCACGCTCACATTCACGGCCAACTCCAAATCGGCCGTCCGCGCGGTTGTGGCCCATTGCACCAATTGCCGGCATGCGGTTTCCAGCACCCAAAGGCCGAGTTGCAACACCATGCCGGACTCCTCCGCCAGCGGGATGAATTGGTTTGGCAAGACCAGTCCGAGTTTGGGGTGCTGCCAGCGCACCAGCGCCTCGGCGCCACGGATGCGGCGATCCGGGGTGGTCTGCGGCTGGTAGTACAGCACCAGTTGCTGCTCGCGCAAGGCGCTGCGCAAATCAGACTCCAGCGCCATGCGCGCTTCAATGGCCACCTGCATGGCCGGGTCAAAAAAGTGCAGGCCGTTGCGGCCCGCGGCCTTGGATTTGTACATCGCCAGGTCGGCCTGCTTCAAGACGTCTTCGAGGGACAGCGCATTGTTGCTGAACAGCGATATGCCAATGCTGGCCGTGGTGGTGTGGTCTATGTCGCCGAGTTCGAAGGTGCGCGCCAGCAGGGTCAGAATTTTGGTGGAGATGGATTTGACTTCCGCTGCGGCATCGCCGGCATCCACACTCAGCCGCGCCAGCACCACCACAAACTCGTCGCCGCCAAAGCGGGCGACGGTGTCGCCCTCGCGCAGGCAGGAGGACAGGCGCTGGGCCACTTGCCTGAGCAGGTCATCGCCCTTGGCATGGCCCAGGGTGTCGTTGAGGGTCTTGAAATGGTCCAGATCAATGAACAACAGCGCGCCATGGTGCTTGCTGCGCGAGGCGTTGTGCAGGGCCTGTTCGATCCGATCCTGCAACAGTCGCCGGTTGGGCAGTCCGGTGAGGGGGTCGAAGAGTGCCAACTGGTTGATTTCGATAGCCGCCTTCTTGCGCTCCGAAATGTCACGCAGGTACACAATCACCTGGTGCTTGGCCACCGCCGTCACGGTGACTTCCAGTTCCACCCAGCCGCCGTTGCGTTTCTTATGCCGGGTTTCGAAGCGCTCCTGTCCGTTGAGCAGAATGCGTTCAATCTGCGCACGGATACCGTCTCGCGTAGCCACCGCTTCAAAGTCGGCAATATGCATGGAGAGAATCTGCTTGCGGGTGTAGCCCACCATGCGGCAGTAGGCCGCATTCACATCGATGAACTCACCGCGCGCGTCCAACACCCAGTAGCCGGAGCCGACGCTCTCTATGGCGCGCTCCGCATGCCTGGATTGCCGCATCCGCATTACCAGCAATACAGCGATCCACACACCCAACAGTGCGTTCAGCACCACCTCCGCGCTCACAATGCTGATGCCACCCGCAACACCCAAAACCGACACCCACGGCATATGATTTCAGTCCAAGGCTTGCAAGGCTAACGATCCAGCCAAACGGGCCTTTTGAATCTGCACGGGAGAAGCCCTTCGTAGTTTTTAATGAGAACATTTTCCTCAAAACTGCAAATTTCAGCAAAGCGCATAAAGAAATGAAACCTTTCTTTCAATTTTTGAAGAACACCGGAACGATACCCTTTTCTGATGACGGGCGCACACAAGGGCTGAGCCTAGAGAAGGCGGCAGATCGCATCCGGGATGCGGCAGGGCTTGAGGGTGGACGCCCGCACGCAACCGACGCGCACGCGGCCCTCGGCCAGCAGGGTTTCACCACGCCACGCCTGCTGCACCAGTTGCAATGACGCCCTGCCCTTTTCGGTCACCACCACCGTCACCGTAAGGCAGTCATCCAACCGGGCCGCCACCAGGTAACGCAGTTGCACTTCGGCTACGACAAAGATGCAGTCCGCCTGCGCCTGCAAGCTGCCCTGCTGCACGCCCAGGGTGCGCAGCCATTCGGTCCGGGCACGCTCAAAGAACTTCAGGTAGTTGGCGTAATAGACGACACCGCCGGCATCGGTGTCTTCCCAGTAAACGCGCAAGGTCAGGGGGTTGCATAGTTCAGCCACAGCAGGTACTTCTTGATAAAGCTGCCATTATTGCCAACAGCTTGCACCTGTGCGGTGCATACTCGATGGTCACCCCCTGGATTTTCACGCCTTGCCCCTAACGCCCATCACCGCAGCGCGCAAGCACCCTGTTGCCACACCCGGTGTGTCGGAGTTTGCCCGCATCGCCGGACTGGAGGCGTGGGTGCGCGGCTCCACATTGGCGGCCTTTCCGTTGCTGATGTACCGCGCCTGGGGTGACGCACAGCGCGTCTCCGAGTTCTACTTCGTGATCGGGGTGTTGTCGCTGTTGACGGCGCTGACCGTGCCGCTCCTGGCGCAACGCCTGCAACGCCGCCGTGTCTACGGGATGGGCATGTCGCTGTATGTAATGTGCGCTGCCTTCGGTTTACTGGGCGGCAAATGGGTTGCGGCAGCACTGTTGTGCAACACGCTGGCTGCAGCCACCTCCTTTGTCTGCTTTAACGCCTACGTGCTCGACCACGTGCCCAAGGTGGAATTTGCACGCCTGGAGTCGCTGCGCATGTTTTACGGCAGCGTGGGGTGGGTGGTCGGGCCGGTGCTGGGGGTTCAGCTGTTGGGCATCTGGCCTGGCGCCCCCTTCCTGATGGCCGGGCTGGGCGCGCTGGCCATGCTGTTCTTTATCTGGAAGATCCGCCTGGGCAATGGCCGCGCCATGGCACGCCAGGCCGCTGGTGCGGCCCATCCGTGGGTCTATCTGCAACGCTTCTTTAGCCAACCCCGCCTGATCAGCGGCTGGTTGTTTGCCGTCATGCGCTCCTGCGGCTGGTGGTTTTATTTTGTGTATGTCGGCATTTTTGCCGTGGAGCAGGGTCTGGGAGACGGGGTGGGAGGCGTGGCGACCTCGGTCGCCAATATGGGTTTGGTCACCGCGCCGCTGCTTTTCCGCTGGGTGCAGCGCCGCTCGGTGCGCCGTGCCATGCGAACCGGATTCCTGCTGGGTGGCCTGTGCTTTGTGCTCGCCACGCTGTTGTCACCCCTGCCCTGGGCGACGGTGGGGGTGCTGGTGCTGGGGTCCTACTGCCTGGTCTTGCTGGACGTGTGTGCCGGCCTGCCGTTTTTGATGTCGGTCAAGCCCTCGGAGCGCACCGAGATGTCTGCGGTGTACAGCAGCTTTCGCGATGTTTCGGGCATTCTGTCCCCGGGCCTGGCCTGGATGGTGCTGCAGGGCACCGGCGTTTCCGGTGTGTTTGCGGCCGGGGGCTGCTGCCTGCTACTGGCTTGGGCGGTTGCCGGACGCTTGCATCCGCAACTCGGTGTGCCAGGCGCCCTGCGCATGCGCGGAACGCCCCAAGCCGACAGGAAACTAGGCTGAGCCCGCCGTCCTAGCTGGCGACCACGTGTTGCAGTTTTTCGGTGAAGTACGCGTGCACCAGGGCTTCGAGCTCGGCGTAGTTCACGGGCTTCTGGAAACAGGTCACCCCACCGGGCAAACCACCGCGCTCTTGGATCTCGTCAGCGTCCAAAGCGGTGATCACCACCAGCTTGAGGTTGCCGAATCCGGAGCCGGGCTTTTTCAGGGCACGCAACATTTCGAAGCCATCCATGCCCGGCATGATGAGGTCGGTCACCACAATGTCGGGGCGCATCTCGCCGATTCGCACCAGCCCCTCAAATCCATTGGTAGCCGTGGTCAACTCCACCGGGAAATTCCATCCCGCCACCACGCCGGTAAACAGGCGCAACAGCAGCGGGTCATCCTCCACCAGCAGCAACCTGAGCGCATACAGCACCGGCGCCACATGGCTCACGATGGGGGCGAGATCCTGCTGGCGCTCGGTCATCAGTTTTTCCACCGCACTGCGCGCAATGCGCCTATGCCCACCCGCCGTACGCCAAGCCGGCAGCACGCCAGCCTCCACCCACAATTGCACCGTGCGCACGGCAACGCCCAGGGTCTCGCCCGCCTCTCGGGTGGTCATCACATCTTCGTTGGCTGAAATTTTGCGCATGGGACGAATATTGTTGTAGATCTGGATTTTATCGGTAGTCGCGCAGACAGATCGACTAACTCTTTGTTTAGTTTGGCGACAGCCGCACGGTTCCTGCTAGCATGGGCAAACAGCCGTATCTTATGCTCCTGCTCTCCAAATTGCTCAATCTCTTGGCCCAGCCTTTGAACGGCGTGCTGCTTCTGCTTGTTCTGAGCCAGGTAGCCGGACGGCGCAAGCCCCTGCGCGCGCGCAAACTGGGCATGGCAGCCCTGCTGCTGCTGGCCTTAACCGGATTCAAGACGCTGCCCGATGCGCTGTTGAGCCCACTCGAAAACCGGTTCCCGGAAGTGTCGGCCGATGCCGACCTGGGTGCCTATGCCGGACTGGTCGTTCTGGGCGGCGCACTGGAATCGGGCCAGCTCAGCCTGCACCACAACCAGCCCCTGCTCAACTCCAGCGCCGAGCGCATGACCATGGCGGTAGCCCTGTGGCGGCGCAACCCGCATTTGCGCATCGTCTTCACCGGTGGCGAGGGTGATTTGTTTGGCGTGGGCCCCAGCGAAGCCGAGCGTGCACTGCAGTTTTTTGACAGCATGGGCGTGCCGCGCACGGCGCTGACGCTGGAGACACGCTCCCAGAACACGTATGAGAACGCCGTGTTCACACACGCCCTGCCCGGCCTGGATGCGCAAAAGCCCTGGCTGCTGGTGACGTCCGCCTGGCACATGCCGCGCTCGCTCGCCACGTTTCAAAAAGCCGGCTGGAATGTCACGCCCTACCCGGTGGACTTCCGCACCGGCGGCATGACACCCTTGAGCAAATACAACCTGGGTGAAGGTGCCGAACGCTGGGAACTGCTGCTGCACGAGTGGCTGGGCATTGCCAGCTACCGGCTAAGCGGCCGGATGTGACAACGCCGCAGACAAGAAATGGGCGCGCACCTTGTCGATGCGCCGGCCTTCGAGTTCGGTGACTTCAAACTGCCAGTGCGCGCAGACGATCTTTTCACCCAACTCCGGCATGCGGCCCGATACCGCCATGAGCAAGCCCGCCAGCGTGTTGTAGCGGCCACGGTCCTCCTGCGGTAGCTCCAGTTCAATACCCAACCGGGCCTTGAGTTCGGCCACCGGCATCAGTCCGTCCAGCACCCAGGAGCCGTCGGTTTGCTCAATGGCCCAGGCGTCGTCGTGGCGATCGGGTTTGAGCTCGCCGGTAATGGCTTCGAGCAGGTCGTGCGGCGTGATCAGGCCCTGCACTACGCCGTATTCATCCACCACAAACACCATGCGTGCGGCCTTGGTGCGGAACTGCGCGATCAGTTCCATGCCGGTCAGCGTCTCCGGCACAAATACCGCCGGCTCCACTAACGCACCCACGCCATAGGGGTAACGCACGCCGCGCTCCAGCAGGCGCGCCACACTGACCACACCCACCACATCATCCAGCGAGCCACGGCACACCGGGTACCAGGAATGGGCGGTCTTTTGGGCGGCGCCACTGGCCTGCTGCAGGGCATCTGCCACGTTGCAATCGGCATCCAGCCACTCCATGTCCGAGCGCGGCAACATCATCGATGCCAGGGTACGGTCATCCAGATGGAACACATTGCGCACCATCTGGTGTTCGTGCTCTTCAATGATGCCGGCGTCCACGCCCTCTTCCAGGCTGGCGGAAATCTCGGCCTCGGTCACGGCCCGGTTGTCGCTGGTGTCAATCTGCAGCAGGCGCAACATGCCGTGCGTGCACAGCGACAACAGGCGCACAAAGGGCTTGGCGCCAATGGCTATCCACTGCATGGGGCGCGACACCACGCGGGCCACCGGCTCGGGGTACAACTGTCCAATGCGCTTGGGCACCAACTCGCCAAACAGAATGGTGATGAACGTAATGGCCGTCACCACCAGCACGGTGGAAGAAACGCCAGAGGCCTTGTGCGACAACTCAAAGGTCTTCTCCAGCCAAGCGGCCAGGCCGTCGCCGAAGGCGGCCTCACCCACCACGGCGTTGAGCATGCCGATACCGGTAATGCCCACCTGCACCACGGACAGAAACTGCGTCGGGTTGTCCAGCAGATCCAGCGCCGCCCGGGCGCCCTTGTCGCCCTCCTCAGCCATGGTTTGCAGACGCACTTTTCTGCTGGCTGTGAGTGCCAATTCCGACATGGCGAACGCGCCATTGAGCAGGGTAAGCACCAGAATAACCAGAAAGTCCATGAACCCTTAAGCGAAAATACAGTGATGTCACTTTACCTTATCGGCGATCTGCAGGGCTGCGATGCCGCACTGCAACGATTGCTGGAAAAAATCGCCTTCACGCCCAGCCGCGACACCTTGTACTTTCTGGGTGATCTGGTGAACCGCGGCCCGGCCTCTGATGCCGTGCTGCGACGCCTGATGGGCTTTGGCAGTTCGGCCCGTTGCCTGCTGGGTAACCATGACCTGCATTTGCTGGCCGTGTCGTACGGCGTGCGCAAGCCCGGGCGCAAGGACACGCTGCAATGCATTCTGGACGCACCGGACCGCCACGCCATGCTGGAGTGGCTGCGCCACCAGAACCTGGCGCTGCTGGAGCACTGGGGCGGCAAACCCCTTTTGATGGTGCATGCCGGGGTTCTGCCGTCCTGGAGCGCGGAGAAAACAGTACAACTGGCAAGCGAGGTGGAGGCCGCCCTGCGTTCGGACGCAGTGGGCGAATTTTTTCAGACCATGTATGGGAATACGCCCGATGCCTGGGACGACAGCTTGCAGGGGCCACAGCGCCTGCGCGTCATCGTCAACGCCCTCACGCGCATGCGCCTGTGCACCCCCGATGGACGTATGGAATTCGGCTTTAGCGGCAAGCCGGAGGAGGCCCCCAAGGGTTACCTGCCCTGGTTTGGAGTACCGGGTCGCTTGACGGCCGGAGCCAGTGTCGCCTTTGGGCACTGGTCCACGCTAGGCTGGCTGGGTCGGCGCGACGTCTTGTCGCTGGACACCGGCTGTGTCTGGGGCGGCTGCTTGAGCGCCCTGCGTGTTGAACCCGGCGCGACGGGGTGGCAAGGCGGGCTGATTCAGGTGCAATGCGATCAGGCGCAAAAACCAGGCGAATAAGCGCCCATGAAAAAAGGGCCGTAAGGCCCTTTTTTAATTCGACTTGAACAGTGCAGCGACCTTGCGCTTGGACTTGATATTGGCAGAGATGCTGCGTGCAGCGGGCCGCGCGGCCGCCTCCCAGCTGGGTGCTGCATCGGCAGCTACGCTGGGCTCGTAGGGCTTGTCAAAGAACGGGTCGCGCGACTGCGCCGGTGCCCGCGCGTATTCACGCCGGCCTTCGTTGCCGCCTTCACGACGGCCTTCACCGCGGCCGCTGCTGCGGGATTCACCGCGGGGTTCGTTGCGCGAGGCACCACGCGGCTCACTGCGGCCGTTGTCGCCACCACCGTCTTCGTGGTACATGCGGCGGCCGTCGTTGATGCGGCCCTGCTTGCGGATATCGGGCTGGTCTTCGTCGAACTCCAGCGCCTCGATCTCGATCTTGGACTTGATCAGTTTCTCAATGTCAGCCACGAGGCGGGCATCGTTGCCGCCACCGACGAAGCTCACGGCCAGACCGGCAGCGCCGGCCCGCCCCGTGCGGCCAATGCGGTGCACGTAGTCTTCGGCGTTGAACGGGATGTCGAAGTTGAACACCGCCGGCACGTCTTTGATGTCCAGGCCGCGCGCGGCCACATCGGTACACACCAGCAGATCGACTTCACCCTTTTTAAAGGCATCCAAAGCTTTCAGGCGCTCGTCCTGGCTCTTGTCGCCGTGCAGGGCGGTGGTCTTCAGACCTTCGCGCTCCAGGGAACGGGCCAAGCGTGCACAACCCAGCTTGCTGTTCACAAACACAAAGGCCTGCTTCATGCCGCGTGTCTTCAAAATCTGGTGCAGCGCGTGGCGCTTGCCGTCCTCACCGACGCTGTAGAAATGCTGCTCGACCGTGGAAGCCGTGGCGTTGGAGCGCGCTACTTCAATCGTGACCGGGTTTTGCAGGTAGCTGCTGGCCAGGCGCTTGATCTCGGGCGAGAACGTGGCAGAGAACAGCAAGGTAATGCGCTGCTTGGGCAGGTAGGACAGGATGCGTTGCAGGTCGGGCAGAAAACCGATGTCCAGCATGCGGTCGGCCTCGTCCAGCACCACGTACTCGACCTGGTTCAGGACGGCCGTCTTGGCTTCAATATGGTCAAGCAGGCGGCCGGGTGTCGCCACCAGCACTTCCACGCCGGCTTTGAGTTCCAGCGTCTGCGGCTTCATATCCATTCCGCCGAACACCACGGCGCTGCGCAGGTTGGTGTACTTGGCGTACAGCTTGACCTGTTGCGCCACCTGGTCCGCCAGTTCGCGCGTGGGCAGAAGGACCAGGGCGCGCACGGGATGGCGAGCGGGCGAGGTGGAAGGGTTCTCGTGCTTCATCATGCGCTGCAGCAGGGGCAGGGCAAAGGCTGCCGTCTTGCCGGTGCCGGTCTGGGCCGCGCCCATCACGTCACGGCCTTGCAGCACCACCGGAATGGCCTGGGCCTGGATGGGTGTCATGGACTCGTAGCCCATTTCCGCGACGGCGCGCGCCAGCGGGGCTGCGAGTTGCAGTTGGGCAAATGCCATGACGGGGGTGTCCTGGGTCAGGACGTCACCGGTACTCACAGGGGCAGCGCTGGCTGCGGGAGTTGCGGTCTCGGAAGAGGGAGTCAGTTCAGTATTCAAGTCGGTACGGCATAGCCAGAAGATGTGCTATCCATCCGATAGCGGGGCGCCCCCAACGCTAGGGGCAAACCCGCATTATCCTCTAAGCCCCGCTTGCGCGTGCAAACACTGCAGCTTTGGCTCAGGCCTTGGGCAAGGTCACACCGACCTGGCCCTGGTACTTGCCTCCGCGGTCCTTGTAGGAGACTTCGCAGACGTCGTCTTTGTCGCTCTCGAAGAACAACACCTGGGCACAACCCTCGCCGGCGTATATCTTGGCGGGCAGCGGTGTGGTGTTGGAAAACTCCAGCGTCACATAGCCTTCCCACTCAGGCTCGAACGGCGTCACGTTGACGATGATGCCGCAGCGCGCGTAGGTGCTTTTGCCCAGGCAGATGGTGAGCACATTGCGGGGAATGCGGAAGTATTCCAGGGTACGGGCCAGGGCGAAGCTGTTGGGCGGGATGATGCAGACGTCGTCGTTGAAGTCGACAAAGCTTTTTTCGTCGAAGTTCTTGGGGTCGACGACGGTGCTGTGGATGTTGGTGAAGACCTTGAATTCGGGTGCGCAGCGGATGTCGTAGCCGTAGCTGCTGGTGCCGTAGGAGATGATTTTGTTGCCGTCGCGCTGGCGGATCTGGCCTGGCTCGAATGGTTCAATCATTCCGGTGGTTTCGGCCATGTGGCGAATCCACTTGTCGCTTTTGATGCTCATACGGGTCAACTCCTAAATTGGAGTCGATTGTAAGCATCGCATTTCGTTGCCATTCTTCTTCCGGCTGAGGGTGGTCTATCGTGCCTCGCTTGCTACGCCTGCAGTGGCTGGCAGGGTCGCGGGGTGTCTGCGCGTCCTCATACTGCGGGTACGCACAAATCGGCCGCGCAGACACCCCGCACCCCTGCTAGCGGCGTAGTGTTGTGCACGCAAAAAACTACCCGTGTGCGCTACGACTAAGACTGCGACTACGGAGCCGGTATTGGTGTTTCCCGTCGCCAAGCAACACTGCTTCTATTCGCCGGGGTGGGGGTTGCCGGTGGCCGATTTGTGCGTACCCGCAGTATGAGGACACCGGCAACCCCCACTCCGGCAGGCACCAAGCAGCGCCTGCGTAAGAGAGAGGCACACCAAAAACAGCTCTCGAGACACAAACAGTTAGGCAGGCAAACCCTGCGAAATAACCGTGCGCTCAATCAGCCGGTCATCACCCAACACAATCATCGAGAACAGCAGCTCATCCAAATTGGAGGCCAAAGCAGTCTTGCGCGCCAACAAAGGCGTGGCTTTGGGGTTGAGCACCACAAAATCCGCCTCACAGCCCGGCAACAGATTGCCCACCACCGGCTGCCCGTCCGCATCCAACACGCCCAACACCCGCCCCGCTCCAGCCGTGTGCTGCCACCACAAATGCTGTGGCGACAAAGACAGGCCGTGGTTGATCTGCCCCTCGCGCCCCACGTAATAGGCCGCCAGCATGGTGTGAAACGGGCTGAAGCTCGTGCCCCCGCCGACATCACTGGCCAGCCCGTAGCCAAAGCCGATGCGGTCGGCCCCTGCGTAATCAAAAAAGCCACTGCCCAGAAAGAGATTGCTGGTCGGGCTGATGGCAGCACTCGCGCCCGTGTCACGCATCAGGGCGCGGTCATCGTCGTCGAAGTGGATGCAGTGCGCGTAGACCGCCCGCTTGCGCATCAGCCCGAAGTCGTCATAAGTGGCCAGGTAGCTGCGCGAGGCGGGAAACAATTCGCGCGCCCAGGCAATCTCGTCCTGGTTCTCCGCCACATGCGACTGGATCCACACATCGCTGTAACGCGCCGCCAACTCACCGGCACCGCGCAGTTGCGCATCGGTGCTGGTGGGGGCAAAGCGCGGGGTGATGGCGTAGCCCAACCGGCCTTTGCCATGCCAATGGTGGATCAGGGCCTCGCTGTCGAGCAGGCTTTGCAGCGTGGCATCCACATGGCCTCCGGGCGACTGCTGGTTCAACAGATCGGCCGGGGCATTGCGGTCCATCAGACACAGGCCGGTGATCAGGCGCAGGCTGCGCTTCTCCCCTTCGGCAAACAGCGCGTTGACCGAGGTGGTGTGCGAGGTCGCAAAGGCCAGCGCCGTGGTGACGCCATTGCGCAATAACTCGTCCATAAAGAAGCCCGCACTTTCGGCGGCGTAGTCCATCGCCGCAAAGCGCTTTTCCTCGGGGAAGGTGTAGTTCTCCAACCAGGGCAGGAGGCCACTGGCGGGTGAGCCGATGACATTGGTTTGCGGAAAGTGCACATGCAGGTCGACAAAGCCCGGCGCGATGATGCGGCCCGGCAAATGCTCCACTGGCACGTGGGCGTATTGCGCCGCCAGAGCGCGCCAGGCGCCAATGGCCTGCACCACCTGCAGCCCATCGGCATTGGGGCCCACCACCAGCAGGCCGTCCTCTTCAAACAGGGCCTGCGGCGGCCCCTCACGGTGCGGGGTAAACCAGAGTAAGGAGGCGCGATAGGCTTTCATAGCCCCGAGCTTAATGGCTAATCTTTCCCTGTACGCCGGCCACCAGCCAGTTCATGCCCAGGATTTTTTCATCACTCAGCGTCTCGCCCTTGGCGATCACCACATGGCCCTCGTTGTCACGCACATCCTCCATCGCATGGAAGGGTTGCAACTTGCCCTGGCCAATCGCTTTTTGCGCTGTCAACACCTCGGTCCGCACCGCCTGCGGCACCTTGGGGCCGAAGTCGCCGACGCGGATCATGCCCTCCTTGACGCCACCCCACACCGCGCCGGACTTCCAGCTGCCGTCCAGCACGGCTTTGGCGCGTTCGGTGTAGTAGTCGCCCCAGCGGTGCGTCACCGAAACGAGCTGTGCGTCGGGCGCGATATTGCGCATGTCGGAGTGGTAGGCAATCGCCATCTTGCCGCGTTCTTGCGCGGCAGCCATGACGGCGGTAGAGCCGGTGTGGAAGCTCACCACGTCCACGTTCTGGTTGAACAGGGTCATGGCGGCATCGCGCTCGCGCGTGGGGTCAAACCAGGCGTTGAGCCAGACCACCTTGACTTCGGCCTTGGGGTCCACCGAGCGCATGCCCAGCGTGAAGGCGTTGATGCCCTGCAGCACCTCGGGAATCGGAAAGCCCGCCACATAGCCGGCGACATGGGTTTGCGTCATGCGCCCGGCAGCGATGCCGGCCAGGTAACGGCCCTCGTAATAACGCGCATTGGCCACCGACACATTGGCCGCTGTCTTGTAGCCGGTGATGGACTCGAACTTGACCTTGGGAAACTCCTGCGCCACCTTGAGCGTGGGCTCCATGTAGCCAAAGCTGGGCGTGAAGATCAGGGTGTTGCCCTGCTGTGCCAGGTCGCGGATCACGCGCTCGGCATCCGGCCCTTCGGCCACGTCTTCCACATAGGTGGTTTGCACGCGTTTGCCCAGGGCGGTTTGCAGTGCCTTGCGCCCTTCTTCGTGCTGGCGCACCCAGCCGGCCTCGGTCAACGGGGCGACGTAGACAAAGCCGATTTTCAGCGGCGGCGCTGCGTCTGCGGTCTTGGTGGTGGTTTGGGAAAAAGCACCCAGGGGTGCGAGTGAAATGCAACAAGCGGCCACGGCTGTGGCTGCGAGGTTTTTGTACATGGTAGTCCTCTACATGGCTCCGGAACACAAAAGGCAAGGCCCGCCGGAGCAGCGGGCCTTGCGCTTATTTTAACCCGTGCTCAGGATTGCAGCCAGGCCAGCAATTGCCGGTAGACCTCGGGGCGATTGAGCAGATCCCAGTGGTTGGTGCCGGTCAGCACCCGCTTGTGGCTGTCCGGCACGCGCAGCGCCAACGCGGGCTTGGCATGTTCGCCCAGGGCACTGTCCAATGGCACCAGACCGTCACCTACCCAGGCATTGCGCGGGTGGTCCGTGCGCTGCGCCTGCACCGCAGCCACCAGATAGGTTTTCACGCCCTGCGGCAGGGGCGTGGGCAGGCGTTCGTCCACCGTCTGATCGTGTTTGCGGTGGGCAGCCCAATCGGCTGGCTGCACATTGCCAAAGCGCAAATCGGCGATACCCGCACTGCGCGTCTTGCCCAGGCGGGCAAACGGCGCCAGATAAGGGCTTTGCCCCAGCAGGCTGTCAATCAACTGGCCGCCGCGCTCCAGCGGCGCGCCATGGTGCGGGGTGCCCAGACACACCAACGCAGTCACCTGGGCCAGCCAGGGCATTCCCGAAACCTCCGCGCTGTGGCAGGCGCTGCGTGCCACCAGACCGCCCATGCTGTGGCCGATGAGCACCATGTCCTCCACCGGCACCGGCCATTGCTCCAGCAAGGTCTGCAGGCACGCGGCGAAGGCCTCGCCGTTCTGCGACACATGCAGGCCGCTGTTGTAGTGCAGGTACAGCGGCGTCCTACCCAGTGCCTGCGCGAGTGCCGCACCATGGTCATGGCCGCGGCGCTGCCACTGCAAATCGTTCATGCACAGCCCGTGCACCAGCACCAGCAAGCGGGCCTTGGGGTTGACGATGCGCTGCTGCAGTGCGGCGCGCGACAGGGTGAGCGGCTGGCCCTGCACGCGAAACGCCATCCGGATCGCCAAGGGGTTGTGTGTCTGCGCCATATGGTCGCCCCAGACGCCGCACATGGCGGCGATCACGGCTTCGCGCTCGGGCGTGCTCTCGCGGCCGTCCTCCAGCCCCTGGTTGAGCAGACCGGTCAGATGGTCCACACCCAGGCCGGCCACGCGGGTCGTGCCGCGCACCAGACGGTAGGCCAGACCGGTAAGGCCGGTGGTCGGTAGCTCCTGCCCCGGCCCCCGAAGGCTGGCACGCGAGGCGATGGTCTGGTGCAGGCTCTCCACCAGATTGGTCACTGCGATGGTGGCATCAAAGCCCAGGCGCGCCAGGCCCTGCAAGTCCTGCAGCCGGATCGGGCTGCCGCGGCGGGGTGGCTTCTTCGCCATGGTCCCGGTGCTCCGGCGCAGTCTTAAAAGGTATCGAACACCGCGTCCAGCTGCTCGATATGCCGGGCACGTTCTGTGGCGTCGATGAAGCTGGCGTTGAAGCTGTTCAGCGCCAGCTGATAGGCCTGTTGGCTGCCCAATTGCAAGGCGGCAAAAGTTTGGGTGAAGTTCTCGTTGATATAGCCGCCAAAGTAGGCCGGGTCATCGGAGTTGATGGTGGCGACCATGCCGGCCTCCAGCATGCGGCCGATGCTGTGTTGCGTAAGCGAGGGATAGACGCGCAGCTTCAGGTTGGAGAGCGGGCAGACCGTGAGCGCGATGCGGTCCTGCACCAGGCGCTTGATCAGGTCCGGGTCATTCATGCTTTGCACGCCGTGGTCTATGCGTTCGACCTTGAGCACATCGAGCGCACCCCAGATATAGGCCGGCGGTCCCTCCTCGCCCGCATGGGCCACCAGGCGAAAGCCCAGCTGTTTGGCGCGCGCAAACACTTGGGCAAACTTTTCCGGCGGATGGCCCACCTCGCTGCTGGCCAGGCCAATGCCGACGATCCTGTCGCGCACCGGCATGATCTGCTCCAGGCATTCGAAGGCCTCTGCCTCGCTCAGGTGGCGCAAAAAGCACAGGATGAGCGAGGCCGTCATGCCGAACTTCGCCGGCGCGTCCATGCAGGCGCGGTGCAGGCCTTTGACCACCATCTGTGCGTCCAGGCCGTGGCCGGTGTGGGTCTGGGTGTCGAAGAACAACTCGGTGTGCGTGACGTTATCTTCTTGGGCGCGCTGCAGATAGGCGCAGGCCATGTCGTAAAAGTCCTGCTCGGTTTTGAGCACCAGCGTACCCGCGTGGTAGATGTCCAGAAAGCTTTGCAGGTTGTCAAACACATAGGCCTCGCGCACGGCTTGCGCGGACGCATAGGCCAGCGGCACGCTGTTGCGCTGTGCCAAGGCAAACATCTGCTCGGGCTCCAGCGAGCCCTCGATGTGCATGTGCAACTCGGCCTTGGGCATGGCGCGCAGGAGTTCGGGCATACGCTCCGGGGCTACGGGTTTGACGAGACGCACTGGGCTCATGGGATCACTCCAAAGGTAATGGCTTGCTGGCTTAAAAAGCGCCGGTAGGCGCTGGACGCCTTGTCCGCGGCCGTGTGCACTTCGGCACGCAGGTCCAGCGGCAGGCGTTTGGGGGTTTGCGATTCCAGCACCGGCTGGTCCTGCGTGAAGATGGTGTGCTGGAAGTCGCGCAGGGTCTGGTCCAGCGAATGGAAGTCCGCCACGGCCAGACGGAACCAGACGCGGCTGCGCTCCGGTCCCATGGGGCAGATGAAGAGGCCAATGGCTTCGCGCCAGCCGGCCACGGCCACGCTGGCGGCGTCCGGTATCTTGGTCAGCACCGCCGCATAGGGCGCGGTGACTTCGTAGGTGTATTCCACCTGGGCGGCAGTGACCGAATGCAGATTGCTTTTCGGCTGCACGGTATTGCAGCCGGTGGCGCGAATGCCGGTGGGTGTGGCTGCCACGGTGTAGGCGGCGATGGCCGCTGCATCGCGGCTGCCCAGCCAGTGTTCGTGCACAAAGGCGAAGTGCGCCATGTCCAGAAAATTTTCCACAATGCGCGGCGCACTGGTGGCTACCTCATAAGGGCCGCAGTTGACCTTGCGCAACTGCGTGTCCTGCTCCGCCGCAAACGTGGGCACCGCCGGCGTGCTCGCATCGTGCGAGGCCACCATGCGCACCCAGACCAGGCCATATTGTTCGGTGCAAAAGTAGGTGCGGGTGGCGTGGCCTGCGGGCGGCACAAAGTCCGGCAACGCCGGCACATGCACGCAATGCCCGCCGGAATCAAACTGCCAGCCGTGGTAGGGACACTCCAGCCGCCCTTCGCATACCTTGCCCAGGGATAGGCGCGCACCGCGGTGCGGACATTGGTCGGCCCAGGCGTTGACCACGCCGTTGCCATCGCGCCAAATGACAAGCTTGCGTTCCAGAAGATCCACGGCGACGGGTGCATCGGTCACCGCATCGCTGAGAGCGACCGGATGCCAAAGTTCGTTTTCAATCATGGTGAAAGCATAGTCGCGTATTGGGCGTTGCGACGTGTTTAGGCATTGCACGCTTCGGGTTTTGTACGCCGCTGCCATGAAGGCAGGTTTTGGTACGCCGCTGCCAGCGGGGTAGATGGTTCCGTCCGTGTCCCCCGCCCGCTAAAGCGGGCTCCTCCTTTACCTACCGGAACCATCTACCCCTCTGTCATCGGCAGCCTGCGCTGTTGGCGCGCAATGTCTGAATACCGTTGCACACCTGCTTTGTCACCGGAAACGTGCCGTGTTGCCGCGCAATGACTGCGGGCATTTGCGCACCCACCATGCTGGCAGACTCAGGACGGCGTGGCGCTTCGCTTCGGTAGGTAAAGGAGGAGCCCACGTAGTGGGCGGGGGACACGGACGAAGCGGAGTGCCACGGCGGCCTGCGTCCAGAAGTGACTCGATTCCCGGCTGCCGAAAAGGGGCACCTGAATCCAGAAGTAACTCGCTAAACCACCAGACGTAAAAAAGGCCGCACAAGGCGACCTTTTTCAGACCTCAAAGAAGCAGTTACTTGCCGCCAGGAATCTTGCCTTCCACGCCCTTGACGTAGAAACCCAGACCGCCGAGGAACTTGTCGTCAGCGACTTCGTCCTTCTTCAGCTGAACCTTGCCCGTGTTGTCCGTGATCGGGCCCTTCCAGATGACAAAGCTGCCATCCTTCAGACCGGCTTTCACTTCCTCAACCTTGGCCTTGGTTTCAGCAGGCACGTCTTCGGCAATCGACACGATATCGATCGCGCCTTCCTTCACACCCCACCAGCTTTGACCGGTGGCCCACTTGCCTTCCAGAGCGTCCTTGGTAGCCTTGATGTAGTACGGAGCCCAGTTGATCACGCTCGATGCCAGGTGGGCCTTGGGGCCGTAGGCGGTCATGTCGGAATCCCAACCAAAGGCGCGCTTGCCCTTGTCCTGCGCGGTCTTCAGCACGGCGGGGGAATCGGTGTTCTGGAACAGCACGTCCGCGCCGCCATTGATCAGGCTGGTAGCGGCTTCGGTTTCTTTCGGCGGGTTGAACCACTCGTTCACCCACACCACCTTGGTCTTGACCTTGGGGTTGGAGCTTTGGGCGCCCAGCGTGAAGCTGTTGATGTTGCGGATCACTTCAGGAATTGGCACCGAAGCCACCACACCCAGGGTGTTGCTCTTGGTCATCTTGCCGGCAATCACGCCCGCCATGTACGCGCCCTCATAGGTGCGGCTGTCATAGGTGCGCATGTTCTCGCCGGTCTTGTAGCCGGTGGCGTGCTCGAACTTCACGTCCTTGAAGTCCGGGGCGACCTTGAGCATGGTTTCCATGTAGCCGAAGGTGGTGCCAAAAATCAGCTTGTTGCCTTGCGTGGCCATGTCGCGGATCACACGCTCGGCGTCCGCAGACTCAGGCACGTTTTCCACAAAGGAGGTGGCGATCTTGTCGCCGAATTCTTTTTCCAGGGCCTTGCGTGCGGAGTCGTGCGCGAAGGTCCAGCCACCGTCACCCACAGGGCCAACGTAGGCAAAAGCGATTTTCAGAGGTTCGGCCTTGGGGGCCGGGGCAGACGCAGCAGGTGCCGGTGCAGCCGCAGGAGCGGGCTCTTCCTTCTTGCCGCAACCGACCAGGGCGGCGCTGGCCACCGCGGTCAGTGCCGCAATTTTCAACAGCGAACGTTTCTGCAAATCTGTCATGAGAAATCCTTTTAGAAATAAAACGGAAGGTTACGGTGAAAAGAATCAGGAGCCCGGATAGAACGGCTTGCCGATGGCAGCAGGCATGTTAATACGAATCCAGCGGGGGTTGCGCGAAATCAGCGCCAACACCAGGATGGTGGCCAGGTAAGGCAACATGCTGAGCAACTGGCTCGGAATGTCCACGCCAATACCCTGCAAGTGGAACTGCAACATGGTCACACCCCCAAACAGATAGGCACCCAGCAAGACACGTGCCGGGCGCCAGGTGGCAAAGGTGGTGAGCGCCAGCGCAATCCAGCCCTTGCCGGCCACCATGCCCTCCACCCACAACGGTGTGTAGATGATGGAGATGTAAGCACCTGCCAGGCCGCACAGGGCGCCGCCCATCATGACGGCCGCAAGACGGATGCGGCGCACCGGATAGCCCAGGGCATGGGCCGACTCCGGGCTCTCGCCCACGCTGCGCAGAATCAGGCCGGCGCGGGTGCGGTAGAAGAACCAGATCAGCGCACCGGCAAACAGCACCGTCAGGTACACCAGCGGATGCTGACGGAACAGCGCCGGGCCGAAGAAGGGAATGTCGGTCAGCATCGGAATCTCAAACTGCGGGCGCTCCGGCATTTTTTCCTGCACATAGGAGATGCCGGCAAAGGCCGAGAAGCCGGCACCAAACAGGCTGAGCGCCAGACCCGTGGCGTACTGGTTGGTGTTGAGCCAGATCACCAGCCCGCCGAAGATGCCGGCCATCAAAGCACCTGCGGCAATGCCGGCCAGAAAACCCAGGGTGTCGCTGCCGGTGGCCACCACGGCGGCAAAGCCGGCGATGGCTGCGCACAGCATCATGCCCTCGGCACCCAGGTTCACAATGCCGGCTTTTTCGTTGATCAAGAGGCCCAGCGAGGCAATCGCCAGCACGGTGCCGGCATTGAGCGTGGCGGCGATCAGCAGTGCGTAGGAAGCGTCCATTATTTGGCTCCTGTCTGGTGCTTCCACACCAGGCGGTAATTCACCAGCGTGTCGCACCCCAGGAGGGTAAACAGCAGCAGGCCCTGAAAGACACCGGTGAGGGACTTGGGCAAGCCCAGACGCGACTGCGCCAGCTCACCGCCGATATAAAACATGCTCATCAGAATGGCGGAGAACATCATGCCCACCGGGTGCAAGCGCCCCACATAGGCGACGATGATGGCGGCAAAGCCGTAACCGGCCGGCACATAGGGCGTCAGTTGGCCAATCGGTCCGGCCACTTCCAAGGCCCCAGCCAGACCGGCCATGCCGCCGGAAATCAGAAACGCCGTCCACAGCGCGCCGCGCGAAGAGAAGCCGGCATAGCGCGCCGCCGCCGGTGCCAGGCCACCCACCTGCTGGGCAAAACCGGCGCGGGTGCGAAACAAAAAGATCCACATACCTCCCACACCCACCAGCGCAAACAGCACGCCGATCGACAGCCGCGAGCCGGTGAACAGGCGCGGAATGCGCGTCACCAGCTCAAAGTTCTTGGTCTGCGGAAAGTTGTAGCCGTTGGGGTCTTTCCAGGGGCCGTAGACCATATAGCCCAGTACCTGCACCGCCACATAGACCAGCATCAGGCTGACCAGAATCTCGTTGGTGTTGAAGCGGTCCTTGAGGAAGGCGGCAATGCCGGCCCAGAACATGCCGCCCAGCACACCGGCCAGCAGGATGGGGATGACGATCAAGGTGCTGCCGTTCTTCTCGGCCAGCAGGGCCACGCCGCTGGCCGCAATCGCGCCCAGCAGGTATTGCCCCTCGGCACCGATGTTCCAGACGTTGGAGCGAAAGCACACGGCCAGGCCCAGCGCAATCAGCAAGAGCGGCGTGGCCTTCACCACCAACTCGCCCAGGGCATAGCCGCTTTTGAGCGGCTCCCAGAAAAAGATCATCAGGCCGCGCACCGGGTCCTTACCCAAGAGCATGAACAGAATCACACCGATGACCACGGTGCACAGCAGGGCCAGCAGCGGCGAGCCGTAGCTCCAGAAGCTGGAGGGCTGTTGGCGGGCTTCGAGCTTAAGCATGATGGTGTTGCCCCCCACGCTGCGCCGCTGCACCTTGGGCGGTGCCCACTTCCCACAATCCACTCATCCACTCTCCGATCTTTTCTACCGTAGCCTCGGCAATGGGTACCGAAGGCGAGAGCTTGCCGCGTGCAATCACATGCAGGCGGTCGCTCAGCTCGAACAATTCTTCCAACTCCTCGCTCACCACCAGCACGGCGCAACCGGCATCCCGCAGGGCCAGGATCTCGCCGCGGATTTGGGCTGCTGCCCCCACGTCCACACCCCAGGTCGGTTGCGAGACGATGAACAGCGTGGGCTTGGCATCGATCTCGCGGCCCACAATGAACTTTTGCAGATTGCCGCCGGACAACGAACGCGCAATCGCATGCGGCCCGCCCGCCTTGACGTTAAAGGCCTTGATGATGGAGGCCGCATGGTCTTCCAGCTTCTTCACCTGAATCCAGCCTCCCGCAAACTTGGGGTTGGAGATGGAACCGGTGCGCGTGAGCAGGAGGTTGTGCGCCAGGCTCAGCGTGGGCACGGCACCGCGCCCCAGGCGCTCTTCCGGCACAAAGTGCAGGCCCAGCTTGCGGCGTGCCCCAGGGTGCAAGTTGGATACGTCCTTGTCCTTCATTCGAATCGAGCCGGCGGCAGCGCGGCAGTCTTCGCCCGACAACGCATACAACAATTCTTTTTGGCCGTTGCCGGAGACACCGGCAATGCCAACCACCTCACCGGCACGCACATCCAGGTGGATGCCGTCCAGGTCGACACCAAACTGGTCTTCACGCTCCAGGCTCAGGTTGGTCACCAACAGGCGGCTCTCGCCCGGCAGCTGGGCCCGGTGCTCCAGCTGCGGCGGCTCGGCACCAATCATCAGGCGCGAGAGCGAGGCGTTGCTTTCCTCCTGCGGGTTGCACACCCCCGTGACCTTGCCGCCGCGCAGCACGGTGCAGGCGGTGCAGAGTTCGCGGATCTCGTGCAGCTTGTGCGAGATATAGAGAATGCTGCAGCCTTCCGAGGCCAATTTTTTGAGCACCACAAAGAGCTTTTCCACCGCCTGTGGCGTCAGCACCGAGGTCGGCTCGTCCAGGATCAACAATTCGGGGCGGGTCAGCAGCGCGCGGATGATTTCCACCCGCTGCATCTCTCCCACGCTCAGCGTGTGCACGGGGCGGGCCGGGTCAATGTCCAGGCCGTATTCGTTGGCCTTGGCGACGATGCTGGCCGTCACCTGCTCCAGGGACTCGCGTGCCAGCCCCAGCCAGACGTTCTCGGCCACGGTCATGGTGTCGAACAGGTTGAAGTGCTGGAACACCATGCTGATGCCGTTGGCCCGCGCTTCCTTGGGGTTGTGGATGACGATGGGCTGGCCGTTCAGGCGCACCTCACCGGCATCGGGCTTGATGGAGCCATAGATGATCTTCATCAGCGTGGACTTGCCGGCGCCGTTTTCGCCCAGCACGGCATGGGTTTCGCCCGGCATCACGGTGAGCGACACATCGCTGTTGGCCACCACGCCGGGGTAAGCCTTGGTGATGCCGGTCAGTTGCAGTCTGGGGTGTGTCATCGGGTGCGGGGTCCCATTCTATTTTTTCAACGAAGCAGCGGCTGACTTTACTCGCTCGCGCAGCCAGCGGATGGCCTCCGAGCTGTGGGTGCGTTCATGCCAGAGCTGGTAGTAGATCATTTTTGGAAACGTGATCGGGCAAGGCAGTATCGTCACCGGCAGCGTATGCACAAAGCGCTCGCAATACTGGCGGCTCGTGGTCAGCACCAGCAAGGTTGATGCCACCATGCCCGGAATCAGCCCGAAATAGGGGCAGCGCGCCGTAATGTGGCGCTGCAGGCCCAAGGAAGCCAAATGCCCGTCAATAAACCCCTTGGCGCCGGGATGGGTGGCACCCGGCGCGATGTGCTCCACCTCCAGCCAGGAGGCATGGTCCCAACCGCGCCGCACGGCGGGGTGTTTGGTTGAAACCAGACAGACCACCTCGTCGTCAAACAGTGACCCCAAGTGCAGGTCCTGCGGCGGGGAGAGCCAGTTTCCGATCACCACATCCACCTCGCCCTGCGCCAGCTGGGTGCGGTAATCGGTGGCGGGGGACAGGGGGTGGATCTCGATCTCGCACAGCGGCGCCTGTGCCTTGGTCTCGGCCACCAACTGCGGCAGAAACAGCGGGTCCAGGTAATCGGCGGCGGCCACACGAAAGGTGTTGCGCGCTGTAGCCGGCTCGAAGGCCCGCGCATCGGCAAACAGCATCTGGGCGGCACGCAAAATGCTGGCTGCTGGTTCGAGCATGCGTTGCCCGGCCACGGTAGGCACCATGCCGGAGCCGGAGCGCACCAAAAGCGGGTCTCCGGCAAAGTCGCGCAGGCGTTTGAGCGCGCTGCTCACCGCTGGCTGGTGCATGCCCAGGCGGATGGCGGCTCGTGAAACACTGCGTTCGGTCAGCACGGTATGGAGAACCCTAATCAGATGGAGGTCTATCTTGTCGAAAAGGTTTGGGTCTCTCATACAGTCGCTGCAATGTGTGCCATATGCTAATGCGTATGGCTGCCTGCCAAGTCCCGATTTACCCTCCCGCACGAGGAACCCTGAATGAACATCCAACCCCTGCGATTTTTACGGCGCGGCCAGGTCGTCACCCTGGACGGCGTGGAGACCCACCGCACCCTGCTGGACCTGCTGCGCGAGGACCTGCACTGCACCGGCACCAAGGAAGGCTGCGGCGAAGGCGACTGTGGCGCCTGCACCGTGGTGCTCGGTGAAGAGAAGCAAGGCAGGCTGGAGTTGCGCGCCATCAACAGCTGCATCCGCATGGCGCATTCGATTGACGGCATGGCGCTGTGGACGGTGGAGGATTTGGCGCATGACAACAAGCTTCATCCTGCGCAAGAGGCCATGGTCCAGTGCCATGGCTCGCAATGCGGTTTCTGCACGCCCGGCTTTGTGATGAGCCTGTTTGCCCTCTACGAGAGCAAGCCCGGCCAACCCATATCGCGCACGCAGGCGCAGGGCGCGCTGTCGGGCAACCTGTGCCGCTGCACCGGCTACCGGCCCATTCTGGATGCGGCCCAGGCCATGCAGGATCTGCCAACCGTGCGTGTGGATCAAGCAGCCGTGCTGGCCGGCCTGCGCCAACTGGCCAAGCCCGGAGCCGAAGCCGCTCCCGATGCCAGCTACCTGAACCCCAAAACCTTGAAAGACCTGCTGGCCCTGCGCGCCAAGTACCCGGACGCGCAACTGGTGGCCGGTTGCACCGACGTCGGCCTGTGGGTCACCAAGATGCACAGGCAGTTTCCCCGCATCCTGGACGTCACCCGCGTCAAGGAACTGCGGCGCGTAGAGCGCTACAAACACCACATCGCCATAGGTGCGGCCGTACCCCTGACCGACGCTTTCGCCGCCCTGGTGGCGGACCGGCCGCAACTCGCCAGCTTTGCCCACCGTTTTGCCGGCCTGCCGGTGCGCAACTCCGGCACCCTGGGCGGCAATGTGGCCAATGGCTCGCCGATTGGCGACTCCATGCCGCTGCTGATCGCACTAGGCGCCAACGTGGTGCTGATGAGCGTGCGGGGTCACCGCGAGTTGCGCCTCGAAGACCTGTACACCGGCTACCGCAAGAATGTGATAGCCCAAGACGAGGTGCTGGCCTGGATCAAGGTGCCCCGGGCGGTGAGGGCCGAGTTCAGCCGCGTCTACAAAATTTCCAAGCGCTTTGAAGATGACATCTCGGCCGTGTGCCTGGCGCTCAACCTGCACACCGAGCACGGCGTGGTGACGCATGCGTCCATCGGTGTCGGTGGTGTCGCCGCCACGCCGGTGCGCGCCGTGAAAACCCAGGCGGCCTTGCTGGGCCAGCCCTGGAACCCGGCCACCGTGCAAGCTGCGATGCAGGTGCTGCGCGCCGAGTTCAGCCCCATCAGTGACATGCGCGCGTCGGCCGCCTACCGCACGGAGGTGCTGGGCAACCTGCTGCAACGCTACTGGCTGGAAAGCCAGGGCGCAGGCGATACCTCGCTGGAAACGCTGGTGCTGGAAGGAGCAGCCGCATGAGCAAGAAGTCCAAAGCCACGCTACCAGTGAATCCTGCCGTCGCGCCTGGGTTGGTTGCAGGCGCCGCTGCCCCTGCTGTTGCAACTGCTGCCGCTCCGGCTCGGGCCACCGCCCCCGCCGCAGGCAGCTCGATCCATCACGAAAGCGCCGCTGCCCAGGTGGCCGGTGCCGTGCACTACATTGACGACCTGCCGGAGGTGCGCGGCACCCTGCATGCCGCGCCCATCCTCGCAAACGTGGCGCACGGCAAGCTCTTGGGCGTGGACGCCCGCGCCGCGCTGGCCATGCCCGGCGTAGTCGACGTCATTCTGGCGCGCGACATTCCCGGCGACCCCATGCTGGCCGCCTTTGCCGGTGACGAGCCGGTGTTTGCCACGGACACGGTCCAGTTTGTCGGCCAGGTCGTCGGCCTGGTGATTGCCAAAACCACGCTGCAGGCGCGCCACGCCGCGCGCAAGGTGACGCTGGACATAGAAGCCCTCCCCGCCATCCTCAGCGTCAAGGATTCCCTGACAGCCCAAAGCTATGTCCTGCCGCCGGTGCATGTGCGCCGCGGCGACGCGGCAGCAGCCATGAAAGGCGCGCAGCACACGCACACCGGCACGCTGGAAGTCGGTGGCCAGGAGCACTTTTATCTGGAAGGCCAGATCGCCTATGTGCTGCCCATGGAGCAAAACCAGTGGACCGTCTACAGCAGCACCCAGCACCCCGGCGAGGTGCAGCACTGGGTAGCGCACGCGCTGGGCATCGACAACCACGCCGTGCGCGTGGAATGCCGGCGCATGGGGGGAGGCTTTGGCGGCAAGGAAACCCAGGCCGGGCATCTGGCGGTGTGGGCGGCGGTGGCGGCCAAGAAGGTGGGGGCGGCCATCAAGCTGCGCCTGGACCGCGACGACGACTTCATGGTCACCGGCAAGCGCCATCCGTTTGAATACGCCTACACCGCAGGCTTTGATGACACAGGGCGCCTGACCGCACTGCAACTGATGATGGCCGCCAACTGCGGCTGGAGCGCCGACCTGTCCGGCCCGGTGGCGGACCGCGCCATTTTCCACAGCGACAACGCCTATTACCTGGAGCATGTGGACATTGCCTCCTACCGCTGCAAAACCAACACGCAAAGCCACACGGCTTTTCGCGGCTTCGGCGGGCCGCAGGGCGTGATCCTGATCGAAACCCTCATGGGTGACATTGCGCGGCAGTTGCAAATGGACCCGCTGGATGTGCGCCTGCGCAACCTCTACAGCGAAGAGCCCTTGGCCGATGGCAGCGGCAAGCGCAACACCACGCACTACCGGATGCAAGTGGAAGACAACATCCTGCAGCCGCTGCTCAGCACGCTGGAAGCCAGCAGCGACTACCGCCAGCGCCGCGCCAACATCGAACGGTGGAATGCAACAAGCACGGTACTCCAACGCGGCATTGCCATCACCCCCGTGAAGTTCGGCATCAGCTTCACCGCAACCCTGTTCAACCAGGCCGGTGCCCTGGTGCATGTGTACACCGACGGCAGTGTGCAGGTGAACCACGGCGGCACCGAGATGGGCCAGGGCCTGCATACCAAGGTGGCGCAAATCGTCGCCGACGAGTTGGGCATTGCATTTGAAAAGGTGCTGGCCACGGCCAGCGATACCAGCAAGGTGGCCAATGCGTCTGCCACGGCC
This sequence comes from Comamonadaceae bacterium, assembly GCA_947375135.1. Classification (GTDB taxonomy): domain Bacteria; phylum Pseudomonadota; class Gammaproteobacteria; order Burkholderiales; family Burkholderiaceae_C; genus Allorhodoferax. The sequence continues at coordinate 24,822 of CANCER010000008.1, read as the reverse complement.
GCCTCTGCCGGCACCGACCTCAACGGCCGCGCCGCCCAGTTCGCGGCGCGCCATGTGCGTGACAACCTGGCCGCCTTTGTCTGCGGGCTGGACGGCTGCGGCGCCGGTGCCATCCGCTTTGCCGGCGGCCGGGTGCACTCGCCCAAGGCAACGCGCAGCTTTGAGGAGGTGGTGGGCATGGCCTATGCCAACCGTATCCAGCTCTGGAGCGACGGCTTTTACCGCACGCCCAAAATCCATTACGACAAGACCACGCTTTCCGGTCGGCCCTTCTACTACTTCGCGTACGGCGCGGCCTGCACCGAGGTGGCGATTGACACGCTGACCGGCGAGAGCAAAGTGCTCCAGGTCGACATCCTGCATGACGTGGGGCGCAGCATCAACCCGGCCATCGACATCGGCCAGATCGAGGGCGGCTTTGTGCAGGGCATGGGCTGGCTCACCACGGAGCAGCTGGTGTGGAATGACAAGGGTTTTTTATCCACCCATGCGCCCAGCACCTACAAAATCCCCACCGCCGGGGATGTGCCGCAGCACTTCAAGGTGGACTTGTGGCCCGAGCCCAACCGCGAGGACAACGTGTTCGGCAGCAAGGCCGTGGGCGAACCCCCCTTCATGCTGGCCATCAGCGTGTATGAGGCCTTGCGCCACGCGGTGGCGCAGGCCCGCGCAGACGGTGCTGCGGTGCAACTCACCGCACCTGCGACGCCGGAAAACGTCTTGGCAGCCCTGAAGTCCGGGCAACAACTACACACCGGCCAGTGAACGCAAACCGCCCGGGTCCACCAGGTTCACGATGCGCCCCGAGCCGCTGATCAGGCTGCGTTCACGCAGATGGCGCAGCACGCGCGACAGCGTTTCCGGCGCAATACCGAGTTGGGCTGCAATCAGGCGTTTACGCTGTTGCAACTTCACCGAGCACACCCCCTTGTCCGTGGACTCGGCATGGCGCAGCAGCCATTCGGCACAACGCGCCTCCGCATCTTTGGACAAGCGGCTCACCGCCAATTCGATTTGCTGGCGGTGCGCGCGCGCCACATCGTTCAGGATGGCCAACGCAGCCAGGGTGCTGCCATTCAGTGAAGCGCGAAACGCATCCAGCGGCACACGGCGCAACACCACGGTGGTCTCGGCCACCGCATCCACTGCACTGGGCAAGTCGAGCACCGCCGCATTGGCTTCCAGCCAGGCCGGGCCTTCCACCACGCCGAACTGGTGCTCCATGGCCTGCGCGGCATCGGCATCGCCATCGGTCAGTGCCAAATCGGCAGCAGAAGCAACACCCAGCACCACGCGGCCGGACTCTATGAACACAGCCACACCCGCTGCCACTCCCCGTTTTAACAAGGCCGTGCCGGACGGCACCGACTGCGCTGGGTAGGTGGAGACGAATGCAGATTGACTAGCGAACATGGCGCCCACTTTGCCGTGATGCAGCAGGTATCACTTTGCGCAAGATCAAACATCCGGGGGAAAGTAAAAGCCCACGCTATGATGGCCACGCACAGCCCGGTACGCACGGCAGCGCGGCGCTCGCCTCTGGAGACAACACAGTTTTCCCAGTGGGATTCGGCCTCGGATTTTTTGCTCACCCAAAGGACTGATTGCGCCCATGCCCAGCTTGCTGATTCACAACGCCCACACCATTGCCACCCAGGACGACGCCCGCAGCGAACTGCGCAATGCCTCTGTCCTGGTTCGCGACAAGGTCATCGCCTTCATCGGTCCGACCGCCGACCTGCCCGCCGATGCCCTGCAGTCGGACGAGGTCATAGACGCCAGCCACCACCTGGTCACACCCGGTCTGGTCAACACCCACCACCACATGTACCAGAGCCTGACCCGGGCCATTCCCGGGGTGCAGAACGCCGAGCTGTTTGGTTGGCTGCAAGGGCTGTATCCGATCTGGGCCGGGCTTACGCCCGACATGGTGCATGTCTCCACCCAGGTGGCCATGGCCGAGTTGCTGCTCTCGGGCTGTACCACCAGCAGCGACCACCTCTACATCTACCCCCATGGCGTGCGCCTGGATGACAGCATTGCAGCCGCGCGCGAAATCGGCATGCGCTTCACGGCCACGCGCGGCAGCATGAGCGTGGGCCAAAGCCAGGGCGGCCTGCCGCCCGACCGGGTGGTGGAGCAGGAAGACTTCATCCTGAAGGATACGCAACGCGTGATCGAAACTTTTCATGACGCCGGCTTCGGGGCCATGACCCAGGTGGCTGTTGCACCCTGCTCGCCCTTCAGCGTCAGCCGCGATCTGATGCGCCTGTCTGCCGAACTGGCGCGTGCCCAGGGCGTGCGCCTGCACACGCACCTGGCCGAGAACGACCACGACATCGCCTACTCGCGCGAGAAGTTCGGCTGCACCCCCACGCAATACGCGCAGGACCTGGGCTGGTTGGGGCCGGATGTGTGGCACGCGCACTGTGTGAAGTTGGACGACGAAGGCATCAGCCTTTTTGCCGCCAGCAAAACCGGTGTGGCGCACTGCCCTTGCAGCAATATGCGCCTGGCCAGCGGCATCGCCCCCGTGCGCCGCATGCTCAATGCCGGTGTGCCGGTGGGCCTGGGCGTGGATGGCAGCGCCAGCAACGACGCTGCCCACATGGTGAATGAAGCACGCCAGGCCCTGCTGCTGGCCCGCGTAGGCCGCGCCCTGCAGGCCCCGGTTGAACGCACACTGCCTTCGGGCGAGCGCAAGACCTTTTTCGGCTGCGACCTGGGGCCGGCCGAGATGACCGCGCGCGACGCCTTGCACATGGCCACGCGCGGCGGCGCGCAGGTGCTGGGGCGCAGCGATATCGGCCACCTGAGCGTGGGCATGTGTGCCGACCTGGTGCTGTTTGACCTCAACACCCTGTCCTTTGCCGGGGGTGCGGTGCATGACCCGGTAGGTGCCCTGCTTTTGTGCGGCAGCCCGCAGACCGACGTCACCGTGGTCAACGGCCAGGTCGTGGTGCGCAAGGGCCAACTGACCACGCTGGAGTTGGGGCCGCTGCTGGAGCGGCACAACCGGATGGCACTGCAGTTGGCCACACGCTAGGGAACGCGAGCCCTCTGCGACTTGTTACGACCGGTCTTGCGACACCGCAAAAAGCCGCTACACCGTGCGAAAGCGCGTGGATTCAGCGCAGCATTTACTGCAAAAATTTGCTGATTTTTCACATTTACGCCTCTAAATGTGTTCTGGTTGATACAATTGTGCTTTTATTCACACACAAAGATGCTTCAAGGGAGTTCAATTCAGTGTCCTCCTGCCTGAACTGCTGGCAACAGTTTCACGGGCATGGTTGCATTGATAGACAAGGTACCGGATGTTGTGGCGTACAGCGCTCCGGGGATCGCACGGGCAGTGAAGAGGACGAAAGTATGAATGCACCCTGTATCGCCATCATCGAAGGCAACGCCGTTTTGCGCGACGCGCTGGAAGGCAAGCTGTCAGCGCTTGGATATACCAGCATGGCGTTTGCCGATGGCTCAAGCTTTGAGTCGGCAATCACCAGCAACCCACCCTGGGCTGCGGCGGTTATCGATCTGGCTTTGCCAGGGAAAGACGGCATGTTGCTCTCGCGTCGCCTGCGCCTGGCAAGCAAGTCGATTGGTATCGTGATGCTCGGGTACAGAAACAACGCGACCGACCGGTTGCTGGCGCAAAAAGAAGGTGCGGACAACTACCTGGGCAAGCCCGTGGACACGGAGGAACTGGCAGCGGTCCTCACCATGCTGGTGCGCCGGGCAGAGCCGGCGCCTGCCGCGGGAACCGACTGGTTGCTCAATGACATCCACATGACACTGACCACGCCCACCGGCACCAGAATAGACCTCACCCTGTCCGAGGTCGAACTGTTGCGGGCACTGGCCTTGCGCAGACCACTTTGCAGACCGGGATGCCCTGATTAAATCGATGGGGAAGATCCCGGACTGCTATGACCCCCGCGCGCTGGAAGTCATGGTCAGCCGGTTGCGGCGCAAGCTTGGCGACCCCGCCCCTTTGAAGGCCGTGCGCGCCAGGGGCTATATCTTCGCGGCCGACCTGCACTTTCTTGAAGTGGCCTGACACTTTTCAAGGTACCACGGCGTCAATCACCTGCACCTGCACCGGCGCCACCGAAACATAGGCACCGTAGTTTTCCCGGATAATTCTGGCCGGGATGCTGAGCGTCCCCCGCACCTTGAAGCTGGCGGATCCGGCGATTACCGTGACCTTGTTGGGCACGGAGAAGTTGGCCCGTATCGTCGCAGCCGCACCCGGGTGGCCCAATTCGTGATCACTTGAACCACCAAAATCGACGTCCGCGACGTTCAGCAGAGCGACCCCGATTTTTTGTCCGCTGCCGGCCTGGGAGCCACTCACCGTGCAAGTGCCCGCAACCGGCTGGCGTGTGCTATTGGCCTTGGACAAACCCTCCGCCTGGCCCCCCAGCGTGGTGCCGTTCTGGTCATCCAGATCCACCGTACTGGCCTGGGCATTGTTGCGGGTTTGCACGCGCCAGACGCCAAAATCCACGTCCGTACACACCAGTTGCAGAACTGGCATCAGGCCGGCCAGCGCATTCACAGAGGCCGCACCGGCATTCTGCGCACCGACCCCGCCGCAGGACAGCAGCAGCACCAACGCGCTGCAGCTGTGCTGCAGGATGGAGCGCCCTCTGCACAAACCGGTTGGAATTCTGAATGCCATCACGGTCCTTCAACCCGCCTGCAGGCAGCGCAAACCCAGCATGGCGGAATAGCGCGTTTTGCCCGGGGGTATGTGCTTGATCAACAGGTCCGCGCCAATGGCAATACGCACATCGACCTGCGCAGTCGCACTGGCATCGGGCGTGCGCAGTACCAGCAGTTCCCCCTGCTGCTGCACCACTGCGCCCGGCGCCCTGACCTTGAAGGCCGCCATTTCAAAGCCCCGGTTCGCATCGGTGGCTTGCTGCACATCCACCGCCAGCACCACCGTCACGCGGGGCGGGGCGCGCAGGCGCACTTCACCTGCGTAGATCTGTGAGCGCGCAGAAACGGCCAGCCCCGTAGACAGCAGATAGACGCCGTCCGGCTGCAGGCTGATCCAGCCACCAAGTACCTTGGGCTCAAACCGGATCTCGCCAAAATCTATCGGGCGGGTGACCTCCACCAACACACCGGGGCAGGTCTCTGCAGCAAGGGCTTGTCCCAGCCCGAACAGCCACACCAGCCACAGGCTGCGCAGCAGCCGGGCCCCTGCGCCACGCTTCAAAGCAAAAGGGGAATAGGCCATCTAGTGTTTCGCCGCTGCTGCCGGGGCCACGGCTTCGGCCTCGGTGCCGGAAGCTTCTGCCACATAGGGAAATACCAACTGCACACCGCCCACCCGGTCGACCCGGTTAGCGATGTCCAATTCCTGCGCCAGGGTCGCCTCCTCACCCTTGGCCCGCAAGCGGCGCGTGCTCGCCTTGAGCAGCCAGTGCCCGGCATACAGGCCCTCAAAGTTGAAGTAGCCATCCGACAGTGTTTTTGCTTCGGCCACCAGATTGCCCTGCACGTCAAAGGCGCTGACGGTTGCCAAGCCGAGGCCCTTCACCACACCCTTGGCGTCGCTATAGCCCACACTGCCTTCCACGTTGACCGCATCCACCAAAGGGATGCCGACCTGCATCAAGCGGCCCACCCGGGGCCAGATCAGCAAGTCGTGCAGGGGTGTCGTCAGAAAATCGTCTTCCATGTAGCGGCGCGTCACGCTCACCCGCGCCGGGCCGGAAGGGTCCAGATGGTGGAACACCATGCGGCCCGATGCATCGCTGCATTCTTCGACCGGGATGCCGTTGAGCTCAAATTGCAGGCCCTGTATTCCAGGCTCCTGCGCATCCTGCAGGCCATTGAGGTCATGGTCGCGAAAGGCCTGCAACTCCAGCGCACCGGCATCGGCCTGCTTGGCACTGGCCATGCGCCAGCCACGCCCCGCTGCAAAGCCGAGGCTGAAGGTCAGCGTGGTACCCAGGCTGTAACCCGTACCCGAACTGGAGCCGGAGAGGGTCCACGTGAAGTGACCAAAGTCCTTGCTGTACGCGCCCGACACGCCGATGTGACCGTCTGCCGAAAGGCTGACGCCGGCGGTCAAAAAATCGCGGTCGGTGCGCTGGTAGGTGGCTTGCAGATTGGCCTGGGAGAAACGCCATTGCGGCTGCAAGACGCTCACCACTTCGCCGCGCAGCAGGTACTCCTCTCCCATATAGGAGCTCAGCAGCCGGTAGTAGCCCTTGGGCTGGCTCCAGTCCGCAGTGCCGCCGCCACCGAGCAAGCGCGTGAGTTCCAGAATATGGGTAACCGGCACGCCATCAATCGAGTGCCCGTAAATCGCCTGCCCCACATCGGTGGCCGAGGCATCCTGGCGCTCCACCCGTTCGCCCGACAGGGCAATGCTGCCCAACTTGCTGCTGGCGCTACCCAGAGGCACCGACGTTGTGATACGGGTGTGCCGCTTCATCGCCGACGCGCCAGATCCGACATAAGGCGATTCAAACCCCGCGTCGGCCGACTCCAGCCCCAGGCTCAGACCCGTGCGCCCCAGCGGCAAGTAGGTGTTGCCGTACCAGGCGTGGCGGCCGCTGGCACTGTCCACCAGGCCCACGGTGGCACCGAGGCTGCGCAGTTGGGTCCGGACTTCCAGGCCCCGGTAATCCTGTGCCTGGGTCGGTAGCGGCGCCAGGTCGGCTCCAGCCGGCGGCTGCACTCCGGAGCGCTGTGCCCACTGGGCGCTCAGGGTCAGGTAATCGCTCACGCCCCAGTCGCCCCGCAGGGACACCGCGTTGCCCGCAGCATTGGTGCTGCTCTGGTCGTGCAGACCAAACACCGAATGGTCCGGTTGCACCCACGAAGCCCAGCCATAGGCCCGCCCCGGCGGCACCATGCCGGCCGATACCGACTGGTCGAACACCTGGGTACGCGTCAGCCCTCCCGGGCCATACAGCACCACACGCAACCGGTTGCTGCCGTAATTGATGCCGATGTCCGAAAACACAAAGCGCCCGGTTGACCCCACCCGCTGGTAGTCGCGCAGCATGTCATCCACATACAGTTCCGCATCCCAGCCCGGGGTGGCGTCGCCCTGCACTGCGGTACGGGAAAAACTGTCGGTCAGCGCCACAGGGGCCGCCTGTATGCGAACGCCACGCCCCGAACCCAGATTGCCCACCAGGGGGGATGACATGCCGGAGACATCGCCAACAGACAGGCCATACAAGGCGCCCAGCCCCAAAACGCCGCCGCGCGGGTCTGCACGTCCCGCCCACCAGCGCGCATTGGCCAGCTTCTGGTCGTTGGTACCCGCCAGGAACAGGCGGTGCGTCAAATACAGCGCCTCGGCAGCAGCAGACACGTCATACGCCGCCGTCGATTGCCCGGTTTCGGTTTGATTGGCACCCAGGTTCACGTCGGCCTGCAGCGCTTGCGCCGCCACATAGGGCACGTCCACCACACGCGCCCGGATGCCGTCTTGCGGCTGCCCCTGCCCTAGGCGACCCCAGCGCCCCTCCCGCAGAATGCGCAGGTCGCGCGGCAGCGGGCGTTCACTCAGCACTTCCATATAACCCTCCACGGCACGCAGATGGACCGTCAACCCAAACAAAGACTGCAGGGCACTGCGCTCCAGCATCAGCGCATCCTCTGCCACCATCAGCAGATCGCCCAGCGCCTGCTCGCTAGCACCCACACGCGCCTTGCGGCTGGCCGGATCCAAGCGCAAGCCCTGCACTGAACTGCCCAACTCGTACACCGTGGCGGCACCCGCAGCCTCGAAGCGGCCTTCAGCAAAATCCACGATGTTGTTGATTGGTACCCACAAGCGGCCGTCATCGGCCAGAACGATTTCCTGAAATTCCGGCATCGGTGCGCCATTGACCCGGACCTCCACCAGGCGCGACTGGATCTGCGCCGGCTGCGGCGCAGGTGCATCCGGCAGCGACTGCGCCCTGGCACATCCCACAGCCAACAGCAGCGCCATGCATGCCACCGCAACGCCGGCAGCAAACCCTAGTCGCACAACTGTGCGTACGGCTCCCCTTCGCCTGGAAATTGGCTCCACAGCTTCAGGCAGAACAGCGACGCCCTCTCCGCCGGGAAGAACAGGCGGGGCATGGTGACCTTGGCATCAGCGCCCTTCTGCCCCACGTGCAAACGGCCGCTGCTCAGCACGGTGCCACTGTCGCGCTCCACCACCTGAATTTGACCGACAAAGCCGGTATTCGGGGTGCGTTTGACCACCCGGAAATAGCCCAGGCTATCTTTGTCATCCGGGGTGAGCGTGAGGGGCTCGATATCCACCAGCGGGGTCTTCATGCCGTGGCGCACATACACCAGGACCGGCAGCACCGGCACCACCGGAGAGCTCACCGCGATCAACTGCTCCTTCGCCGCCTTGCCCTCTTCCAGCACCCGGGTATTACCCTGCGCGCGCTGCACAGTGGCCGTCACGTTGAACTGAAACGCATACTCACCGGCCGGCAGATTGGCGGCGGGGCGGGCCAGCACGCGCAGGGAAACCGAGCGGTGCGCCGGCGCCACGGTGCGTTGTGGCGACCAGCGCAGCATCGGCTCTGCGCTCTTCACCACACTGCTGGCATCTTTGGCAGGCGCCACCGAAAATTCCATGGGGTCTTCACCCAGATTGACCAGATCGATGGAGCCCGAGCGCCGCGTGTCGTCAATCACGATCAGGTTGTCGGAGAGCGATACCGAGATGCCCTGTGCCGCCGCACCCTGCAGCACCGCCAGATAGAGCAACAACAGTTGCAGCATTGTCTTGAACATGAACGCTCTCAAAGTACCGGGGACGGCGCTGCGCAGTGCAGGGGCGCCCTCTCTGGCTAAGCGGGGAAGGACGCATGCCCTTCCCCGCCATTGCGGGTTCCTACGAGACGGGACGAACCCGTTTAAATCTGGTCCATGACCGTCACGGTCGCGGCATTAACCCCATTGGTTTTGTAGCCGCCATAGTGGTTTCCATTGATCACGGTGGGAATCGTCAGCACACCGGTGACGCGGAATGCGCCCAATCCATTGGTATCGATATACACACCGGTACCGGCCAAACTCAGGTTCGCACTCAAAGCGGCCAATGTGATGGGTGTGTCCAGGGCTTCGTGGTTGCTGGAGGTAAAGCCCAGATAGTTATTGTTTGCAATCGAAGTCTGCACGGTGGTGAGCTGGTTCATGAGGCCGGACACCGAGCAGGTCGCGGCCGTGGGCGCCACAAAGCCTGCTGCCAGGGCCACGCGGGTGGTGTTGCCGGCAGCGGTCGCGGTGGTCGCTGCAGCAGCGGTGTTACTCGGAACCGTCAAGGTGATGGTCGTGGCTCCGCCGCTGGAGCGGTTTGGAATACGCCACACGCCGAAATTCACATCGGTGCAGGAAACAATGACCACCGGGGCCAGACCAGCCACGGCATTCACGCTGGCAGTTCCGGTATCCACGGCTTGGGCCTGCATGGAAACAAGGGCCAGTGTGCCCATGGCAAGGGCGGTAGAAATCTTACTGAGTCTCATGGCATTTCTCCTATAAAAATTGGGGAACCACACGTCCAACAAAGCCCTCGCAGACAAGCGCTGTTTGGTGCATTGGTATCGGAATGGACATTGACCGACAACGGTTTAAATATAGGCAGTCCACCGATTGCGTGGCTAACAAGTTCCAACCGAGGCCAACCGATTCCAACGGTTAGCCAACCGGAACCATGCCCCGCTGTCAGGCCGTGTGGGATGCACTGGCAAGGCCTGCCACCCGTGTCTGACACGGCGGCGGTCACGCTCAAAATCAGCGTATGTCAAAGGACGCGGGCACCATGCGCGGACCCGCAGGAATATCAAAGCGCGGCACTCCCGCTGCGCCGGGGTTGCGCACGCGATGGATGGTGTGCGGATTCCGTCAGGTCTTGTGGCTGGCCGTTAACGCGCCTTGGCAGGGCGGCAATTCGGCATGGCGGTGCTTTCTGACGACGACGCTGGGCGCTTTGGGCAGGTGGCAGGATTGGGTTGAGGCATGTTGCTTGCCCGACCCGTTCACAATGGCCGCCTGGATGGCGTTCTCGACATCGGCCTTCACCAGTTCCAGCTCGACGGAGCCGTTCACGCGCAAATAGCCCCCCTCCTCTGTGAGTGCCAAGAGTCCGTACTCCATTCCCATGCGAACAATACCGAGCACATTGAAGCGCTTGGGCGCCACTACAAAAGCTTTGATGGTCTGGCTACCCAGCACGACATGCAAGGGCATTTGCGGAATTGGTTTGGTATTCATATTGGTCATTGGCATCGAAATGAAGCTAGCGCGGCACTAGCTAAACTGTGTTCGATGTCGCCCCGAATTGGCTAACAAGTTCCAACCGAAGCCAACCAATCCCAACAATGGGCTATCCGGAATACCCAGTGCAATGCGCTATGCGAGCGCAAAAAAATTGCCTTCGGGTTAAGGCGAGTGCACTCCAGCCCGGCGGCTTCAGGCAGGCAGGGCTGCGCGGGCTATGTCCAGCGCACGCAGACGCAAGGCCGGATCAAACACGTCGCAAACCAGCATCAACTCGTCGGCCTCTGTCACTTCGGCAATTTTCCGGAGCTGTGCGGCCACGGTGGCCGGCCCGCCTATCACCGCCATGGCCAAAAAGTCGGAAATCGCTGCGCGCTCCTGCGGGCCACGGGTTTCCAGGTAAGCAGGCACCGGCGGCTGCAACGCTTTGCGCTCGCCGCGCACGATGCCCGAGACGCGTTGAAAGATGCTGCTGGCCAGGAACTCCGCCTCTTCATCCGTGGGTGCGGCAACCAAGGGCACGCCCACCACCACGCGTGGTTTGGCCAGTGCGGCAGAAGGAACAAAGGTGCTGCGGTACAGGTCAATGGCCTGCATCAGCATGCGCGGCGCAAAGTGCGAAGCAAAAGCGTAGGGCAGGCCGCGCTGGGCCGCCAGTTGGGCCGAGAACAAACTGCTGCCCAGGAGCCAGATCGGAACATGGGCGTTGGCGCCGGGCGAGGCAATCACCCGCTGGCCCGGCTGCACGGCCCCCAGCAGTTGCTGCAACTCCGCCACCTCGCGCGGAAAGTCTTCCTCGCTCTCGGCGCGGTTGCGGCGCAGGGCACGCATGGTGACCTGGTCGGTGCCCGGCGCCCTGCCCAGGCCCAAATCAATACGCCCGGGATACAGGGCCTCCAGCGTGCCAAAGGCTTCGGCCACCACCAGTGGCGCATGGTTGGGCAGCATGATGCCGCCCGAGCCGACCCGTATGCGCTGCGTACCTGCGGCGATATGGCCCACCAGCACAGCCGTCGACGAGCAGGCCAGGCCCGGCATGTTGTGGTGTTCGGCCAGCCAGTAGCGGGTGAAACCCAGTTGTTCGGCATGCTGCGCGGTTTGCAGCGCAATGGCTATGGCCTCAGAGACGCTGTCGCCCTCGCGCACGGCAACCAGATCGAGCATGGAAAGTTCTGTTTGGGGCATGGCCCATTATCGGCAGGGCCGCACTTTGCTGCTGCGCTGCAGCGAATGCCCTCAGGACTGCGCAACGCAATGGCGCTGGCCGCCCACGCCCACCGCAGCCAGCAAAGGAAAAAAGCGCGCCGCGCCGCCCCGTTGCCCGCGAGCTTGCAGGTTCATAAGGCGCGCAGGATTCACTCCTGGGGCGTCTGCGCGGTGGGCAGCGCCAGCACGCGGCTGGCAACCATGTCCAGCGCGGCGCGGCTGACGCCCTGCTTGTCGATCCAGACCTTGGGCAGCAGGCTGCCACCCAGTGACACCGCATCCCCATCGCGCAGGGCCAGCAAGGCCTTGCTGGCGGCGTTGTCAAAAGCAATCACGTTGACGATCACCAGCTCGGGCTGCGTGCCCAGGGCACGGACCTTGGCCACCACAAAAATGCTGTTGTTCTTGCCCGCGCGCTTTTCGGGCTCGCCCCAGATGTTTCCCGCCACCAATCCTTCAATCATTTGCTGCTCCTGTTCGAGGGGCTTGAGCTTAACGTGCTCCATTTAACTCCCCCATCCCCCCCGCCCCTTACCCCCCGCCGGGGTAAGGGGTGCCAAAGGCGGACAGCCCATTGGGGTTTTTCGCTTCGGCTACGGCGTTACCGGGCTTGGATCTCAACCCATAATCGCGACACAGCTAACCACCCGCTACACACCAAGGAAAATACTATGCAAACCAAAGCTGCCGTCGCCTGGAAGGCCGGCCAAGCACTGACCATTGAAACGGTGGACCTGCAAGGCCCGCGCGCGGGCGAGGTGCTGGTGGAAATCAAGGCCACGGGCATTTGCCATACCGATTACTACACCCTCAGCGGCGCCGACCCCGAGGGCATTTTTCCGGCCATCCTGGGCCATGAGGGCGCGGGCATTGTGGTGGATGTGGGACCGGGTGTCACCACGCTCAAGAAGGGCGACCACGTGATTCCGCTCTACACGCCGGAATGCCGCAGCTGCAAGTTCTGTTTGAGCCGCAAGACCAACCTGTGCCAGCTGATCCGCGGCACCCAGGGCAAGGGTCTGATGCCGGACGCCACCAGCCGCTTCAGCCTCAACGGTGACCCGATCTTCCACTACATGGGCACCAGCACCTTTAGCAACTTCACCGTGGTGCCGGAGATTGCGCTGGCCAAGATCCGGTCGGATGCACCCTTTGACAAGGTCTGCTACATCGGCTGCGGTGTCACCACCGGCATTGGCGCGGTGATCTTCACGGCCAAGGTGGAGGCCGGTGCCAACGCGGTGGTGTTCGGTCTGGGCGGTATTGGCCTGAACGTCATCCAAGGGCTGAAGATGGTGGGCGCTGACAAGATCATCGGTGTGGACCTGAACCCGGCGCGCGAGGCCATGGCCCGCAGCTTTGGCATGACGCACTTTTTGAACCCGAAAGACATTGAGGCGGCGGGCGGCAACATTGTGGACGCCATCGTGCAGTTGACGGACGGCGGTGCCGACTACAGCTTTGAATGCATTGGCAACACCCGGGTCATGCGCCAGGCGCTGGAGTGCACGCACAAGGGCTGGGGCCGCAGCATCATCATCGGCGTGGCCGAGGCCGGTGCCGAGATCAGCACCAGGCCGTTTCAGTTGGTCACCGGCCGCAAATGGGAAGGCTCGGCCTTCGGCGGCGCCCGGGGCCGCACCGATGTGCCGAAAATTGTGGACTGGTACATGGAGGGCAAGATCAACATCGACAGCCTGATCACCCACACCATGCCGCTCGCCGACATCAACAAGGGCTTCGAGCTGATGAAGCGCGGCGAGTCCATCCGCGGCGTGGTGTTGTTTTAGGACAGGTCCCGACCCGCGCCAGCAGGCGGCTGGCCGGGGTCACCGCCCCAGGGGCCGCCCCGCGCCTGGCAGCTTAGTACTGCTGGCTGAGTTTCACCACACTATTGTGCAGGCGCCGGGTGGCGCTCCACACCGCCCACAGCACCAGCGGAATCAGGGCGCCGCACGCCAGTTCCGGGTTGAGCGGCACACCGCCGGCCTTGAGCGCCTTGGCGCCATACAGCAACAGGCTGATGACGTAATACGAGATGGCCGCAATCGACAAGCCCTCCACCGTGGTTTGCAGGTGCAGTTGCATTTCCTGGCCACGGGTCAGCTTGGACAGCAGTTGCTGATTTTGTGACTCGGTCACGATGTCCACCCGCGTGCGCAGCAAGGCACTGGCACGCGCCACCCGCTCCGACAAGGAGGCCAGGCGTTGCTCGGTAGCCGCCACCGTGGCCATGGCCGGTGAGAGCCGGCGTTGCATGAACTCGCCCAGCGTCTGTGTGCCGGAAATGGTTTGCTCTCGCAACTCGGCAAGGCGTTGCGCCACCAGCGCCTGGTAGGCGCGGGTGGCGGAAAAACGGTAGACATGGCTGGCGGTGGCGCGCTCCACCCGTGCGGACAGGGACACCAGGGTGTCGAGCAAATCCTGGTCGGCCGCAGACTTGTTCTCCAGCTGCGCCGTGATGTCGGCCAACTGGCTTTCCGCCTGCGCCAGCAAGGGTGCGAGTTCCTTGGCCACGGGCAGGCCGCGCAAAGCCATCAGGCGGTAGGTTTCCAGTTCCAGCAAGCGCTGCGATATGCGCCCGGCCCGTGTCTGCGTGGTGCTTTGCGGGCCGATGACCAGCATGCGCTCAAAACCGCCGGGGCGCAGCATGAAGTCGGTGACGACCCAGGAATGGCCCGTGCTGCCCATGAGAGAGGCTACGATGGGCTGGGGCCCGAACCAGGCTTGGGCCTGTGCCAGCGTGGCCTCGGGTTCGGCCAGATTGCCATGCACCATGACCACCTTGATAGCGGCCATGGTGCGCCCGGGGATGCTGCGCAGCCAAGCCGCCGGCAGCACCAGCGCGCTGAGCAACTCCGGCTCTACCGCGCCCAGCAGCGCATGGGCCGGCAGGGGCTGCACCAGCGAGTAGCGGGTGAACTCGCTGTGCCGCTCCCACTTCAGGGTGTAGCCATCGAACTGCAGGCGCACAAAATTGCCCTGCAGGCGCTCCAGGTTCAAATCCTCCTGGCCCGGCAACTGGCGCAGGTGTGCACCCTCCTGCTCGCGGCTCACGCCCTCGTTCAGCACCGCGACATAGACCACCAGCGCCGGCATGGATATGCCGGCCTGGGGCCGGGCGTGTACCTCGTTGTGCAGGGTCAGGCGCAAAGCATCGTTGGCAGGAAGGTAGCTGGGCGCAAAAGGACTTTGGACTTCGGTCATGATGGGTTTGGCGTAGTGGCCGCAACAATTTACCTCAGAACGCCCGCGCGCTCTGGAAATCGCGCACAGAGCCCTTACATACAAGAATGGCGCGATTCCCCGCAACCCTGACCCACGAAAGACAACCCATGTTATTTGAATCCTATGCACTCGGCACCACCCCGCTGGCCAACCGCACCGTCATGGCCCCCATGACGCGCAGCCGCGCAGTAGACCGTGGCATCCCCAACGCGCTGATGGCGCAGTACTACGGTCAACGCGCCACGGCCGGACTGATCATCACCGAGGGTGTGTCGCCCTCCCCCAACGGCCTGGGTTATGCCCGCATTCCCGGTCTGTTCAATGCCGAGCAAGTGGCCGGCTGGCGCCTGAGCACCGATGCGGTACATGCCCGGGGTGGCAAGATTTTTGTGCAGCTCATGCATTGCGGCCGCGTGGCCCACCAGGCCAATCTGCCCGCCGGTGCGCATGTCACAGGCCCCAGCGCCGAAGTCTGCCCGGGCGAGATGTGGACCGATGCCTCCGGCATGCAGCCCCACACCGCCCCGGTGGCCATGCGCGAGGCCGACATTGCCGCCGCGATTGCCGAATACGCCCATGCCTCCAAATTGGCCATCGAAGCCGGCTTTGACGGCGTGGAACTGCACGCGGCCAATGGCTATTTGATGGAGCAGTTTCTGAACCCCCATGTGAACAAGCGCACAGACGGCTACGGCGGCAGCGCCGAGGGCCGCAACCGCTTTGTGCTGGAAGCCGCACAGGCTTGCGTGGCTGCCATTGGTGACGACAAGGTGGGCATTCGCATCTCGCCTTATGGCGTGTTCAACGGCACGGGTGAATTTGACGGGGTGGACGCGCAGTACACCGCGCTGGTGGAAAAACTATCCGACCTGGGCCTGGTCTATGTCCACCAGCTGGACCACTCCGCCATGGGCGCGCCTGCGGTTCCGGCTGCCCTCAAAAAGCAACTGCGTGCAGCCTTCAAGCAAACCTATATTGCCGCCGGTGGCTTTGACGCCGCCAGTGCCGAGGCTGTGCTGGCCAGCGGTGATGCCGACCTGGTGGCCTTTGGCCGCCCCTTCCTGTGCAACCCCGATCTGGTGGCGCGCATGCAAGCGGGTGCCGCACTGAATGCACCGGATATGTCGACCTTTTATACGCCCGGCGAAAAGGGCTATACCGACTATCCGGTTTTGGGTTAATCACCTGCCGGCACGCCTGGAATACTAGAATAGCGATAAGCCCCTGCCCTGCGGATATGCGTGGCGAAGGCTTATCAATATCTATAAAGGATTTATATGTCGTTATCCAAAACTGCACTCTCGTCCATTCAACAGGCGGGACACGCCCTCCACAAGGCTACCGTCGTCGTAGCAGGTGCCGTGCGTTCGCAGGCGGAGCACATGGTGGCCACCGTAGCCAGCCAACCCTTCCAAGCAGAAGGTGAACAGGCATTTGCCAATTTCAAAATGCTGGCGCGCCTGTCCCAAGACCTGCTGTCACTCGAAGAGCAGCTCAAGGCCTTGTACGCCACAGCCTCCGAGTTGGCCAGTCCCGTGATGGACGTCGTCGCGGCCCTGCCCCACAGCACCAAACGTAGCATTGCCGCAGCAGCTGCCAGCAAGGATGTAGCAGAAGACGTGGTCGCCAAAGCCGCACCGCTGCGCCGTGCCAAACCCGTTGCAACACAAGTTGCCAAGGCTGCAAAGCTTGCGAAGCCCACCCGTGCAAAGGCCGTCAAGGTGGAAAAGAGCCTGAAGACTGCAAAGCCCCAAGCGCTGACTGCGAATGACAATAAAGCACTGCAGTACCTGAAGTCCGTGCTCAAACCCGGCCAGGCTGCTGCGCTGACCGGCGCGGCCATTGCGAAGGGCTCCGGTCTGCCGCTGGGCTCGGTGGGCATCTCGCTGAAAAAGGTCATCGCATCGGGCGCCGTCAAGAAAAGTGGCCGTGGCACGTACCTGCTGAGCGCCTGAACACGACACGACAGTTTGCATAGCCCATGCTGACGCTGCAAACTGCTTTCACCTTCTTCGGTGTGGCCCTGTTGCTGGGCATCACGCCGGGGCCTGACAATATCTTCGTGCTGGTGCAATCCGCCACCTACGGCCGGCGTGCCGGGATGCTGGTGGTGCTGGGCCTGTGCTGCGGCTTGGTGGTACACACCACCGCGATTGCGCTGGGGCTGGCAGCCGTGTTTGCGGCGTCAGAGACCGCCTTTGTGGTGTTGAAATTTGCCGGTGCGGGGTATCTGGCTTACCTGGCCTGGCAGGCTTTTGCTGCCCCGGTATCTGACGCCAGCGGCGCGCCCGCGCCCGCCCTTGCTCCGCAGCAGTTGCTGGTGCGCGGCATGGTGATGAACCTGAGCAACCCCAAGGTGGTGTTTTTCTTTCTGGCGTTTCTGCCGCAATTTGTCGATGCGGCAAGGGGCGCAGTGGCGCTGCAACTGGCGCAGCTGGGTGCCATTTTCATTGCCGCCACGCTGCTCACCTTTGGCGCCATCAGCTTCTTTGCGGCGACGCTGGGCCAACGCCTGCGCGGCTCTGCGCGCGCGCAACAGTGGATGAACCGCGCTGCTGGCACCGTATTCGCCGGTTTGGCCCTGCGTCTAGCCGTGGCCCAGCGCGCTTAGCGCATAGGTGCGAAGTACCAATTACGTATACCCATACTCCACGCCATTTCATAAATTCTTGACAGATCAAGCACTTGCAAACGAAGCGATGCAATCGGTTTTTTGTACGAGCGCAATCGCCAGTCGGCTGCTTCCACTCGCCATCTTGGGCGCTGCAGCCACGCGCATGTCGACCACCGCACTGGCAGCCGTAGACGCCGATGCTGCCGTGGTATGGGTCAAGATGAAGGATGGCACGAAAGTAGCGCACAAGGTCCTGGACACCCAGGACCCTGCCGCACCACCGTCATTCACCTGATTGCGAGGCCACCCAGAGGACTGCCAACGCAACGGTACGGGTTGTGGACGGCGAGGGACCGGTGAGGGCTGCAACCCGCGCATCCTGGTAAGCTGAAAGTGCCAGGTTCGCGAGAGGGGCAACAGGCGGGACGCAAGCGGCCCATGGGCAGCACAGCGCCTGTCTGGCGTGTGGTCAAGGGGCGGCTGTTCACAGCATCCCTGCCTCGTCACACCGTGGGACAATGTTGGCAAACAGTTCCCCCTTCCATCCCCAGCGGTTTGAAACTGCAAAGTCCCCGTCACACCATGCTTCAAAAATTCACTGCCTTTCACGGCGTACCCGGCCCGGTGGTTGTCATCGTCATGGACGGCTACGGCATCCCCAAACTCGACGTGGGCAGCGCCATTGCCGCCGCGCGCAAGCCCACGCTGGACCGCCTGTTTGCCGAATGCCCCCACATCAGCCTGCGCGCGCATGGCACGGCCGTCGGCATGCCGTCGGACGACGACATGGGCAACTCCGAAGTGGGCCACAACGCCATTGGCGCCGGGCAGGTGTACAGCCAGGGCGCGGCGCTGGTGGCCCATGCCATTGCCGACGGCTCGATCTGGCAGGGCCAGGCCTGGCAGGACATTGTGGCCGGTGCCAAGGCGGGCCGGGGTGTGGTGCATTTCATCGGCCTGTTCTCGGATGGCAATGTGCACAGCCACATTGACCACCTGAAGGCCATGGTGAGCCAGGCCAAGCAGGAAGGTGTCAAGACCGTGCGCATCCACGCCCTGCTGGACGGGCGCGATGTGCCCGAAACCAGCGCGCTGGACTATGTAGTGCCGTTCGAAGCCTTTCTGGCCGCGCTCAGCGACGCCAGCTTTGATGCCCGCATTGCCTCGGGCGGCGGGCGCCAGAACATCACCATGGACCGCTACGACGCCAATTGGCCCATGGTGGAGAAGGGCTGGAAAACCCATGTACTCGGCCAGGGGCCGCAGTTTGCCGACGCCACGGCGGCAGTCAAGGGCCTGCGTGCCAGCCACCCCGGCACCATCGACCAGGATTTGCCGGAGTTTGTGATTGCCGATAACGGCCAGCCCATCGGCACCATCGAAGACGGCGATGCGGTGGTGCTTTTCAACTTCCGCGGCGACCGTGCCATTGAGATCACCCGTGCCTTTGTCGACAAAGAATTCAGCCGCTTCGACCGCGTGCGCGCACCCGATGTCACCTTTGCCGGCATGCTGCAGTACGACGGCGACCTGCAACTGCCCAAACGTTTTCTGGTGACGCCGCCAGCCATCCGGGACACCTCGGGCGAGTGGTTCAGCAAAACCGGCCTGACCCAGTTCGCCTGCTCCGAAACCCAGAAATTCGGCCATGTCACCTACTTCTGGAACGGCAACCGCTCCAACAAGTTTGAGGGCGAGTCCTGGCAGGAAGTGCCCAGCGACGTGGTGCCTTTTGAGCAGCGGCCGTGGATGAAGTCGGCCGAGATTGCCGATGCCATGATCGCGGCCGTGCAAAGCGGCCAGTACAAGCTGCTGCGCTGTAACTTTGCCAACGGCGATATGGTGGGCCACACCGGCAACTTCCGCGCCGCCACCATGGCCGTGGAAGCGGTAGACCTGGCCCTGGCGCGCTTGCTGCCCGCCATTCAAGCGGCCGGCGGTGTGGCGCTGATCACGGCGGACCACGGCAACGCCGACGAGATGTACGAGCTGGACAAGAAAACCAAGCAGCCTGCGCTCAACACCGATGGTTCTTACAAGGCCAAAACCGCCCATACCCTGAACCCGGTGCCGCTGATCCTGTTTGACAAGGTCACCGGCGGCCGGCTGGGGCTGACGCAGACCGCCACGGCGGGCCTGTCCCATATTGCGGCCACGGTCGCCAACCTGGCGGGGCTGAAAAAGCACGCCAAGTGGGACGAGAGTCTGCTGCAGGTCAAGTGAGCGCCCGCAGGGCGTGGCTGCAGTCGCGCTGCGGCCCCAGGGTGGCGTCAGCCACCGGACGGTGCAGCCGCCACCCGGTTTACACGGACGTTGGTGCCTGCTCCTGTGCTTCGAGTTCGGCCATCTCGGCCTCGGTAAACACGCGCGAGCGGGTGTGGAAGGCCTTGCCTTCCGGCCCTTCGAGCGAGAAGGTGCCGCCATGGCCTTCGATGACGTCGATGATGAGTTGGGTGTGGCGCCAGTATTGGTACTGCGCTTTGCCGATATAGAAGGGGCTGCCGCCCACATCGCCTAAATACACGTCGCCCGCGCCCATGGTGATTTCGCCGGGCAGGTAGCAGTTGGCCGCGCTGTTGTCGCAGCAGCCGCCGGACTGGTGGAACATCAGGTCCGGGCCGTGTTTGGTTTTGAGAAAGGCCACCAGTTCGAGTGCGGCGGGGGTGGCTACTACTTTGTCGATCATGGTTGTTTCCTTGTTGTGCCTATTGCTTCTGCAGGGGGACCATTGGCACTCGCCGCGTCGCAACCGGGTGGGGCAGGCGCCTCATAGTGGGGTACCACAAATCGGTGCCTACCCCACCCGGTCGCAACGCAGGTTGGTATGCGCTCCAGCGCGCGCAAGCCGCCGCGAAGCCGGGAGTGTGCGTCCGGTCGCGGTTTTCCTTTTCGCACACCAACGAGCGCAAGGGACGGGCAGGGTGATCGCCGATTTGTGGTACTCCACCATGAGGCGATTGCCCTGCCCGTCCCTTGCGCGGAGCCACGCCAAAGAGGCGTGACTCCACAAGGGCTTAGAAGAACCCGAGCTTGCTCTCGCTGTAGCTTACGAGCAGGTTCTTGGTTTGCTGGTAGTGGTCGAGCATGACCTTGTGGGTCTCGCGGCCAATACCGGATTCCTTGTAGCCGCCGAAGGCCGCGTGTGCGGGGTAGGCGTGGTAGCAGTTGGTCCAGACGCGTCCGGCCTTGATGGCGCGGCCCATGCGGTAGGCCACATTCCCATTGCGGCTCCAGACACCGGCACCCAGGCCGTACAGCGTGTCGTTGGCGATTTCCAGGGCTTCGGCTTCGTCCTTGAAGGTGGTCACAGCCAGCACCGGTCCAAAAATTTCTTCCTGGAAAATGCGCATTTTGTTGTGGCCCTTGAACAGCGTGGGCTGCACGTAGTAGCCGCCTTCCAGTTCGCCACCCAGGTGGGCCTGGTTGCCGCCGGCCAGCACTTCTGCGCCTTCCTGCTTGCCCAGGTCCAGGTAGGACAGGATCTTGGTGAGCTGCTCTTTGGAAGCCTGTGCGCCCATCATGCTGTTGGTGTCCAGCGGGTTCTGGTGCGCAATGGCGGCCACGCGCTTCAGGACGCGTTCCATGAACTTGTCATAGATGGATTCTTGAATCAGCGCGCGCGATGGGCAGGTGCAGACCTCGCCCTGGTTGAAGGCGAACAGCACCAGACCTTCAATGGCCTTGTCCAGGAAACCGTCGTCCTTGTCCATGATGTCGGCGAAGAACACATTGGGCGACTTGCCGCCAAGTTCCAGCGTGGCGGGAATCAGGTTGTTGGCAGCGGCCTGGGCAATCACGCGGCCGGTGGTGGTGGAGCCGGTGAAGGCGATCTTGGCAATGCGCTTGCTGGTGGCCAGGGGCATGCCGGCTTCGCGGCCATATCCGTTGACGATATTCAACACACCGGCAGGCAGGATGTCGGCAATCAGCTCGGCCAGGATCAAGATGCTGATGGGGGTGGATTCAGCGGGCTTCAAGACCACGCAGTTGCCGGCACCAATGGCGGGAGCCAGTTTCCAGGCGGCCATCAGGATGGGGAAGTTCCAGGGGATGATCTGACCGACCACGCCCAGCGGCTCCTGGAAGTGGTAGGCCACGGTGTTTTCGTCGATGTTGGACAGCGCGCCTTCCTGGGCACGCAGGCAGCCGGCGAAGTAACGGAAGTGGTCGACGGTCAGGGGGATGTCGGCGTTCAGGGTTTCGCGGATGGCCTTGCCGTTGTCCACGGTCTCGGCGTAGGCCAGCAACTCCAGATTGGCTTCGATGCGGTCAGCGATTTTGAGCAGCATGTTGGCGCGGGTGGCCGCGTCGGTCTTGCCCCAGGCGTCAGCGGCAGCGTGGGCGGCGTCCAGTGCCAGCTCGATGTCTTCCGCCGTGGAGCGGGCGGCCTGGGTGTAGACCTTGCCGGTGATGGGGGTGATGACATCAAAGTACTGGCCCTTGACCGGGGCCACAAACTTGCCGCCGATGAAGTTGTTGTATTGGGCTTTGTAGGCAATCGTGGCACCGGCTGCACCGGGGAACGCGTAGATCATGAATGTCTCCAGAATAAAAAAAGGTTGGCAATTTCCCTTGCGGGTACTTCTTTGTTATCAAGTCGCGTGCCACACCGTGCCAACTTGCCGGAGCCTTGATTTCATTGAACTTTTTGAATCGTGTGGCCCATCGCTTCAACACCCGCACCGGGCATGGAGCGTCACACAACGGCACACTTGTCCAACTATTGGACACATGCTCCATGCGGTGTCTATGCAATGCGCTTCATATCGTCAAGCCCCTCGTGCAGGGTTAGCATGCCGCACCCACCGCAAGCATCCCGTGAGCCACGCACCCGCGCAAAATCCTCTTGTAGAACACGGCCATTTACCCGCCAACGCCCTGCCGGTCGTAGTCGCACGTTCCTGGGAGCGCAGCCTGGCCGCCGGTCTGCGGCCGGACCAGCCGGCGCAGGCGGAAAACCACATCAGTGCCACGGAATTACGCCAGACCCTGCAACGCAACCACAGCTTGCTGGCCCATGCCCGCCCGGTGATGGAGTACCTGTTTGAACAGGTGCGCCACAGCCAGAACGTGGTGGTGCTGGCCGACAACCAGGGCGCGCTGATGCACACCCTGGGCGACGCACTGTTTCTGCAACGCGCTGAGCGCGTGGCACTGTGCAACGGCGCCTCCTGGCAGGAGCAGCACCGGGGCACCAATGCGATTGGCACGGCTCTGGCGGAAGGCAGCGGGGTTGAAATCCACGGTGGCGAGCACTTCCTGCAGCAGCACGCGTTTTTGACCTGCTCCGCCGCACCCATCGTTTCGTTCAAGGGCAATCTGCTGGGCATTCTGGATGTATCGGGCGACGCGCGCGCAGGACATCCGCACACGCTGGCCCTGGTCAACACGGCCGCTCGCATGATTGAAAACCAGTTGCTGCTGTCGGACTGCAAGCGCCAGATGCTGGTGCATCTGCATGCGCAGCCCCTGGGTATTGGCTCGGTGGGCGAGGGCATTGTGGTGCTGGCGGATACGGGCTGCCTGGTGGGTGCCAACCGCGCCGGCCTGGCGCTGCTGCAACTGCAAGCCGCACAGCTGGGACGAACCTATTGGAGCAGCCTGTCCGATGTGCGGCTGGAAGACCTGCTGTCGGCCCACCGGCGTAGCGCACAACTGCCGCAGCGCCTGCATCTGCGCTCCGGGCACACGCTGTTTGCGCGGGCGCAGCCCGGCGAAGCCGTGGCCCCGCGCCGACCGCCTGTGCCGGAGGTGGAAACCGTGCCCGCAGTGCCGGACGCGCTGGCACGTCTGGACACGGGTGACCTGCACTGGCGCAGCGCCGCCGACAAGGTGCGGCGCGTGCTGGACAAGTCCATCCCCATCCTGATTGAAGGCGAGTCCGGCGTGGGCAAGGAATTCTTTGCCCGCGCCATCCACGACAGCAGCCAGCGCCGTGCCGGCCCTTTTGTGGCCATCAACTGCGCCGCCATCCCCGAGAATCTGATCGAGGCCGAGCTGTTCGGCTACGCAGCCGGCGCCTATACCGGCGCGCGCGCGCAGGGCAGTCCGGGCCTGCTGCGCCAGGCCCAGGGCGGCACCCTGTTTCTGGACGAAATCGGCGACATGCCGCTGCCCATGCAGACGCGCTTGTTGCGCGTGCTGCAGGAGCGCAGCGTGTCTCCGCTGGGCGGCGGGCCCAGTGTGGCCGTGGACTTTGCACTGGTGTGTGCCACGCACAGCCAGTTGCGTGCGGCCTCCGAAACCGGCGCCTTCCGTGGCGACCTGTTCTACCGCATCAACGGCCTGCTGCTGCGCCTGCCGCCGCTGCGCGAGCGCAGCGACTTTGTGGCGCTGGTCGCCAAGCTGTTGCGGGAATGCCATCCGGGCGCGGCGGTGGTGCTGGACGTAGACGTCCTGAAAAAAATGCAGCGCTACCGCTGGCCCGGCAACCTGCGCCAACTCGCCAGCGTGCTGCGCACGGCCAGCGCGATGCTGTCCGCGCACGAGCGCTGTATCGGCTGGGCGCATGTGCCCGACGACATTGCCGAGGACCTGCTGCAGCCTGCGGCATCCCTTGCTGCCACCCCGGCAACGCAAGCACACAAGCCTGCGCCGCAGCCCGCGGCAAACGGTGCCACGCACAAGCTGGAACAACACGCCCGCCTCCTGGTGCAACAGGCGCTCAAGCAAAGCGGGGGCAATGTCTCGCTGGCGGCGCGCACCCTGGGCATCAGCCGCCAAACGCTCTACAAGAAAATGAAACCAGCATGAAACCTATTCACTACCTGCTATCCGCCATGGCCCTGGTGCAAATGACCGGCTGCGGCACGGAGTCAAACCGCATGACCCGCCCTGAACCCATCGCTGTTGCGGCCGACGAGCTTTTGACCCACGCTGCCGACTTTGAGTGACCCTGGGTAAAGTGGTTGAAATCGTTGCAACACGCGGGTTTTTCGACCCCAGGGGGGGCACCGGAAGTCGGCAACCTGGGTCAAATTCGTGCAGGCGCCAACACTGTATGAACACACCAGCGTGGTGATCACTACCAACCTGAGCTTCTCGGAGTGGCCTGCTGTGTTTGGTGACGCCAAGATGACCACGGCACTCTTGGACCGACTGACCCATCACTGCCACATCGTGGAGACCGGCAACGATTCCTTCCGCTTCCGGCACAGCACCTTGGCGGCGAAGACACGCATCAAGGCCAGAGAGACTGCGCGCAAAGGCAGTGTGGAGCCGGCATCACCGCAACCGGAGGGGCCGTTCTAAAAGAGCTACTGGGTACACTTATCCACAGTTGCTGATTCCAAATTCAGCAACCCGCCCTGGGTCAATATTGGATCGGCAGGGTGGGTCAGAATTCAACCGGCGCTGACAAGGCAGGACTTGGTTGCGTGCGAAAGGCCCGCCAGGCTGGGTCTGTTCGCTTCAATGGAATCTTCTGGATCCACGTTGAGGGAACGGCTTGCAGGAAGGCCCGGTACTTTTGAACATCCGGCGCCGTGACGCTTGACAGAGGCTTTCGG
>CANCER010000007.1 GCA_947375135.1 Comamonadaceae bacterium | reverse complement strand
CATGCTGTATTCGCTGCCCAGCCGCGACATCATTGCCGACTCGGTCGAGTACATGGTCAACGCCCACTGTGCCGACGCCATCGTGTGTATCTCTAACTGCGACAAGATCACCCCCGGCATGTTGATGGCCGCCATGCGTCTGAACATCCCCGTTATCTTCGTGTCGGGTGGCCCGATGGAAGCTGGCAAAGTGCGCTTGGCCAACCCTCAGACGCAAGTCATGGAATTCAAGAAACTCGACTTGATTGACGCCATGGTCATGGCGGCTGACGACAAGGTGAGCGATGCCGATTTGGCCGAAGTCGAACGCTCGGCTTGCCCCACCTGCGGTTCGTGCTCGGGCATGTTCACCGCCAACTCCATGAATTGTTTGGCCGAAGCTTTGGGACTGGCCTTGCCGGGCAACGGCACCGTGGTCGCCACACATGCGGACCGCGAGCAGCTGTTCAAACAAGCGGGTCGCACGATTGTTGACTTGTGCAAGCGCTACTACGAGCAAGACGACGCGTCGGTGTTGCCACGCTCCATGGGCTTCAAAGCGTTTGAGAACGCCATTGCGCTGGACATTGCCATGGGCGGCTCAACCAACACCATCCTGCACATCTTGGCGATTGCCCAAGAAGCCGAGATCGAATTCACCATGGCCGACATCGACCGCATGTCCAAAATCGTGCCCCAGCTCTGCAAGGTCGCACCCAATACCAACAAGTACCACATCGAAGACGTGCACCGCGCCGGTGGCATCTACGGCATCCTCGGCGAGCTGGACCGCGCCGGCAAGCTGCACACCGACGTGCCCACCGTGCACAGCAAGACCTTCAAGGAAGCGCTGGACCTGTGGGACATTGCCCGGAATCCGTCGGACGCCGTCAAGAAGTTCTATATGGCCGGCCCCGGTGGCATTCCCACGCAAGTGGCCTTCAGCCAGGAGGCCCGCTGGCCCAGCCTGGACATCGACCGCGCCGAGGGCTGCATCCGCTCCGGCGAGAACGCCTTCAGCAAAGAAGGCGGCCTGGCCGTGCTGCGCGGCAACATCGCGCTGGACGGCTGCGTGGTGAAGACTGCTGGTGTGGACGACAGCCTGATGGTGTTCGAAGGCCCGGCCCATGTGGTGGAGAGCCAGGACGAGGCGGTGGAACACATTCTGGCCGACCAGGTGGTGGCCGGTGACGTGGTCATCGTCCGCTACGAGGGCCCCAAGGGTGGCCCCGGTATGCAGGAAATGCTCTACCCCACCAGCTACATCAAGAGCAAGGGCCTGGGCAAGGCCTGCGCCCTGCTGACCGACGGCCGCTTCTCCGGCGGCACCTCCGGCCTGTCGATCGGCCACGTCTCGCCCGAGGCCGCAGCCGGTGGCGCGATTGGCCTGGTGCGCAATGGCGACCGCATCCGCATCGACATCCC
The DNA here is from genome assembly GCA_947375135.1 of Comamonadaceae bacterium. Taxonomy (GTDB): domain Bacteria; phylum Pseudomonadota; class Gammaproteobacteria; order Burkholderiales; family Burkholderiaceae_C; genus Allorhodoferax. Next base: position 157,531 of record CANCER010000007.1, on the reverse strand, counting down.
CAACCGTTCCATCGACGTGCTGCTGAGTGCCGAAGAACTTGCAACGCGCCGCGCCGAGCAGAACGCCAAGGGCTGGAAGCCCGCCCTGCCACGCCCGCGCAAGGTGTCGGCTGCGCTCCGGGCCTATGCCAAGCTGGTGATGTCGGCCGACAAGGGCGCGGTGCGCGATTTGTCACTGCTGCAAGACTGACAACCGGCCACCCGGCATACGCCGACGCATCCAGCAGGTCAAACCACCATGCCGCCGTTGCGTCAGCGCTAGCGTTTCAGTCGTCGCGGTCCCAGGCCTGCATCAAATCGGGCGGGATCATCCCGGCCACTTCGGAGAAGCGCTTGCCCCACATGCGGTCGGCCTGCTTGATGAGGATGGTGACCGGGCTGCTGGGCTCGTGGTGCTCGATCCACTGACGGACCTGGCGCAACAGGGCACGAATCTGCTCGCGCTCTTGCACCACGTTCTGGTGCAGCATGGGGGTGGCGATTGCGGGCGGGCTGTTGGAGTCCGCGGGCTGGAAGCTTTGCGCAACCATGATGTGGCTGTTGTCCGCCTCCATCGCCTCGGCGTGCATCCGGGTGCTGCGCTTTTCCGGTTCGGCAAACGACGCGTGTGAGGCCAGCAAACGCAGCAGGGGCTCCAGGCTGGGCGCGTCGTCCTTGAGCGACGTCCGGCTCCACTGGTCAATTGATTGAACACAGTCCCCACAGGCCAGCAGGGCCAGGAGCGAAGCATCTTGCTTGCCGTGCAGATCGGCCAGTTGTCGCTTGATGACCTCCGGGTCGGGCGCATAGGGCGGGCGCGGAAACGCCAGGGCACGCTCGACATCGCGCACGGTCAAGCGGAATGCGGTGCTGCCGGTGACCACCACTTCGCGCAGGTCACCCAACAGGCCTTCGGGGTCACACAGCGCCGCCAAGGCATTGGCGCGCACGGCCGGATCGAGCGCACCGTCAAGCACCCGTTGCGGATGCACTTGATCGGGGTAGGCCTGCAGCACAGCTTGTAGCGTGCTCAAGCCCTCCAGCAGGCCCCGGGCACCGGCCATGCGGCAGCGCGCACGGGTGAACCAGACCAGGATGGAGATGTCTTTGCTTTTGAGCAGCAGGCGCCGCGCGTCACGCTCCACCTCGGCCCATTCGGGCGCCTCCGGTCGGGAAGAAAATTTTCCGTATTGCACCTCGGCCTTGGGCTCCAAGCGGGCTTGCAATACCGCGTATTCGGTGTCGTACTCCAGGTTCTCACCGCACGGCATGGACTCACTGACAGGGGCCAGCAGTTCGGGGACCAGCGCAGCAGCGGGATAGTGGGAAGTGCCTCCCGTCAGCGCAGAAAACAATTTTTTAAGGGGGTTCATGCGCTGTAACTTTCGGGTTCAAACACCATGCCGGTCACGGGTGGCGACACCGCAGCAGGCGGGCCATCCGAGGCCATCCAGGTAGACCACCCGAGTTGGGTGCCATTGCCCAATTGGGCTTGGGGTGCCGCGTCGCTGCGAATCAGCAGCTCCACTTCCCACACGTATTCAAAGCCGATGAAGGAGCGCACGATCTCCAGCAGCGCGGGCAAGTCCTTTCCGGTGGGCGAGCCCTGGGGTGTGAGACGCAAATAGCCATCCATATCCAGCGGGCCGATGACCAAGCGGAAACGGCTTTGCCGGTCCGGCACCACCTCACCCGCCATGGCACCCTCGCCCAGAACGCTGGAAGGCCGGGGCTGGCCCAACATGCATTGGTCTTGCGGCTCAATGGCCATCCACTGCAGCATGTATTCACGCAGGTGCACCGGCACCCCGAAGAAGCGCGACAAGGTGCTGACCAGGCCTTCCGGGTTGCGTGCCGAACGCACCCTATGCGCACTGCTGGCCCAGCGTGCGTGGGGTGGCAGGGCGCTGGACTGCACCTCGGACGGCTCATCTCCGGCCAGACGCGCGATATAGGGGGTGAAGGTCTCTTCGCCGGCGCGGTCCAGCCCCGCAGCGCTCTGGCTTTGGGCCCAGGCGCGGTAGATGTGGGTGAAGGCGCGGTGGTGAAACAGGTCAATAAAGTCGGCCAGGGTGTTGTCGCGCTTGGCCTCTACCCGCTCGCGCACCAGCTCGGTAAAGTGAATCGGCAAGGCGCCATTCGGGCCCAGCATGCCCAGGCTGAACAGCTTGATATGGGCCCGGGCCCTTTGCCGGCTATCAAGCTGGACTTCGACCCGGGCCAGCTCGCGCGGCGCAAAGGCCAGGCTGGCTTGCTGTCCCAGGCGAAAGCTTTCCTGCTGCGGCCTTTGCGCGTCACCCACCAAGGGCATGGCCGGGTCGGACGCGGCAAGCCGGCGCAGCAAAGGCAGGAAGCCGTGGCGCCAGGGCTGGCTCTGCGCGTCGCGCAGGCTGGTGTTGGCGGCATGGGGCTTGGGCTGCGCGTGCATCACACGATTCCCCGCGTTCCCATGCGCACCGGCCAGTGGGCCACCTGGCCGCGCTGCATGGATTCCAGCCGCGTTTGGGTAAACACATTGATGCTGACATGGCGCGCCAGGTAGTGCTCCAGCACCAAGCCCAGCAGATACGGACTGATGCCGCTGAAGGCGTCTTCGTCGACGGTGACATCGCACTGCACACCCCGGCCATAGACCAAGGGGCCGGTGCCCGGCAGGCGGCGCGTCACCGGCGTGATGCGGCTGCCGATCAAGCCCTCCACCTGTTTGCTGGCGATCAGGTCGTCAGCCCCCACAAACAGGCGCAGCATGTCGCGCAGAGCCTGCGCGCCCTGGCGGTGGTTCATGTCCATCAAGGGCAGGTAGTTGAAGTTGAGCTGGCGAATCAGGCGCCAGGCCATCTCGCCCTGGGCAAAGGGAGCACGCGGCTGGCTGGGCGCACGCACCAGACCCACGGCGCTAACGGGCAGCGAATCCTTCACACTGAGGTCTGAATAGCCATTGCGCGGCACCAGCCGCGGCAAATCGCGGTTGGTCAACAAGGCCTGCACGCTGAGGTAGCGCAGGGATTCGGCATAGGGTGCCTCGTGCTGGTCCACCAAGCTGACGAACACCTCGGTGCCGACATAGGGTGTGCGCGTGCCGTACTTGCGCGCATTGTCAGAGGCCAGCCGGCCCTCGCGGCGCAGACTGAAGTAGCGACCGTGGTTGCCCTCGTCCTGGTTCAGCGTTTGGTACATGGGGCGGAAGATCAGCTCCTGCGTGGTGTCGGCCTTTTGCCCTGACATTTCCTGCACACTGAACACCTCCAGATCCCTGGGGCGCGAGCGATCCGGCACCAGGTGGAACTCGGTCTGGCCGGGCGTCATCTCAATGCGGTCGGTGCGCCGGTCAAACAGGTTGACGACCGGCGTGCAGAACAGCGCGAACTGGTTCTTGTCGACCAGGCCGCGCAGCTTGGCCGTGTCTTGTGTGAGCAGCACCACCACCTCGGCGACCTTGCCCTGGATGCGCGAGAGGCCGGCTGCCAAGCCTTCCAGCGCAAAGAAGTAGAAGCGGCTCGGGCAGGCAAAGTATTCATGCAGCAGGTTGTGACCGTGCCAGGTGTTCCAGGGCAAGGGCATCAGGCTTTGGTTCGGGCTCAGGCCCTCGTGCACCAGCGCGTTGTGCGTCACCACATGCGGGTTGTCTGCCATGTTGCCCGGCACGCCGGTGAGCGAGGCCACGGCACCGGCATGCAGCAGCTCAAACAGGTGGGAGGCCACCTGCTCGTCGCCGCTGAGATAAACCGGCAAGCGGTCCAGGCCCTTGAGATCGCAAAAGTTCAGCTCGCCGGTCACGCGCAGCTGCATGCGCAGACTGCCCATCACCTGCACGGTGGGTGGCAGGTAGCGCTCCAGCGCGGGGATATCGGGCGGCACGCCGGCCAGTTTGGCGCTGACGATTTCAATCGGCCACAGGGTCACGTCCTGGCCCGAGCGGAATTCACAAGCCGTGGTTTCACCCTCGGGCACCTTGGCAAAGAAAGCGGTGTTGCGCGGTACGGCAAAGCCCTTGCTGAAGTCGCCCTCTTTCACATTGGGATGCAGCTGCGCCACGGCCATGCTGGGCGTAGGCGCCACATAGTTGGGGTAGACCACCTCCAGCATGCGCTGGCTGAAGCGCGGGAACTCGGCATCGAGCTTGATGCGCATGCGCGCCGACATGAAGCAGAAGGACTCAATCAGCCGCTCCACATAGGGGTCGGCCACCTCCACACCTTGCATGCCAAGACGACGCGCAATCTTGGGGTGCAGGTCTGCAAACTCCCCAGCGGCTTCGCGCATGTAGGTGAGTTCCTGGTTGTAGTAATCGAGTAGTTGGGGGTCCATGGGTTAGGGCTTCTAGCTATGTGGATTAACGATCTTTAGTCTTGTGGCGAATGGCCGAGGCACTCACTGACTCGACAAATCTGGACCACCCTGCAAGCGTTTGATGACCGCGGGAGCCGGTGTCTCTTGACCAGGCCAAGCCGCGAAAGGCTCAAGGTCAAAAAACTGTGTCTTCCCCACTGGCAGGGGAATGCGTAGTTCGTCCTTAATTAAAGTCGCCGTGTAGGATTTAAGGTCGTCGCTGACGTGAATATTTACGGTTCCCATATCACGTGCGCCGGGCCAGTAATCGTTACCTTCCACTTTGCGATCAGGAAACGCTGATCTAAAGGCTTGCCAGATTGGGGACAAATCTGGCTCACCCGCCACTCGATATTTGTCAAAAAAAGCAAGGTAAATGCTGTGCCGCATGCCTTCTGAGTCGTTGAACCACATGGTTGTAGTTTCAGGCACGCCACGCATCGCAGCACCGTTCAGATATGGCGTCAAAGACCATGGTCCCACATAGAAGTGCTCCTGATTACCTTGTGTCTCGGTGAACTCCAGCAATCGACCATTGCCGCTCATTTGATATCGCCATGGGTATTTAATACGCTGTTGCAAGTAGTAGTCTGCGGATGGAAGCCAACCGCTTTTCAGCTTATTAACGGTAACCGGCGTCAAAGAAGTTGACGAACTGAGTTTTCCCCAACGATCGGTACTGATTGGGAATGCTCTGCCGCCGTTTGGTCCATAGGTGCCTGTACTGTTATACCGATCGACGGTCATGCCTTGCATGATTTGTGCTTTAAAAGTAGCAAATTCGACTTGATCCTTAGCACCAGCGGAACGTACCCACAATACGACATGCCCCTGTGGCGCAATACCGATGAGAAAGCGATCGTAACGAGGAATTACAGCGCCAACCTGCATACTTCGATCGACAGTCTTCTGCTTAAAAAGCGCATAGAGTTCCTTTTGTGGCAGCTCTGCATCGAGTTGATAAAAGAGGTCCTCTTGATAGTCGTAATAGCTGATGTGGATGGATTTTGGCAACCGCGACTTTCGTGGGTCACCCCCAATGGGTCCACCACCTAGTCCCCATACATTACCTGCGCCAAACCAATTGGCCACAACATTGCCATGCGCATCCTTCATCCAATTTTCCCGCTCCAAAGTAACCATCTGAGTCGCCCCCTTGTCGAGGTAGTAGTGACTCGTACTTAGCCCCCAAGTGAATTCTTCGGTTTCGTAGGCCTGCATGGCTTTTTCTATCAGTGGTTGCCCCATCTGCACGAGCCACTCTGCATGGGTGGAGTTAGTGGCGCTTAGACCGTTCAAGCCAAGTACCGCAAGCAAACGGCGACGGCTTAAGGTGTTTGGCTGAGCGTGTTCAATCTGGCCCATGGAACGTCGGCATTGATTTGGTTCTCGGAGACAATTTCGCGTAGAGCATCTCATTATTCGATCAGCTCCGCCCTGGTGGGTTTAAGTTTCACATCGGGAAAGTACGGCGTCGGCTTGGGTAGGGGCCAACTACGTTTATTGGTCCAGTCAACGATGTCTGCAATAACGCCAGGGTTTTCACCATCAGGACATTCATGCAGACACAGCCAGTAATCGCCATGCTTACCGATTACGGGACGTGGCGCATCTTCGAACCCCATCCAGCCAATGAATCTGCCGATGTGGGTCTTCTTGCCCGCCTTGTCGTGGTAAGTGGTTACATCAATGTACGGTTGAACAAAGCCCTTGGCATTGGGTTTGTATTGGCTGCTTTCATCTAATCCAGGGCATACCGATTTACCCTTGTACAGACCCGGCTCAAAGCCGCCTTGGCATTGCCCTTTTGCATCGGGCACTTGTCCGCCCATGCCGGCCACACTGATGGGGCGCTTCATCTGATAAGCCCATTCGCGACAACCGAAGGTGCCCCGGTCGTTAATGATGTTCTTGACGTTGAACTTCATGTCGGGATGGAAATAGCGGTCGCTGCTTTCTACCGAGTAGCGACCATCGTCATCACCTCCGCAAAAGGCAGGGGTGGTGTCATCACCTCGCGCACCTGGCAGGTGAACGTACCACTCGCCCAAGCGGTAAAACGGGTTGCCAGGCGTGGCATCGCCTTCCACCATCATGGCGTCCAGTCGAACATCCGGGTTGACCGACTGCTTGATCTGCAAAGGCTTGGGTGTGCGGTTGGGAGTGAGCACCTTGCCGGCTTTGTCAAAGTCAATGACTTGGTAGCCGAAGTCGTCGTACTTGGTGTAATAGTCCTCGTACACACGGCCTATCGGATGCGGTAGACCCTTAAAGGGATGAGTGGCATCAAAGAATTCTTCAAAACGCCACAGACTCGTCCTCCCCTTTTTGCGACGTTCGTCGTTATTTTTTGGGGCATATTCTTCAATACGGGAGTAGTCCAGCGCGCCGAATATCACATACCGGGCAGGCCAGGGTTTGTCGATCCAGTCGTACCAACTGGCGGCATGTACGTGGGCGCTAGGCATTACGGCCAGCAACAAGAGGCTGCATTGCAGAATTGCTTTGTTGGTCTTCAGGAATCGCATGGACTTGCTTTCTGATCAGGGGCTAAGGTAGGTGTCCGCTGCGGTCACGTGCAAGTGGTTTTTGTGGGTGGCTTCGTTGCCTACGCGGTAGCGATTCACTTCCGGCTCCACCTTGTCGCGGGTATTGGCATCCATCAACAAGGGCTCGAATACTTGACGGATGAGTGGGCTCTTGAACAACGCCTGTTCCAGCGTGCCTGCAAAAGTGCCTTTGTGATGTTTTTCATATTCAAACTTCACTTGACGCCGCTTTTCAAGCGCGTCGGCCAACTTTTTCTCCGCATCATCCTTTCTCTGCTGGGCCACAGCCTTCCCCTTGTCATTCGCCGCTTTCATCGCCTTCTGCGCCGCAGCGATCTCAGCCTTGGCCTTCTCCAGATCAGCCTCGGATTCCATCCAATCTTGATGCGCTATTTTCTCCTGTGGGCTTGACCACATTGCAGGACTGTCTTTGTCAAACACCAATGCTTTTCCTGCAGTGGACTTGGCACTCTTAATATCCAGCCCCAAACCAATGCGGTGCGGCGACTTGCCCGTCATGGGGCGCCAACCTGACGTGATTTCCAATGCGCCGACATTGGCATCCCGCGCAGCCTGCAAGAGCGCGATCCATGAACGCGGATGCACACGGGGCAGCGCTGCACCACCGAAGCCACCCAGTGACAGGTAGCGCTGGATGTTCTGCGCGCAATTGCTGTCAACGCCTGACTGAAAGCTGAGCTTGCAACTGTGCTTGCCCGCAAAAGCAACGGTATAGCCCGCAGCTTTTGAAACGTCTCCACCATACAGGGCAATCAGCGCAGCCTGTACCCCCGCGTCTGTTTCCCCCGCCTCCGCAGCCAGGGCCAACGCGTCTGCTGCGGTGTATTTGTGGCTGAACCGCAGCCAAGTGTTGCCAGTGAGTTTGTTCCCGTTGTAGATATCCAGCTTATCGGGCCTTCCCGCTTCTTGCACGTCACGCTGTATGTCACTTTCTTTAGAAGAAATTTCTGCTATGTCGTCATGCAAGCCGGTTTGGCTTTGGATCACCACGCGAATATCGTTGTGCCCCACCGTGATAGGGAAAAGCATTTCTTGGCGAAACTGGGGCGAGGCATCGCTGCCAAGATACAGCCCCACTTTCTGACCGCTGCGGGCCATGATGCGCACGGTTGCAACGTTACCTCCCGACGTGAGTGCAACCCGATTGGACGGTTGCTTTTCACCATTCCAAAAGATGGCGTAGGGCAGCCGAATGCTTGTGTCAAAGTGGATGACATATTCGACGGGTATCAAGCCGGCGACGTGATCTTTTACGCAAGATGCCTGTGCCTCATTCAAAAGGCCAGTGACATCGCAGTTGGGTTTTGTTGTCATGTTTTTTTCTTTGCCAAATCAGCAGTCGTCATGTTCGTGATCTTTAGACACAGCAAACACTTCGATGAGCCCCTCCTCCTGAAGACCTCCCCAGGTGAGTTCCAATGACTCTGCCTGTTTGCCAAAGATGCGCTGCGTCTTGCCGTCCTTGTCTGTCTGACCTTGCAGGACATCACCGCTGGCGGTTTTGATCGTGAATGGAATACCTGGCACCGACTTGTCGGTGATATTGCTCACCGCTTGGAACTGCTCATCAAACGGCAATGCCGCAGGGAACACTGGCATGACTGCCGACAAACTCTTAGCCCCATCCATCGCCACCGTAGCCGCGTTCATATCCCACACTCCCGCCGTGCCATGCGTCAGGCTGCCGCTCTTGAAGGTGCTGAAGCTGCCGCCGCCGTTGATGGTGAGTTCTTCTTTGGCGGTGAGCGTGATGTTCTCGGCGGTCTCGGTGATGCTGATCTTAGAGAGGATATGAATGCTCTTCTCCAATGCCTGGGTTTCGATGTCGGCGGCAGCGGAGACGAGCTTGATGCCGCTCTTGTAGGCAAACAGGCGCACGGCTTCCTTGGCGCTGACCAGGAAGCTTTTGTTGCTGCTGATGCTGGTGTGGCCGCCGCTGGTGATGGCGTGGTGGCGACCGCTGTGATGGTGGGTGGTGTCGGGGGTGGTGGATGCAATGCCGGCCGGGCTGGCGAAGGTGATGTGGGGCTCGGCAAATTCCGGGAACTTGCCTTGCTCAGCGGCGCCACCCTGGATGGCCTCGTTTTGTGCCTGGAGGTCTTTGGCCACATCACCTTGGTCTGCTATGTCTTGCGCCAAGTGCTGCGCGGCCAGGTCGCCTAACGATGCGTGCTGATCCTGCGCCTGGCTCAAGCGTACCGTGGTCTCACCCATGTCTTTGGCGTGGGCCTGAGCGCCGGGGCGGGCTTCGGTGGTGATGAGCAGGCCTTCCTTGGCGCGCACCACGCCATGGCCGTCGGTGCGCAGCTCAAAGCCTTCACCGCGGTGGTCTTTGCGCCCGGCGTTGTCTTCGATGCGGGTGATGTGGCCCAGGCTCAAGCTGCTGTGTTGATGGTCGCTCTTGAGTTGGGCCTGGATCTTCTGTTCGGTGTCGTCCAGCACCACATGGTTGCTGCGACCGGCTGCGCTGTTGCCGCCGCCGGGAATGAGTTCGCGGCTTCTAAAGCCGGAGAGGGCTTGCTGCTCCGGCAGGCTCCAGGGTGGCATGTTCATGGCGTTGAACAGGCGGCCTTTGACAAAAGGCAGATCGGGGTCGCCCCCCAAAAAGTCCACCAGCACTTCTTCGCCGATGCGCGGCAGGTGCATGGCGCCAAGCTGGTTGCCGGCCCATGCGGCAGAGACGCGCACCCAGCAGGAGCTGTTCTGGTTCTTCTCGCCGTAGCGGTCCCAGGGAAACTGCAGCTTGATGCGGCCCAGGCTGTCGGTGTAGATGTTGCTCTCGGCGGTGTCGGCGCCGGGGCCTACCACCAGGGCAGTTTCCGGTCCACCGGTTTTGGGCTTGCGCTGTGTAGCTACCGGGCGCAGAACTTCGGTGGCGGGCTGCACTTCAAAGTTGACCACAACACGCCATTGGCCTGCCATGCGTTGTGCATCCGAAAGGGCGGCGACACTCCCCGGGGTGGGGGCCGATTTGTGCGCGTTTGGCACCATGAGGCCCACGCCCCGGGGTGCGGCGCTGCCCGTGTCGCCGGAGACCATTGACGAAGCATCACGCTGCGTATCCTCGCCCACGTTCTCGATGACGAATCGGGTGTTGAGCGTGATGTATTCCGCATTCGCCTTTTCTTGCGGGTGCTCGCTTAAGGTGAAGGTGCAGCCCGGCACGATGCCGCGCACATGGCCCACGCCCATGGCGCGCAGGCCGGTCTGGCGCAGCGTCTGCATGCGCAGGCGGGCCAGGTGGCGGCCTTGGTCTTCGGTCTGGTTGGCTGCTTTGTCGGCGCCCTTGTTGGGCTGGCTGTAGTCGCTGCCGCCCAGACCGGACTTGTCACCGCGCCACAGGTACAGCTCCTGATCGGCGTGGCCGGTGTTGCGGGGTGCGGCTGCATCCACTGCCAGCGAGGCGCGCGGACGGGTGTAGTCGTATTCGCGCGTGGCATAGCTGCCGCTGGTGAGTGCATCCACCACGCTGAAACCGTGGATGTATTCGCGGTCTATCTTGTGACCCAGCGGGTAGAAGGGTATCTGGTGGTAGGCGCTAACGCCCTGGTCCTGATCAGCTTGTGTCACCTGGAAGGCGCCGTTATGGTCGCTCCAGATCAGGCGGTGCACGCCGCCGCTGTGCTGAAAGTGATACGAAATGCCCCACTCCTGCATCAGGCGGGTGACGAATTCAAAGTCGGTCTCGTTGTACTGAACGGTGTAGTCGCGCTGGGGGTAGGTTTCTATCAGGCGCTTGTCTGCAGCAAAGCCGTAGTCGGACAACACGGCTTCAATGATTTCCACCGGGGTCTTGTCCTGGAACACCTTGCAGTCGGTGGTGAGGGTGGCCAGGTGCAGCCAGGGGCGCAGGGTGAGCTCGTACAAAGCATGGCGGCTTTCTTCACCGACATAGCGCGCCGAAGTAATCAGGCCGGAGATCTCGCGCACACCGGCACCCTGGTTTGCCGCGCCACCGCCGCCGGGCAGTCCCGCAGCAAACGAGCCCCGGCCTTCCAACTCCACGTAGCAGCTGAGCTCCAGGCCAACAAAAGCGTCCAGATCGAAATTGCTGCCGGTGCCGGCCATGAAGTTCAGGGCATCGGGGGTTTGCAGCGTCAGGCGGTACTCAAACAGGCTGTTAACGCCCTCGCTGCCTTCGAGCTTGAGCGGCCACAGCGCGGGCTGGCCGGCCACCTGGGGAATGGCGGGGCTCTTGACGGTGAGTGCGCGCGGGGCATTGAACAGGGTCATGGCGGGTCTACCTTGCAGATGGTTCTAGTGGTGGCTCAATACCCTTTGGGGATGACAAAGCTCTTCTGGTTGTCACTGCTGAACCAACTGCCCTTGAAGTTGTTGCGGCCATTGCCCTGATCCGCCGTCACTTCAAAACACAGGCGACCTTCGGGTCCGCACTTGTCCAGATGAATGCGGCCGCCCTTTTTTTCCAGGAAGGTCACGCTGGCCTGCATGCGCGCCATCTCTTCGGAGAAGGCGGCCTTTTGCGCCTGCAAGTCGGCTTGCTGGCGTTGCACTTCGGCCTGCTGGCTTTTGAGTTGCTGCACGCCAACGACGGCGACCACGATGGTGGCCACCACGCCCAGGGCAGTGAGTGCGGTCCACTGCCAGGCATGGCGATAGCCGGCGCGGCGGATACGTGTCTCCATCTCGACCGCCATCTGGATGACGGTGCTGAAGCGCTCCACCACCGGCGCGGCTGTGCCGGTCCAGATGCGCGAGGCGGCGTCTTGCGTCAGCCCCAGTGCGCGCTCCATGGAATCCTTGATGACGCGGTCGGCTGCGCGCTCTATGGCAGGCACGGCCTCGGTGGCGGTGCGGCGCAAACTGTCGGAGGCGTCGCTTGTCGCGCGCCGGAACGTATCGTTGGCCTCGTGCGTAGAAGCCAATGCCCGCTCCATGGAAGCCTGGATGGATTTGTCCGCCGCCGCCGCAATGGCAGGTATGGCGTCTGCCGTCGCTCTGCGCAAGGTGTCTGACACCTCGGCCGAGTTGACCGAGGCTTTGGCCAGCACCATGCGCTCCTTCGCCAGCGCCTCGCGCTCCGCCGTCAGGCAGGCAATGGCGTCCTGCACCGCGAGTTGGTTGTCTTCAGCCAGTTCAAACAACTGGCGCAGCTTTTTATCGTGTTCCATAGACATATTGGCGACAGTGTTCATGGGGCCGGGCTCCTGGTGTGGTGCAGTTCGATACGGTTGGTTTCCAGGTCCACATTGCTTTGCACGGTGAACTCCATGGGATAGGGTTGCATCTGGATGTGGCCGGATATTTCAAAAGTGAGCACGTTGTAGTGCGCTGTAGCGTGCTCCTTGAGCAGGGGTCGCACGATCAGCGTTTGCGGCATCAGCCGCGGCTCAAAGTTCAAAATGGCGCGGCGGATCATGGCTTCAATGTCGGCCCACTTTTTCTCAGACAGGTAGCCACCGGCCAGCGCCGGCACACCAAAATTGATGGTGGACCTGGCCGCATCGGGGTAGCGCGCTGCGTCGAGCAGATCGCTCTGGTCGGTCGTGTTGAGCAGCAGCGCCAGATCCCGCTGCACGATCTGGCGCATTTGCACACGGTTGCTGGCGTAGGCCTCGGGTGCCTCGACAGATTCGCTCGGTGCGTCGTCACAGAGCCGATCAAACAGGGTGGGCAAGTAGGGGCGCTCCGTGCGCTTTTGCGAGGGCGCGAGCGTGGAGGGTAAAACCCGTGCGCCCGGATGCAGGGCGTCTCGTGCATTCATTGCAAGCTGCCCTGATCCGGCGCTGCGCCAGCCATCTCCAGCGACCGTATGCCCATCAGTGGCAGGTCACCCTGCTGGGTCATCAGCGTCTTTTGCCCCAGAGCGAACACACCGGTTTCACCGATGTCTTGCCACAGGGTCAGGCGCGACAGCATGAGTGCATCACGCTGGTTGCTGCCAATTTCCGCAGCGATGTTTTCAGTACCGCTATAGCGTGACGGAATAAAGCCACGCAACTGCTGCGGCCCGGCCTGGGTGCTGCGCAACCTCAGTGTTGCGGGCAGCCACACCAGATCCAGCAGACTGGCCGGGCGGGAAATTTGCACCGACGCAATATCGGCATAGGCCAACCAACGATACCCGCCGGCCACAATGAATTCGCATACCGGACCCAGCCGGGTGTCGGTATCGCTGATCCAATCGAAGCGCTGCTCGCTCAAGGGCTGATCGCTACCCGCCTGCACGCGCTCGGACAGTTCCCGATCGCTGTCGTCGTGCCAGGTGCACACACCGGCGTGGGTGGGGGCTGCGTCCAGCGCTGCGCGGCGCACTGCATCGGCCTGGGCGTGCTCCCCCTTTTCGTTCAGGCTAATGGCGCGGGCCAGGTCCTCCATCCATTGCGGCCGGTCCACCACGGGCACGGGCAACAACTGACCGGCAAAGACCTGGGTGCGCTGCGCTTCGGCGCGAATCAGGCCGCGCAACAACTGGGCTTTGGCTTGCCAGTGCGCGTCTTTGGCATCCACCAGTTTCGCGCCGACCTGTAATTGCTTGAGGGCGCGCTCCCACTGTCCCAAGACACACAAAAGTTCAGCCAAGGCCCAACGGTGGCCGGCGCTGGAGGGATGGGTTCGCACTTCCCCCTCCAGACGGGTCAGGGCATCTTGCAGGTTGTGCTCCGGGTTGAGCTGGCTGAGCAGCAAGGGATTTGGCGTCGTGGAGGTATTCATAGCTTCATTTGGTTTTGGGTGGCAAGTCTTCACCGCCGGTAAAGGGCATGACGCTGTCCAGCGACAGGCTGTGGTGTTCGCGCCGGGTCAAGCCCGGCAGGCTGCGCTGAACCAAGGTCTCCAGCGAATCCTGGCCTTGTTCGCGCAGGTGTTCGGGCGCGAACAGGTGCATCACACTGGCAAAGGGTTCGGGTGCCAACACGTCCGATGCACCGAGGGCGTCCAGACCCTGGATGACCGATGCGATGCTGTGGGGTTGACCCAGCAAATCGTCCAGGCTCGGGTTGGTGCCTGCGGCCTGCATCCATTGCTGCATCGGGTCGGCGTGCTGATGCTGGTCAGCCCGCACGACGTCGTTCCAGAGGTCCTGATCGTCGCCATGTACGGGGTCGCGCAATTTGGCGAGGTACATGGTGTGCAATGCATCCAGCGGATCATTGGTCAGCGTCTCAACCTGCTTGGGCGCTTGCGCACCGGCGGTGAATTGCGCTAGCAGGTCGGACACTTTTTCCGCGTAGCTGGGCTGCTTGCCGGCTGCCAGCGCCTCGGCCAGTGTCGGCTCTTTGCCCGCTGCGGGCGTCACCCGCTCAGATGCTGTCGGTGCGACCTGCTCCAGGGGCGTGAGGGAAATGATGTCGCCAAAGTCCGTGCGCTTGAGGCCCTGGGCTTCTGCGTCCGTCAAGGCCGAGATATCGGCCAATGCATCCAGCGCCGTGAGATCGAAAGGTGCTTCCACCCCCTCGCGCGCGTTTGGATGGCCCGCGTCCGACTTAGGGTTGGTATCCCCCGAACGCGGCATCGCAGGCATGGGCTCCAGCGACACCACAAAGCGCGCAAGACCCAGTTCGACTTGGTCGCCATGGGCCAGGCGCAATTGGCTACCGACCGCAAGAACGTGCTGATTCACACTGCAAACCATTTCATGGCTGCTGTTGCTGAGCAACCATACCGGTTGATGGTAAGAGCCCGCACGCTGCACGCTGCAATACCGGGCATGCAGCAACAGATCCGGGTCCGCCTCCTCCAGATTGCCGAGAATGGCATCGAACCCCAGCTTGAAAGCGTGGTCCGGCCATTGCCAGGACCAATCGATGGCGCGACCCTGGTACTGCAGATCCAGCAACTCCAGTTGTGGCGCGGACTGGGCGGGCGTATGCAGAATCATGCGCGTGCTCCCCACAAGGTCGGCAGGCTTTCGCTAGCGCTGACATAGCCTCCCCGAATATCCTGCTGCCAGAAAGCATGCACCGGGTGCTGCGGGCGCACGATTTGCACAGGCCAGTTGACCCATGGCATGCGATTTACACCGTGCAAACCCCGGGCCGTATCGGACGTGTCCTGCTCGCAATACTTGCGCACCAGCAAATCCAACTGAAGACTGGTGGGCGCAGGAATGGGGGCACCCATGAGGTGCTTCCAGTTGGGCGCATGGGCCTGCCACACCGCGTCCACAGCGCCGGTCAACTCTTCCCAGCTCTTGTCGGACGCATGGGTGCGCGCCGCGATGCGCGCCAACCAGTAAAGCAGGTCGTGGTGGCTATGGGCCGACGGCCGCGCCCAACTGCGCCGCATCCAGGCGGGTGCCACTTGCTGGAAGATGATCAGCGGGCAAGGACGCCCGACCTGGTCTTCCGAAGCCACCATCACGCCTTGCACACAGTGCCTGGGTGAGAACGGCATGGCCCCGGGCTGCAGCACAAAGGCGACCGGGACTTCAGCCAGACTGGCAACCGCCTTGCGTGGCTCCAGCGAAACCCAACCGGGCTCGCCACGCGCACTGCTGCGTGGGAGTTGTGTGGGCGAAACAGAGGGGCGCTGGCTCCAGACGCGCGCAACCCAGTCCTGCCAGTCTTGCGCCTGCGCGGCGGTGGCACGGTGACGTAAGAAATCGCCATGGCTGGGCAGCTTGCCCCAAATGGACAAGGGAGCCGCTAGCCAGCGGCGGCTCAAGTGTTCTGAAACGGATTGAAGCATGGCAGTCTCTTCAACCCGAACGCAGCGGGCAATTGAAGTTCTTGAGCAGCGGGCTGCTGAGCGGATTGGCCCCGCTGCTTCCCACTTCCAGAACGGCACGGCGGTTGTCAAACAGGAACTCCACCGCCACGCGCCCGGCGCTCGCTCCGCTGGTGATGTGACCACGCTCCATCAAATGCAGCAAGGCCCAGGGACCCCGCACCGAGAGGGCCGAGGTATCCGCCTTGATACGGGGTTGTGCACTGATCTCGGCCATCGTGCCGCCACGCGGGCCGGGCCACTGCACCGCCATGGCTTGCACCGGGCCGTGGGCATAGCGCTGCACCTGACCATCCATGTCGATCAGCAGTTCGGTCACGCTGGCATCCAGCGATTGCACCGTCAGGTCCAGCTTCCAGGCCATGCGCTTGGCGCCGGGTTCCTTGAAATAGGCCTCGCGGATTTGCCCGACCTGCGCAAAGAAGTCCGGATTCGGCCCGCTGGCCGCCAGTAACTTCAGCAGCTCCCCTGTTAATGTGGGGCCACTGGCCGCCGCCGCAGGAGCCTGACCACCGGCCAGATTCTCGGTACCCACCATGGTATTGGCGGAGGCAGGGCTCTTGTATTTCCAGGGGCGGGAACTGGTGTCTACCAACGGTGCCAGATACTTATTGAAATACTCATCGGCCGCGCCACCCGCTGCAAACATGGCGTTGAAGTCGTCCACAGCCACTTCCTGTGTGCTCTGGCCAAAGGGGTAGCGTCCGGCGATGTTGCGCTTGCAGGGCTCACCCACCGTCAGCGCCAACATGCCGACCAGCCTGTCCATCTGGGCCTGGGCTTGCACACGCAGAATCGATGCGGCGCCCTGGGCCACCTTGTCCGAGCCGTTGGCGCTAACGCCCAGAAGAACCTCCCGAAAGGGTGCGGGCAATTTGCCGGCCTCAATCTTGATCTTGGTGGCAGCCTCGACACCAGCGGGTGGCAGTGCGCCGGAGCTGATTGCGGTATCGGCTACGACCAGCGCGGTGTAGTACTCGTTGAGCAAATTGGTGATGCCGTCGAGTGCCGGCTTGCCACCGGGCGTGGCAGCACCTTCGCTCTGACCCGTCACCACTTCACGTAAGGCCGAGAAGCGTTCGTCCACAAACTGGCGCTCTGCGCGCTGTTCGGGACGCAGGCCCAGGTCTTTGTTGACTTGTGCGGTCTTCTTGTCGAGCTGGTCGCTGGCCTTGTCAAAAATAGACTTGTCTTCGTCGCTGGTGGTCTTGAGCGAACGCGACAAGGTGGTCTCGCGCGCGGCCATGCGCCCCAGACGCGTAAGCGGTGAGTCGGGTGCGGCAAGCTGGCGCAACACATTCAGCTCAAACGAGAGTGAGCCGCCACCATCGGTACTGATGATGCGGATGTCCTGCAAAAACGCGGTCCACAGCTCGGTGTATTCGTTGAGGTACTGGCGGCGAATCTCTTCGGTCAGCGCCCGGGTTTCGGCCTCCGTGGCGCCACCGGTGTCCACCGTCTTCTTGGGCGCTGAAATGCCATCGGTGCGCCCCATGACCCAGGCATCATCCACTTGGGCGACGGCTACCATCTCGACCAGGCGTTTGGCAAAGAGTCCGTGGTAACCGTCATAGGTAAAAAAACCCGGGACTCCCTTCTCCAAGGTCTTGCCCGACGCCCGGCTGAAGAGCGTACCCGCCTGCGGACCCAGTGCCCGCACCAGGGTGAAGTCCTGCGGCGCGTCGGGAATCAAGGCCGCCTTGGTGCGCTGGTACAAACGCTCGCTGCTGGAGCTGGTGTCCAGAAAGGACCGGACCTGGCGTACCAGCGCCTCGTCACGCGCGGTGCCGGATTGCACCAGGCGTTTTCCGGAAAACATATCCTGCAGATACGACACCATGGCCGTGCTGTTGCCGAAGCTGGAGGCCAAGCCCGGGCCACTGTCGACCATCTTAAGGGGGGCAGCCTTCTCGGTTTTGGGTTGGGCAGCCAACACGTCTTTGGGGGCTACGATGGGCGTGTCCTTGGCAGCCTTGTCTTTGGCGCTGTCCTTGGCCGCACTGTCCTTGACGGCGCCCTCTTGCCAATCGTTCAACACCCAGGTGCGCACCTCTTGCGAAGCGGTGCCAACGTAGTGCTCTTTGTCATGCAGCAGCAAGTAAACATGCAAGGTGTCATAGGCGGTTTTGGAGTCCGCGTTGGCCACGGCTGCGCGCATCACCGACTCCATGCGCTGCGTGAGTACTGGCAGGATCAGCCGGTCTTGCAGATTGCCATAGGTGATATGCGCCGCATCGGCCACCGGATCGGCCGAATACAAGCCATACAGATAGGCACCGGAGGGATCCGCCAGATCCAGACCCGAGTGGGTGGGTAAGGCCTGTGCCAGGCCCAGCACCTCTATCATTTTGTCGGTGCTTTGGTGGGTGATCAGCTCCTTCATTTTTTCGGTCAGGGTTTCGGTCTTGCCACCCACATCCGACAAATACGACTGGTTGTTGGAATGGCTCAGCACCAGCGCGCCGGACAACCACAGAAAGACCAGCACCACCAGCGCGTGGCCCACCAGACGCAACAGACGGAAGCGCGCTTCCCACTTCAGGTTGGGTTTGACCAGGTGGGCCTCGGGGAATATCACCCGCGTGAGCGCATCGGTCATAAAGAAACTGCGCGTGCTGCTGGCACGCCCCTGCGTGCTCAGCAGTGCATAGTTGCTGACAGGCTCTGCGCCGCGCATGCGTGCGGCCATGCCGGAAAGTGCTTGTCGCAAGCGCGGTACCAGCGCACGCCGGTCCGCCGTGACCCTGCGGTCTTCGTACTGCATGGCGCTGGTGAAATACACGCCGCGCAGGGTGTGGGTGAGTTGCGTGGTGTCGTAGCGCGAATCGGAGAAGACGGCATCCAGCAAAGTGGCCAGACGAGGAGCCAGGGCAGCCAACTCGTGCGGCAGCACATATAGGGCCTGGCGCCTGTCCAGCTCAAACTCTTCCTGCAGGCGCGTGGCCACGCCATCAGCGACACGGCGCTGCAATGCTTCGAGCTCGCGCTCGATTTGGGGCGCCAGCGGTGCCGCCTTGGCCTTGCCCTGATCCACCCATGGCAGGGTGAAGCCCCAGACCTGGGCACGGGCCTCGGTGGTCAGGCTGCTGAAATACTCGGCAAAGCCGCGCAGCAAGTCGGTCTTGGTCAGCACCACATACACCGGAAAGCGTATGCCCAGTTCCTGGCGCAGCTCACCCAGGCGGGCGCGCAATTGCGCCGCGTGGGCCATGGCTTCGGCGTCGTCATCGCCCAGCAGCTTGGCCACATCCACCGCCAGCAAGGCACCGTTGATGGGGGCACGCGAGCGCACCTGGCGCAGCACACCCAGAAAGCCCTTCCACTCGGCGGCATTGGTCTGCTCCTGCAGACTCGGATCGCCAGGCTCCGCCGTAGGCTCCACGTCCTTGGGAGGATTGAGCCGCTTGAAGCCGCGACCGTCCGCCGGATTCGTATAACGGCCCGCCGTGTCAATCAGCACCGCATCGTTGGTGAACCACCAGGCGCAGTTCAGGGTGCCGGCGTTTTGCGACAGGGTCATCTGCGCGCTGGCCGTGCCCATCTGCTCGGCCACCGGGAACTTCAGACCCGAGTTGAGCAGAGCCGATGTCTTGCCCGCACCGGGCGTGCCGATGATCATGTACCAGGGCAGTTCGTACAGATAGCGCTTGCCCTCCACCAAGCGGCGCAAGGCGCCTACAAAGGAGCCCGTTCCACCAGCCATGGTGATGTGCATTTGCTTGAGTTGGCCGACCGACTTGCGGGCGATGTCGGCAATGGCACGCACCTCGTCCTTGGCCAGCACCTTGGGGGCGTTCTTGTCGCGACCAAACAGGCGTTTGGCAAAGGCCTCGTCATTGCGGATCAGGTTCCACAGCGTGTAGATGGCCCACACCAGATAGATCAGGGCAATGACAGCAATGGTGACCGCGCGCACCCACACCGGCTCCAGCGGATGGAAGTTGGCAAAGGCCAGCAAGGGCCCGGCGTGCCAAACCAGGAGGCACAAGCAGGTGACGCCGATCACACTAAGCGTCCAGCCCATCAGGGCAAAGATCACAAACACCAGCATCAGGCAGATGGTGGTGATGCGGATACCGACGCTGGCCAGCGGATGCAACTCACCAAAGGCCAGCAGCGGGCCGATGAACCAGACGGCAAGCGCCAGCAGAATGAGCGCCAAAAACGCCAGAATGGCGCGCACTACGGGGGAACTAAAGAACCCTTGCATTTTATTCTTCCTGTTATTTTCTGGATGGGGCGGTAGGAACAGATGCCTGTGACGCAGCCGGCACGGCGCCAGTGCCACTCACTTCGATTTCGACACGCCGGTTAGCTGCGCGCGCCGCATCGGTATTGGCGGTGTCTATGGGCTGGGTATCGCCCCTGCCGATAGCCTGCAGACGCGTGGCGTCCACACCCTTGTCCTGCAACACCTTCAGCACAGTCTGTGCGCGCTTCTCGGACAAAACCATGTTGCTGGGGAAGGCCGGCGTGGCAATCGGCTGGTTGTCCGTATGGCCGATCACACGCACCGTGCCGCCTGCTTGCTGCAGCGCGCCAGCCACCTTATCGAGAATGGCCAGGGTGCCCGGGCTCAACCTGTTCAGCCCACCGGAGAACATGCCGTCACCCTTGAAAACCACGAGCGAACGCTGGTCGTTTTCATCGACTTTGATGCGCCCTTGTGCCACCTCGGCTTGCAGCAACTGCGCCAGATTGAGGTTGACGGCTGCCTTGCGCGCCTGCGGCGGCGGCTGCAGCTTGGCCAAGGCCTCGATGCTTTTCTCGACCACGGTGGATTTGGTGAGTAACTGGTACTTGAACCAGCTGAACTGCCCGAACAGCACCAGACCCAGCACACTGGCCGACACCCATACCGGAATGGAGCGCAGCAACTTGAACTTGCCCTGCCCCACGCCCTGCCAATGCGGCGACAACTCGCGCGCCACCGGCTCGCGGCTGGCCGACACCATGGTGTAGAGGCGGTGGCGAATCGTCTCAATCATGCGGTGGCCATCGGTCTGCACGCGGTAGTCGCCCATGAAACCCAGGCTCAGCAGATGGTGGATCACCTCCAGCACCGGCATGTGTTCGTCCGGCGCGTTGGCCAGACGGCCCATCAGCAGAAACACCGTCTTGCCGCCCCCGCTCTCGCCATGGAACTGGTTCAGCAGCGCCTGCGTGGACCACATGCCGGTGTTGCCCGCCTCACCGCCCGCCCAGGGTTTGGCGCTGATGGCTTCGTCCAGCGCGGTACACAGGGCATAGCGCACGGCCAGCATATGGTCGCGCCGCAAGTTGGCCTGCTCGCACAGCCGCGTATAGGTCTGCAACTCCTGCGTAAGCAACGTGTGCAAACCGCGCAAGCCCTCGGCATTGAGCTCCTTGGGCAACTCGGCCAGGCTGCGCAGCAACACACTGCCCGCCTCCAGGAACGGGTTGCGGTTTTGCTCCACGGCCAGAAGCACAGCGGCCAGGCGCGTGTCGTGGTTGGGGCCGGGTTCAAACACCAGGCCGACGTCCTTGTCATGGATGGCAGGAAAGCCAGGGCCTTGCTCGCCGTCGAAGGGTTCACCCTTGAATGGAATATCGTTTTTCATGCGTTTTTACTTGTGGTGTGGGTGCTGAAAATGAATGTTTGCTACCGGGAAATCAGTTGACTGCCTGAATCTGTTGCCCGTCGGGCAAGGCGCCGGAGCGCCATTGGAAGGTCGACAAGGCGTAGTCCCACAGCTTGAGAAGTTCGGACTCGGGAGGCAGCTTGTCGTAGGGCTTGCCGGTGGTATCCGTGGCGGTTTGAGGGGTGTTGAGATGCACCACAATGCCGGGCTTCAATACCCCACCGTCAAGTGCGCCCTTGATCGTCCATTGCATGCTGTAGTAGGTGTGGCCGTTGTTGAGCGTGGTGCGTGCCACAGTCTCCTGCCCTGCCAAACCGGCCAGCGTACGATCGCGTTTTTGTAGTACCTTGAAGTCTTTGAAGTCCTCGGGCCCGCCATCAACCAGCATGATCTTGGCCCGGTTTTCGTCGTATTTAATGTCTTCATAGCCGTTGTAAATGGAGACCTTGTAGAGGTTCTCCCGATAAGACACCACCAACTCAGTACCGTAAGCAATTTCCGAAATGAGACCAGCCTTTGCATTCCTGCCCGTCTCCCCGCTAACTACCGCACTGTCAATGCACAGCCCATCGCGACTGGGGAACTTTCCTGGCGCCAGCGGGTGGATGCGACTCAGGATGGAGCTGTACTTTTCGACAAATGGCCTGAACAAATCTGGGGTGGGGGCCACATTTGCCGTGCTTACACCTCCGGTGTGCATTTCGTAGGCATGGTCCCGATCAAGGTACACGAAGCGCTCCAAAATAGGCCCAATAAACGAAGCTTCGTTGTCGTAGTAGAAAACAAAGGCCGCGTTGCTCCCCACCTTTTCAAAATGCGCCAAGCGGGTTGGTGTTTTTTCATGCTTCTGCGCCAGGTGCCGCTGCCGCACCACTTCCACGCCATCCCAGAACTGCTGCTCGCTCAGTGACGGAATGCGCTTGACCTCGGCGAAATCGAAATCGGTGCTCCAAGTCAGTGGCCGGTCTTCGGGCAGGCTCATCATCACGCGACCGACACAGTGGGCTTTCCAGCTCATGGTGTTTCCTGTTTCTTGCGGATTGGGTGCCGGCCAGTTGCCTTGCGCTGTGGCGCAACCACCCAGCAGCATGGCCACAGCGGCCACGATCAGACTGCGTCTGTCAAGCAAGTTCATGCCGGCACCTCGGCCTTGAGCATGCGCACAATGGCTTGCAACGCGGCCTGGTGGCCTTCTGACTTCCCGCCAACTTCGTAACTCGCGTCATGCGAATAGCCCGCGTCACGCACCAGAAGATTGCCTGCTGCAACGGCCTGGTCGACGCGCATGGCAGAGGCCTGGGCCGGAACGGTGCCATCACCATGCGCATCCGGGTCGGACAGGCTGGCATGTACGCCACCTTGCTCATCACGCAGGTAAATATCCATGCCCGTCAGGGGCTTGACGTTCGGAAGATGTTCACGCTGCAGTGTGGCGTGGCGCGCAGCCTCAACCGGCGCTTTGAGTTGCCATGTCACCGTGCCATAGGCCCGGTAGTCAAGATCAAAGCCGTATTGCGCATGGGTGTTTTTGTGGAAGTCACCGGCAGCCTGAACACTAGAGTGAAAGTCTCCCGCGCGTTCCACTGCCTTGGTGTAGCCCAACATCAGGTCATCCTTCAATCCCGCCGGGTTCAACCAATCCTCGTTGAGCAGGCGCCACCAGGCACTTTGCTCCAGGTAGATCTCGGCGTAGGGGTCTTTGGCGTTGGGAAGTGGGCGAACCGCCCCCGCAGCATCTTTCACAAACAACCAGGGCTTGCCATCGTTGTAGCGCGCATTGGGCAGCAACTCCAAGGGCCCGGCATTCAGTGCCAGCGCGGGGGTAACAAAGTCGCCCGTAGGCCCCAGCGCCAGCGCGCCCACCCAATCGGTGAACCAGCCCCACATGCCATGTGTGGGTTCACCACCAAAGCCACTGACCATGCGCTTGTAGGTGGCGGCAGCGCCATCGGTGGGCATCACGCTATGGAACACGCCGGCCACCTTGTCACTCGCACCCGCCACGGTGCAGGCGGCGCGGGCCACCAAGCCGCCCATGCTGTGGGTGACCAGAATCACCTTCTCACAGCTGCGTCCACTGCCGTTGTTCTGGTCAATCGTCTGCTGGATGAAATCCTTCAGCGCATGGCCGGAGTCCAGATTGGTCTGCAGCCAGTTGTAGCCAAAGGCATACACCGGGTTGTCCACCTTGAGCAGCACCTCGATGTCGGCAGCAGTCAGCGGTGGCGTCTGGGCTTCATTCTGAACACCAGACGGATTGCGGGTGGCGACTTGTTTAAGGTGCGTGAGCATCGGATTGTCCACGGGCTTGCCGCCAGTCATGTCCTGCTGGGCCTGGTTGAGCTGACTGTCCAGCCAGTCCAGAAATTCACCGTAAAACACGGCAGACACCGTTCCCCAGCCGCGCGCACGGGCTTTTTCTTCCGTCAGCCCCGCACGCTCGGTGCGACCAGGCGCATCACCCGCGCTCTTCACTACAATTTTGCCCCGGTCATCGACCGCAACCTTGTCGTACTGGAAGCGCAGTTGGTACTGATCTTGTTTGCGTAGCGCCCATTCCTTTGCAAGTTTCTTCTTATCGTCAACGCGCCAAACTGGTGCTTGCGACACAACAG
Organism: Comamonadaceae bacterium; assembly: GCA_947375135.1. Lineage (GTDB taxonomy): Bacteria > Pseudomonadota > Gammaproteobacteria > Burkholderiales > Burkholderiaceae_C > Allorhodoferax. Next base: position 133,747 of record CANCER010000007.1, on the reverse strand, counting down.
CGACACTATTTCGAAAGTCGAGAATGTCCACCTTAGCCTTCAAGTTGCTGCCCATGATGCCGGGTACAAAGATGATGGGCACCACCCGATTGGCGGGCATGCATCCGGTACTCACACTAGGGCGACCCTCCACCGTGGTGCAGGACTGAAAACGCATGATGCCGTCATCTGCCTGTCGGCCTTCAGAAAAGGCTGGGCGCACGTGAGTGGCAATTAGATTAGTCATATCAATTAACCGCCTCGATTCGCTGCCCGTCGGGCAAGGCACCAACGCGCCATTGGAGGGTGGAAAGCGAATAATCCCAGAGCTTGAGTAACTCAGGCTCGGGGGGCAATTTGTCGTAAGGTCTTCCGGTTGAATCCGTGGCCGTTTGGGGCGTATTGAGGTGCACCACAATGTCCGGATTTAGCACCCCGCCGTCTAGTACACCCTTGAAGGTCCACTGCATGCGGTAGAACACCTGACCATCGTTGCGCATGGTGCGGGTGATGAATTCCTGGCCCACAATACCCGCTAGCGTGCGCTCGCGTTTGCGCAGCACCTTGAAGTCCTTAAACGCATCCGGGCCGTCATAGCCCATAGGGTTCTTGGCCTGGTCTTCGTCAAACTTAAGATCTTCGTAGCCGCTATAAATGGCAACCTTATAAAGGTTCTCGCCATAGGAGACCACAAGCCTTGTACCGTACGCAATCTCTGCAATGAGACCCGCCCTCGCATTCCTTCCGGTTTCCCCGCTGACCACCGCACCGTCGATGCATAGCCCGTCTCGATTGGGAAACTGGCCCGGCGCCAGCGGGTGAATGCGGCTGAAGATGGGTGTGTACTTCTCCACAAAAGGCTTGAATAACTCAGGCGTGGGCAACACGTTTGCGGTGCGCACACCGCCCGTGCGCATTTCGTAGGCGTGGTCCCGATCCAGGTACACAAAGCGCTCCATGATCGGCCCCCAAATCGATACCTCGTTGTCGTAGTAGAAAACGAAGGCCGCGTTCTTTCCAACTTTCTCAAAGTGCGCCAATCGGCTGGGAGCTTTTTTATGCGTTTGATCGAGGTAGCGCTTGCGCACCACTTCCACGCCATCCCAGAACTGCTGCTCGCTCAACGACGGTATGCGCTTGACCACCGCAAAATCGAAATCGGTGCTCCAAGTCAGTGGCCGGTCTTCAGGCAGGCTCATCATCACGCGACCGACACAGTGGGTTTTCCAGCTCATGGTGTTTCCTGTTTCTTGCGGACCGGGTGGAGTGGGCCAACGGTTCTGGCCTGTCGCACTGCAGGCCTGCATCAGCGCCAGCGCAAGTACGCTGATTCCTATCCATCTGAGACGGCGGGCCTTCACGAAGTCGGAGAGTTTGCTCATGCGGCCACCGGGAATACGTCGATGGTGTAGCGGCCGATGAGTGCACTCTTGAGAATCTGCGTGTTTCCCTGCCCGTCGGTTACACCGGAAAGCACTTCACCCGACTCCAACGTGGCGCGGTATTCCGCGCCGACCACAGGCGAACCATCGGGATAGTGGACGTGAAAACGGTCGTCCCCTTTCACATCAGGCCAGGCAAGGGGTGCCGGTGGCTCACTCCTGGGCCCCGCCACCGGATGCGTCCCCGCATGCGCCACGCGCGTACCGGCGGTGCCCTCTTCAATGCTGCCCGCGCTCCATTTCATATAGCTGCCGCCACCATTCACCAGCACCTGCTTCTTGGCAATCAACGCAATGGCGTTAGAGGTCAACGTGATGTCCATCTTGGCCAGCAGGTGGATGCTGGTTTTGAGGGCGTTGATGTTCACATCGCTGCCGGCAGAGATGAGCTTCATACCGCTCTTGTAGGCGAACATGCGCACGGCATCTTTGGCCACCACCAACAGGCTCTTGTTGCTGCTGATGCTGGTGTGCGCGCCACTGGTGATGGCGTGGTGCTTGCCGCTGTGCTGCTGGGTGTCGCCGGGGGTGGTGGATTCGGTGCCCGCCGGACTGGAGATGACGATGTGGGGCTCTGCCAGTTCGGGAAACTGTCCTTCTCCACCTGCCTTGCCCTGCACGGCATCGTTCTGCGCCTGAATGGCTTTGGCGACATCGCCCTGGTCGGCGGCATCCTGGGCCTGGTGTTGCAGGGCCAGATCGCCCAAGGCCTCATGCTGGCCCTGGGCTTGTGCAAGGCGTGACGTGGTCTCAGCCATGTCTTTGGCATGGGCCTGTGCGTTGACGCGCGCCTCGGTGCTGATCAGCATGCCATCTTTGGCGCGCAGCACGCCGTGGCCGTCGGTGCGCAGATCGAAGCCTTCGCCACGCGGGTCTTTGCGGCCGGCGTTGTCTTCGATGCGGGTGATGTGACCCAGAGACAACTGGCTGTGCTGGTGGTCGCTCTTGAGCTGGGCCTGAATTTTTTGCTCGGTGTCGTCCAGGATTAGGTGGTTGCTGCGGCCCGCCGCACTGTTGCCTCCACCGGGGATCAGTTCGCGGCTTCTGAAGCCGGACAAGGCCTGCTGCTCGGGCAGGCTCCACGGTGGCAGGTTGACCTGGTTGTACACGCGCCCTGCGGCCACGGGCATGTCCGGGTCACCCCCCAGAAACTCGACGATCACCTCTTCGCCAATGCGGGGCAGGTGCATGGCACCGAGTTGGTTGCCAGCCCAGGTGCTGGAGACGCGCAACCAGCAGGAACTGTTCTGGTTGTTTTCACCGTAACGGTCCCAGGGGAACTGCACCTTGATGCGGCCCAGGTTGTCGGTGTAGATGTTGCTCTCGGCGGTGTCAGCACCGGGTCCTACGACCAGAGCGCTTTCGGGGCCGCCGGTTTTGGGTTTGCCTTGGGTGGCTTCGGGGCGCAACACTTCGGTGGCAGGTTGCACTTCAAACTGAACCATCACGTGCCAATTTCCGGAGAGCCTCTGCGCATCTGAAAGGACAGCAGCTGACACATTCCGCTGCGTGTCTTCTCCCACGTTCTCCATGAGAAACCGGGTATGCAGCGTGATGTATTCGGCGTTGGCCTTCTCTCGTGGATGTCCGCTTAAGGAGAACGTGCAGCCGGGTACGATGCCGCGCACATGGCCCACACCCGCCGCGCGTAAGCCGGTTTGGCGCAGCGTCTGCATGCGCAGACGGGCCAGGTGCTTGCCCTGCCCTTCGGTTTGGTTGGCAGCCTTGTCTGCACCTCGGTTGGGCTGGCTGTAGTCGCTGCCACCGAGGCCGACTTTGTCAGCACGCCACAGATAAACCTCCTGGTCGGCGTGGCCGGTGTTGCGCGGTGCAGCTGCGTCTGCTGCCAGCGAGGCGCGCGGACGGGTGTAGTCGTACTCGCGGGAGGCGTAGGTGCCGCTGGTGATGCGGTCGAGGGGGCTGAAGCCGTGTATGTATTCGCGGTCTATCTTGTGTCCCAGCGGGTAGAAGGGAATCTGGTGGTAGGCGCTGACGCCTTTGTCCTGGTCTTGCTGCGTGACCTGGAAGGCGCCGTTGTGGTCGCTCCAGATCAGGCGGTGTACGCCACCGCTGTGTTCAAAGTGGTAGTTGATGCCCCACTCCTGCATCAGGCGGCTGATGAATTCAAAGTCGGTTTCGTTGTATTGAACCGTGTAGTCTCGCTTGGGGTAGTCCTCGATCAGACGCTTGTCGGCGGCAAACGGGTAGTCAGCCAGCACCGCTTCAATCACCTCGACCGGCGTCTTGTCCTGGAACACCTTGCAGTCGGTGGTGAGGGTGGCCAGATGCAGCCAGGGGCGCAGGGTCAACTCATAGAGTGCGTGGCGGCTTTCTTCGCCTATGAATCGGGCGGATGTGATGAGTCCCGAAATCTCGCGCACACCGGCGCCCTGATTGGCAGTACCGCCACCACCGGGCAAGCCGGGAGCAAAGCTGCCCTGGCCTTCCAGTTCGACATAGCAAGTCAGCTCCAGACCGACAAAACTCTCCAGATCAAAGTTGGAGCCTTCCGACGCTCTGAAGTTGTACGCGTCGGGGGTCTGCAGGGTCAGCCTGTATTCAAACAGGCTGTTGATGCCGTCGGTGCCTTCCAGCTTCAAAGGTACCAGCGCAGCCTGACCCGCCACCACGGGAACGGCAGGGCTTTTAACGGTGAGAGCACGTGGGACGTTGAAGAGGGGCATGGCGGTAACTCGTTTGATTAGCCGTAAGTCGCTGGCGAGGTGCCGATCAATGCGCAACCACAGACGGTCTTGTGACCCTCCAGGGCGACGGGTATGCCATCGATGGGCATGTTGGCTTCGCCCTCCATGATCTCGTTCACGCCATGGGGCGAACCGTCCGGATAGTTCTCGGGACAGTCAACTTTGTCGCCCTTGCGCGCAATGGGTTTTCCGCCAATGGTGTGCGCAGCCGAACCGCTGATGACCTTTCCACCATGGCTGGTGGGATCCCCCAGCACGATGATCTTGCGGGCCATTTAGCGCACGCCCCACAGTTCCATGCGCAAGCCCGGGAACTGCGTCGCGATATGCAGCCCGATGCCGCCGTGCGTCAGCATGTGCTCCCACATCGCGCCCTGGGGCTCGACCTGGAAGTACACGTAACCGGCGTTGAACGGAATTTGACGCGGGGGTACCGGTAACACACGCAGCGCAATGCCGGGCAGGTGCAGGCGCACCAGCTCGGGCAGCCGATCGGCAGGGGCCAGCTTGCCGTGTGCGGGGAACAACTGGGCCAGCTGATCGGTGGGCATGTTGGCAGTCACTGCCAGCACCAGGCTATTGAAGCCGCGCAGCTCGACCGGGTCCAGGCTGGCCAAATGCATGCCGTGCGACTTGGCCTGCAAGTCAATACTCTGGGCACTACGCACCAGCAGGTTGTTGAGCAGTTCCCGCGTATCTTCCACCAGCGCCTTGAAGGTGGTGTAGGGGTCGCGGTGTTCGTATACCGGCACTTCGGTGGGGCGGCGCGTCTGGGTGCGAATGAAGGTGGACAACTCGCCGGCCATGCTGCGCAGCAAGGTGTAGGCCACTTCAGGTGATGTTTCTTTCACGCGCAGGAGGTGATCCAGCAAGGGCTCAAACCGGTTCAAAATTTGCAGCAACAGAAAGTCGCTCACTTCGGCCGCTTGTGTGGCACCGGTGCCGGCGCTGCCGCTTAGGCGTTGCGCCAGGTTGTCGGCGCGCTGGTGGGTCGTGCCATGCAACTGGGTCATCCACTGCACCAGCAAGTCACTGGCGCCGTAGCGGTTGACCGGTGGGATGAGTGTGGTGTCCAACTCTGCGCTGCCGTCGCTGCGCAGAGCAATCACCTTGGCCAGGGGCAGACCCATCCAGGCACTGGTGAGTTCTTTCTCAGGCACCAGCATCATGCGCAGCTGGCTGAGTTGTACGGTCTTGGCGCCCTGGCCTATGGAGTTGGAGTCGCGCAGCTCGGTCTCAAACACGTTGAAGCGCGCCAGCGAACCGGGTGCCGCGTCAAAGGTGGTCTCTTCCCCATTGGGGGTGCGAATGGGCAGTGCCAAGTAAATGGTCTGCTGCAAATGCTCAGGCAAGAGCGTGAGTGGCGGGGGCGGGGGCGTTTGGCTGGGCATGTCAAACGGCGTGCCATCCGCGCAAATGCCCGTGGCCGAGGCCAGCACCAGCTTACCCAGGGTGAGTGACTCGATATCGATGCGGTATTGGCTAAACCCCCAATAGAACGGCGACAAGGGGGCTGCGCGTTTGTGGGCAAAGCTCTCGAGGTAACGCTCCTGCTGCTGAAAGAGCTGAGGACGCAAAAACAGGCCTTCGCTCCAGGTGACTTTGTTAGACCAGGTCATAGTGTGGTTGTGGTTAGCGTGGCAAAAGGGGGCGTCAGGGCTTTTCGGTCAAGGCGATGCCTTGTGGCTGCAACTGAATGCTCAGCTCTGCCCGATTGGCAGGAAGCAGTGCGCGCATCCAGGAGGCTGCGGGTGCTTCTTTGAGCTTGTAGATCACGCGCCAGGTGGAGTTGGGCAAATCCCGGTATCCCGCCAGCACGCCGATGGCCGTGGTTTGGGCATTGCTTTTGCGCTCGATAGTGCGGCTCTCGCCCGGACGCAAGATGAACTCATCCTTGGCCAGCATGTCGGCCGCGAGAGTGACCTTGTCGGTGGTATCCAGGCTGAAGTAATCCGCCTCCGCAAAGGAACCAGGGTCCTTGAGTTCGTAAATGCGGACCTTGATGGGCGACGGGCGCAGACTGGTATCCGGATTGACGCCGGACGCTGCCTCTACGGTGAGAACCAGCTTGGTTTGTTCTTTGGCTTCCTGCGCTTGCACCTGTGCCGCCAGGGCGAACAGAAATGCCAGCGCGAGCGCGAGCTTGATCAGGCGCGCAGCTGCACCCGTATGGCGCAATGCCACTACAAGCGAGTTTGACAACAGTCGGTACATGTCCGCTCCGATAGCTTTCAGCAAAATTTGGAGGAACCCCGGCGACGCAATACCACCGGGGACCAAAGAACCCGGGGACATAAGCCCCCGGAATTCACACTTCACAATCAGGCTTCTTTGTTCAGCTTGATGTCGTAGCCTGCGGTGACGGCGCCGCCGGAGCCGCCTTGCTGGTTTTGCACGGTGTACTCTTGCTTGACCTTGGCGAAGGCCATGCTCACCTGCTCTTTGATGATCTCGTCAGCGGATGAGCCTGCCGGTTGCACATTGGTGATCACGACGTCGGTCATGGTGATCTTGAGGTACTCCAGCGGGCTACCGCCGGCCTTGCGAACCGTGAGCTTGGCTTCGGCGATGTGCTTGCCGGTCAGGCAGAACTTCATGAGGTTGGGGCTGGAACGGTCTACGCTGTGAACAAAGCTCAGGTCTTTGACTGTGGCCTTTCCGGAGCCGCCGCCGGAGCCTGCATGCATATTGGATTCCTGCAGAACCTGCCAGGTCCAGCTGCTGACTTCGATTTCGTTTTTGTGGGCCGAGTCCAGGCTCTCACCGTCGATGCCGGCGATTTTCAAAAAGATGTCTTGTGCCATTTGATGTTTCCTAATAAATAAAAGTGAGTAAGAAAACTAATTCAGGTCGCTTATGCAGCGGCCTTCACCGATGGCAGCTTGGCCACGAGACGCAGGCTGACCGTCAGGCCCTCGAGCTGGAAGTGCGGGCGCAGGAAGAACTTGGCGCTGTAGTAGCCGGGATTGCCTTCCACGTCGTCCACCACCACCTCGGCAGCGGCCAGCGGGCGGCGCGCCTTGGTTTCCTGGCTGGAGTTGGCGGGGTCAGCGTCCACATAATTCATGATCCAGCCGTTCAGCCAGGTCTGCATTTCTTCGCGTTCCTTGAAGGCACCCACCTTGTCGCGCACGATGGACTTCAGGTAGTGCGCAAAGCGTGTGCTGGCAAACAGGTAGGGCAAACGGGCCGACAGGTTGGCGTTGGCCGTGGCGTCCGGATCCATGTATTCCTGGGGCTTCTGCAGCGACTGCGCACCGATGAATGTGGCGTGGTCCGTGCCCTTGCGGTGGATCAACGGAATGAAACCGGCCTTGGCCAATTCGGCTTCGCGCCGGTCCGAAATCGCGATTTCGGTGGGGCACTTCATGTCAAAGCCACCGTCGTCCGTGGGGAAAGTGTGGCAAGGCAGGTTTTCTACCGTGCCGCCGGACTCCACGCCACGGATCATGGTGCACCAGCCGTAGAGCTTGAAGCTGCGGTTGATGTTGACTGCCATGGCGTAGGCCGCGTTGTTCCACACGTAGTTTTTGTGGTCAGCGCCTTCAGTGTTTTCTTCGAAGTTGAAGGCATCCACCGGGTTGGTCTTGGCGCCATAGGGCAGGCGACCCAGGAAACGGGGCATGCACAGGCCGACGTAGCGCGCGTCTTCGGTCGCGCGCAGCGAGTTCCAGGCGGCGTGCTCCAGGTTGCCGGTGATCTTGGCCAGGTCGCGGGGATTGGCCAACTCTTGCCAGGAATCCATTTGCAGATTGCTGGGTGCAGCACCGGCAATGAAGGGGGCGTGGGCAGCCGAGGCGATCTTGGCCATGGCACCCAGTAACTCCACATCAGGCGGCGTATGGTCAAAGTAGTAGTCAGCCACCAGGCAGCCATAGGGCTCGCCACCGAGTTGACCGTATTCTTCTTCGTACAGGCGCTTGAACAACGGGCTCTGGTCCCATGCCACGCCCTTGAAACGGCGCATGGTGCGACGCAGCTCGACCTTGCTGATGTCCATGAAGCGGATCTTCAGCATCTCGTCGGTTTCGGTGTTGGACACCAGGTGGTCCAGCCCGCGCCAGGCGGATTCGAGACGCTGAAAGTCTTCGTGGTGCAGGATCAGGTTGATCTGCGCGGTGAGCTTATGGTCTATCTCCGCAATGATGGCTTCGATGCTGGCGTAGGCGTCGTCACTCATCGTGACGGTGTTGCCCAGCGCCTGCTCTGCCAGGGTGCGAACAGCGGCTTCTACGGCTTCGCGCTGTTGATCACCTTTGGGTTTGAATTCACGGTCCAGCAGACCCGTAAAGACACTGGGATCAGAAAACTGGGTTGCACCGCCAGTGACAGCTGATTGGGTTTCCATGGATGAAATTCCTTAGTCTTGTTGAAGGTAAAAGGTGATGCGATAGGGAATCAGGAGTTCAGGGCAGCAGGTTTTGGGGTCGCCGCCAACGACTTCATCAGCGCCGGATCCGACAGCAGCTTGCGCACCAGGTCTTCTGCTCCGGCCTTGCCATCCATGTACGTCTGCAGGTTGGAGAGTTGGGTGCGTGCGTCCAGCAGTTGCTTGAGCGCATCGACCTTGTTGGCCACTGCGGCGGGAGAGAAGTCGTCCATGCTCTCGAACGTAATGTCGACCATGACATGGCCGGCGCCGGTGAGTGTGTTGGGCACACTAAACGCGACGCGCGGTGCGATAGCTTTCATGCGTTCGTCAAAATTGTCGATGTCAATTTCGAGGAATTTGCGCTCGTCCACACCGGGCAGCGGTTCGAGAGGCTTGCCCGACAGGTCGGCCAGTACACCCATCACGAAAGGTAGCTCGATCTTCTTTTCGCTACCGTAAATTTCCACGTCATATTCAATTTGCACGCGTGGAGCACGGTTGCGCGCAATGAACTTTTGACTGCTGTTGCTGGCACTCATAGGGATTCCTTCAGGTTGATGAGAAACAGAGTGACCGGACCACCCATCCCGGTCGGTTGAATAGCGCCATGCACGATTGCGCGCGCCTGACGAAGGTGAACGATTGGGAGGAATGCAGGCATGGCTTCACTCCTCCCCAAACAGTTGCAAATGCAGGCCCGCTTTGGAGGCAAGCGGCAGATGGGTCTGGGGCCGCTGCAAGAGCTCCGACTCGGCCTGCAAGACCACCTTGCGCAGCACAATGTGGTCTTGCATGGCTTGCAGCCAACATTGCGCGAGTTGCGCCAGCACGTTTTGCTCGATGAACTGGCTGATGCGCCGGGCGCCGGTCTCATGCGTGCCACATTGGCTCACGATGTGTGCAATGGCAGCAGGCGTGCAGTCGAGGGCAATGCCATGCTGTTCCTGCATGCGAGCCACCACTTTTTGCAGTTGCAAGCCGACAATGGCTTCCAGCAAATGACTGGGCAGGGGCAGGTAGGGCACAATGGTCAAACGACCCAAGAAGGCCGCAGGGAAGACCTTGCGCAACTCGGGCTGCAAGGCCTCCACCAAAGCGGTGGCGTCCGGTGCCAGCGCCGGGTCTTCGCACAAATTGCTGATGACCTCCGAGCCGGTATTGCTGGTGAGCAGAATCAATGTGTTCTTGAAGTCAATGACTCTGCCTTCGCCGTCTTCCATCCAGCCTTTGTCAAATACCTGGTAGAACACCTCATGCACATCGGGGTGGGCTTTCTCCACTTCATCCAGCAGGATGACGCTATAGGGCCTGCGACGCACGGCCTCGGTGAGAACGCCACCCTCGCCATAACCCACATACCCGGGGGGCGCGCCCTTCAGGCTGGAGACCGTGTGCGCCTCCTGGTACTCGCTCATATTGATGCTGATGAGGTTGTGCTCGCCCCCATAGACGGCCTGAGCCAGCGCCAGCGCAGTCTCGGTCTTGCCTACGCCTGAAGGCCCGACCAGCAGAAAAGTTCCCAGCGGTTTATTGGGATCGCTGAGCTTGGCCTTGGCGGTTTTTACACGTTCGGCGATAACGGCAAGCGCTGGGTCCTGCCCGACCACACGCTTGCGCAATTGGCTGTCCAGCGACATCACTGCCGCCACCTCATCACGTACCATGCGGCCCACAGGAATACCAGTCCAGTCGGCCACGATGGAAGCCACGACTCTGGCTTCCACCTCAATATGGATACGAGGGCTGTCTCCTTGGAGTGTGGCAAATTCACGCTCCAGTCGCTGCAGGATCTGCGTCAGCAGCTGCTTTTCTCCCTCATCCTGCACGTGCTGCAATTGCTCACGCTTGTTCAGGATGGCAGCGCTCAATTCCCGCTCCGCGGCGGCGGCCTGTGTCTGGGCCGATTGGCTCTCTTCGAGTTCAGCCAACTGCGCATCCAGGGCCGCAATCACTAAGCTGCGTTCCTTTCCCATGGCTGCCTCTTGGGAAAGCAAAGCACTTTCACATTCCAAGGCGGCAAGCCGCGCATTCACGTCTTCAAGCTCACGCGAGGGCGCATGCAAGGACATAGCAACGCGCGCGCACGCCGTGTCCAACAAGCTGATGGCCTTGTCCGGCAACTGACGTGCCGGTATGTAGCGGTGCGACAAGGTCACTGCAGCGCGCACCGCCTCATCCAGAATGGTGACACCATGGTGCTTGGCAAATGCGGGCACCAGGCCGCGCACCATCGCAATGGCGGCGGCTTCCTCAGGTTCCAGAACCTGCAGCACCTGAAAGCGCCGCGTCAGGGCCGGATCCTTTTCGATGTGTTTTTTATACTCCGACCAGGTGGTAGCCCCAATCGTGCGCAAGGCCCCACGGGCCAACGCAGGTTTGAACAAATTGGCTGCATCGCCGATGCCTGCCGGACCGCCGGCGCCTACCAGCGTGTGCACCTCGTCCACAAACAGGATGACCGGCTGCGGGGACTCACTGGCCTCTTTCAGCACAGCCTTCAGACGGGATTCAAATTCGCCCCGCATACTGGCACCGGCCAGCAATGCGCCAACGTCCAGATTGAGCATGCGCACGTTCTGCAAGTTGGGCGGAACCTTCCTGGCTACGATGGCTAGCGCCAATCCCTCTACAACAGCGGTCTTACCCACACCAGCCTCGCCAGTGAGCAGCGGGTTGTTCTGGCGCCGGCGTAGCAGGATGTCCACCATGGTGCGGATTTCGTGCTCACGTCCGATCACCGGGTCGATGTGCCCGTCGCGTGCCAATGCCGTCAGGTCAGAACAGTACTTCGCCAGGGCCGACTTGCCGTCTTGAAGCGGCTCCAGTGCGCCGCTGGCCTCGCCCGGTATGGTTGCGGGCATATCCGTAGCCTCGTGCGCAGCGGAGGTGTCTTCTTTGGAGCCTGCAATGATGAGCGGGAAGTCGTCACCCACCTGCAGCGGGGGGATCTTTTGAAACGTAGCGGAGATACCCAGCAGCACGCGTCGCAAATCGGGCGTCTGTACCAGCGCAGCCAGCAACCACGCACCGCGAATGCTTTTATCGCCCATCGACAAACTGGAAAAAACCCAGGCGCGCTCGATGGACGCTTCGATCAGGTGGCTGAAGTCATTGATGCCGCTGGCGCCCCCGGGCAACTGCGCCAGCGCGATGGTCAGATCCTTCTCGACCTGTGCCGCATCCACACCGTAATGCACCGCGATGCGATGGAAATCATTGCCGGAGATCTGCCAGATCTGGTGCAACCAGTGGACCATTTCCACATACGGATTGCCACGCAGCTTGGCGAAGGCAGTCGCAGATTCAATGGCACGGAACAGATCGGTATTGAGTTTGCCAAAAAGGGCGCGACGCGGGATGTTCACGCGCGCACTCCCAGCGCCGACAAATCCTTGCGGTGGTCCGAATGGGGGCGTGAACGCGTACGGACCCGCATCACACTGTCCAGCCATCTGCACTTTGCTCTCTTCAGGGTTGAAGACATCCTTCGCCTTTGCTGATTTATTGCTCTTATTCACTCCAGCCACCTGGTGACCGGGATTCAGTCTAAAAACGCCAACCCTGAAAGATGTTTCACCACGACCCCAATACGACGGCAAAACGTGATGTCAAGCAACGGCAGCGGCCCGACAACGAAGTCTGCGTTGGACGCCCGTGCGCAATGCGGCGACCACAAGAAGGGGGTTATGGTTTGCTCCTCGCATCCATACATTGCAAGGTTCCGTCGGATTGATCTGGCCGGGCCCGATCAATCTTTGGCTTTCAAACGGGCGAAATATTTTTCTACTGAGCGGACTATTACTGCTTTCCTGGCTTTGCAGGAGTTGCTTTGTCCGCCATCGGACATTCACCGCCAAATAATTCCGGAGGGATTTTGCCGATAGGTATTTTTTTGGCGAGGTCTAGCCGATACATGGTTCGACACGCAAGGGATCGCGATAGCAGCGTCCCGACTACCGGGCCCACGCTTACGCTACCCGCAGGAGGGTGCAGGTCGGTTGAAATACGTGAAGAGGCCCCTGCCGCGCGTCGCGGCCCGCGCGGGGTGGGCTAGATCGCGGCTTCGGCCTCGGCCTGCGTTTCGTATATATGCGGGGCCAGGCCGCGACCGCTGATGGCGGCACCGAGCTTGTTACGCAGGAACGCGCTGGTGCTGTAGCGCGTGGTCTTGTCGTAGTATTTTTCACTCATGGTCTTCACCACTTCGGTGTAGGCGTCCATGGCGGGCTCCAGGATTTCAAAGCCGTCGTAGTTCACGATGAGGTTCACCTTGCGGCCGATTTCCTTGCACTTGCGTTCCACGGCGGCCTGCACGTCTTGTGCATCTTTCGGGCTGACCAGTTTCAGACCCTGGAAGTTCAGGAACAGCAAATTACGCTCGGGCTGGTACGAGATACGCTCGAGCAGCGAGATGGACAGCAGTGTGTCCTTCAGTCCCATGATCTCGTCGCGGAAGATGCGCGCGTCCATCAACTGCGGGTTGCGGATGATGGGCTTGAAAGCCATATACGGCAGGATATCGCGCTCGATGTCCACGCCCGGCGCCACCTCGGTCAGCTCCAAGCCCTCGGCGGTCAGGGTCAGCACGCAACGCTCGGTGATGTACAGCACCTTTTTACCCTGGGTGGATGCGTATTCACCGCTGAAGGTGACTTGCTCAATCTTCTCGACGAACTTGCGGAACTTGCCTTCCTTGACGATGGTGAGCTTTCCATCACCCACCTTCACATCCAGACCACCGGCGGTGAAGGTGCCGATGAAGATCACGGTGCGGCTGTTTTGCGTGATGTTGATAAAGCCGCCGGCACCGGCCAAACGCGGACCGAAGCGGCTGACGTTGATATTGCCGCGTGCATCGCACTCGGCCAGACCCAGTACGGCGAGATCCAAGCCGCCGCCGTCGTAAAAGTCAAACTGCTGGTTCATGTCCAACTGCGCCGTGGCGTTGGTGCTGGAGCCGAAATTCATGCCGCTGCCCGGCACACCGCCCACGACGCCGGGCTCGGCTGTGAGTGTCATATAGCGCAACAGGCGCTCTTCGTTGGCAATGTCAGCCACGCCTTCGGGCATGCCGATGCCCAGGTTGACCACCGCATTGGGCATCAGTTCAAAAGCGGCGCGGCGTGCAATCACCTTGCGCTCGTCAAACGGCATGGGGGGCAGCGCGTCCAGGGGCACCCGCATTTCGCCGGACAGTGCGGGGTGGTAGGGCGTGCCATAGGTTTGCTTGTGGTACTCGGGGCGGGCGAGCACGACACAGTCCACCAGAATGCCTGGCACCTTGACACGCCGGGGCAGCATGGCGCCGGACTCGGTGATGAACTCCACCTGCGCAATCACAATGCCACCGGAATTTTTGACAGCCATGGCAATTGCCAGCGCGTCCTGCGTCAGCGCTTCGCGCTCCAGCGACAGGTTGCCGTCGGGGTCGGCAATGGAGGCACGAATGAACGCCACATGGGGTTTGGGCGCCTTGTAGAACAGCAGCTCGCGCCCGCCCAGGGTGGTGACTTCCACGATGTCTTGCGTGGTGCGCGCATTGACCTTGCCGCCCTGCAGCCGCGGATCGACAAAGGTGCCCAGGCCCACCGCGCTGAGGTTGCCCGGCAGACCGGCGGCGATGTCACGGTACATGTGCGAGATCACGCCCAGCGGCAGGTTGTAGGCCTCGATCTGGTTGGCCATGGCCATGGCACCCACCTTGGGCACCAGGCCCCAGTGGCCACCGATGGCCGAGGCAATCAGCCCCTCGTGTGCAATACGGTTCAGCCCCTGGTCCTTGCCATCGCCCGGTCCGCCGCCAAACAGCAGGTGCAGGTTGCACGGCGCCGCAGTTTCCAGAAAACGCTTTTCCAGCGCCAGCAGCAATTCATCCGGCACCCCGACCACACCAAAGCCGGAACACACCAGGGTGTCACCGTCGTGAATGAGTGCGACAGCATCCGCTGCTGAGACTATTTTGGATTTCATACCTGGGGCTCCTTGCTTCACCCCTGCGGCCATCCTGTATGGCGCAGCCTATCGGGGCGTGATTGCTTTCTTGACCGTTGATTTTCTTGCCGCTGCAGGCGCGCTGGCACCATGGTCCTGCGCACCCAGCAGGCTTTCCATACGTTGGATCAATTCCAGCGAATGGGGCTCCATCTCGGCGCGTGCGCCCAGGATGTGGTTCACAACGTCCAGCGCATTCTGGCGGTCATCGGCCGTCTTGAGCAGCACAGGCAGCGACTGCACGGCGCGCTGGGGCTCGAACTCCGCAATGATGGACTGCTGCTGAATCAATTCGGCGCGGCGTTCCGCGCCCATCGACTTGAAGGGCTCGGTGCTGCTGAGCACCAGGGCCGAACGCTCCAGACGGTCTTTGCGCACCGAGCCGCGCGAGCCGGCCAGCAACACGAGCATGCGGATCACGGCGGCAGCCAGATCGCCTTGCTCCATGGCGGCGAGCGCCTTGTTCACTTCCGGCATGTGGCGCATGTCGGAGGCGGCCTGCTCCATCGGGGTGTCGATCCCGACCTGACCCAGCGCACGCATCAGGGGTGTGCCATAGATCGCCAGAAAGGTGTTTTCGTAGCTGGCATCGCGCAGGTCGCGGATCAAATCCATGGTCTGCATGAGGCTGTTGGCCATCAAGCGCTCGACGGCCAGGAACGGGTTGTCCGGTGGGGTCTTCTGGCGGTTGTCACGCGCCCACTGCACCAGCGGCTCCAGCATGGGCAGCAGGGGGTTGGCGTCAGAAAACATCTTGCGGCTCACGCGCGAAGGGTGGGCGTCGCGCAATGCATCGGCCGATTGTTGCGTGACCATGCTTTGGAGCACCGGGCGCAGCGCCTTTTCATAGGTTTGTGCGCCCAGTTCCGACAGGCGGGCCACGGTGGCAAAGTCTTTTTCCTGTTCACGGTCGTTGACGACCGTAGTCAAAATGTCCTGCATCTTGCGGTCATGGAAGCTGACGAAGAAGTGCTCGTTGCCCTCATCGCCTTCGGTCTCGTCGATTTTCATCTCGTACAAACCGGGCGCCAGTGCTTCGATGGTCTTGAGTGTGGAAGTCATCTCGGTGTGCTCTTTGCGCGCAATCGATGAGGACACAAAAATACCGAGATGGCCTACCTTGTCGTGCACCATGTAGACGATGCGCTGGCCGCGAACGCGGATTTCCTGCTCATCCACAAAGGTGTCCACAATCCAGTTGAGCGCCTGCTGTGGCGGCGTGATGTTGTCGCCACGGCTGGCAAACACGATGATGGGCGAGCGGATGGCCTTGAGGTCCAGTGTCTTGCCCGGCTCGAGTTGGGCCTGACCACGCGCCAGCTTGTTGCCGACAAACAATTGCTCGACGATCCAGCGGATCTCGGCCTCGTTGGTGAAGTGGAAGCCGCCCCACCATTTTTCGAACTCCAGAAAGCTCTGGCGCTTGGTGTCCACATCGGCGAACAAGTCGTAGTACTTGCCGAAAAAGTTGCGACTGGGGTTGAGCATCTCAAAGTTGGACACCAGATGCGCGCCATCAAATTCGCCGCCGCCCAGGTCCGAAATCAGCATGGCCGGCATGACGCCGCCCAGCAAACCGCCGTTGTAGCGCATGGGGCTTTCGCCGACCTGGCCGGACCAGGTGGACACCGGGGCGCCATTGAGTACCAGCGGGCCGCTGAGTTCCGGGTTGGCGGCCGCCAGAATGAGAGTGGCCCAGCCGCCCTGGCAGTTTCCCACCACCACGGGCTTGTTGGAGCCAGGGTGGCGGCGTGCAATTTCGCGCAGGAAGCCCGCCTCGGCATGCATCACATCGACCAGGGTCTGGCCGGGTTCGGGGTGTTGGCGGAACACCACAAAATACACCGGATGGCCGGCACGCAGGGCCACGCCCACCTGGCTATCGGGCTTGAAGCCGCCGATACCGGCGCCGTGGCCTGCGCGCGGGTCAATGATCATGTAGGGCCGCTTGGCCTCCACCACTTTGACACCCTTGGGCGGCAGGATTTCGAGCAATTGGTAATTGACGGGGCGCTCCAGCGTGCGGCCATCAATGACCATCTTGTAGGCGTAATCCAGCACCGGCGGTGTGCCGGCCTCCTCGTGGGCCTTGTCGTTGTTGCCGCGTTCGCGCAGCACGTCCACGGTCAGGGCCAGGCGCTGGGTGGCGTCCAGACCGTAATCGGAGGCCAGCTTGAGCGCAGCGCCGCTGCCCATGGCTGCCAGCAGCGCCTGCTGCGTCAAGGCCATTTGCTTGCTCAGCTCCAAACTGCGCTGCACCTGGCTTTTGGAGATCTTCTGGCGGTGGTGCGCCACACTGGTCAGTAAACGGTGGGATTGCTTGGCGTGGGTGTCCAGGTCCGCGGGTAAACGATTCTGAAAGGGGCTAAGGCTGAAGAATGAAAACATCTTTATTTTCCGGTGACCACCCAAAAGCACGGTTACCTAGGGTTTCCCCTTAGTGTAGGGTAGTCAGGCTACGCGGAACTTGCGGCATGACAAACAGGCCCGAAAGGGCCTCCTTTGCCTGTTAGTGCTACTTCGTGTAGTAGCCCACACCCAGCAGCACATCGCCCACACGCTGAACCAGCGTGTGCTTGCTCTCCACCGCATTGGTGGCCGGGTTACGCCACACGTATTCCACGGTGCCATGGCCCTTGGTCTTGGCCACTGCAATCATGTCTTCAAAGAGCGCTTGACCGGCCGCGTCCTTCATACCGCGCACATCCATGCCATTGAGTTGGGGTGCGGCGCCCGAGGCGCGGTAGCGACCGTCTTCCAGGCCAAGGGCAAACACGTACTCGTCGTCATGGGTGAAGCCACCTTGCGGGTTGTTAAACGCAGCAAAAGCCTTTTCGCTGCCGCTTTGCTGCAGAAAAGCCACGGCCCGGTCCAACAGGGCCTGGGCCTCTTTCTGCGTGGCGCGCGAGGTGTAGTAGCCGACGCTGACGATGTATTTGTCGACCTTGGAATACAGGCTGATCTTGAGATCAACATGGTTCTCTTCAGGGTTGAGCCAACGGTACTGGATGGCGCCGTTGGGACTTTGCTCGGCCGCCGCAATCAAGTCACGAATCATGGGCTTGCCGGCCGCGTCGCGCATGTCCAGCACATTGTGTCCGGCCAGAGACATTTGATTTCCGCCATTGGCATACAAGAAACCATCCGGGCCCACCACATACACATAGTAGGGGCCGTAGACAAAGGTGCCCTGCTGCACGTTGAAGGCTTCAAAGGCTTTCTCGGGCCCGTTGCGCTTCAAGTAAGCCACGGCAGCATCCAGCAATTCGGTTGCGCGCCCGGCCTTGGCACGCTCAATCGAGCCCAGATGCTGGGGGTTGGTCGCGTCCAGCGCATGGACCTGCGGTAAGAAAGCAAAGCCTGCGGCAAGAATCAGACTGAAGAGTGCGGAAAAACGAAATGTCATAAATGCTCCTGTTTATGTGCGGGTGATCCCTTGAATCCCCACTGCCAAGGCTATTGCGATTGGCGCCCAAAAGACATGACGTATATCAACCCCGCCAGCATCGTTCTCAAATTGAAACAGGTGCAAGGCCGGCTGCACAAACGCTGGCGGCACTGTAAAAAACCCTTCACAGTGCCGCCCATTCCGCAGGTGCATCCACCCGGGCCCGCAGTCCGGCGACACGGTGTGTGCGGAGTCACCTTCTCCAACAATCTCCGGCGCAGGAACCACGAGCCATCGTGCAAGGGCAAGCGGCCTAGCCAGGATGCCCGTCCGGCCTTGCCCTGCTGAGAATGGGCCAGTAGCGAACGGCATACCAGCCAAAGCCGCAAGACCACAACACCGACGCGATGAGGACCGCCTGGTAGGCAGATGCCGGCAGCAGCAGCGGCACAAATACGCGGACCAGCGCAGCCCCTCCGACCAGGGCATAGCAGGCCCACTCGGTCGGCCCGGCACGCAGCATGCGGCCGGTGTGGCCCAACGCAGTGCGCGTCATCATGCCGATCACCATGCAGCCGATGGCGCCGGCGGTCAGCGCGTGGGTAGCGGCCGAGGCCGGCAACCACGCCAACTCGGCCAGCGCGCGCAGCAACAGGTGCACCGGTATCCAGGCATAGGCCATGTGCAGCACCCAGACCAGCGGCACGCGCAAGGTCTTCCAGGGCCGCCAGAGCAGCCAGCGCACACTGTGTGCCGCCGAGGCCGCCAGTGCCAGCAGGGCCAGTGGCCAGCCGCTAAGGTGCAGCAGGTCGGCCAGCAGCAAAGCCAGGACCAGACCCAACGCCAGCTTTTCCACCACCGGATGGCGCGCGGCCTTGGCACCGCGCACACCGTTGTTGGTAAACAGGGGCGTGACCCGCCCGGCCATCACGGTCATGACAAACAGCATTCCATCCAGACCGAGCTGAATGCCGACCCAGCCCGGAAGTTGCCATACGCCCAGCGCACTGAGGTGCACCCCCAACTGGGCCAGCCCCATGAGCAGTAGCAGGCCCACAAAGAAGTAGTTACGCGTATTGCGCGCCTTGTAAAAAGGAATGCCCAGAGCCACGGCGGCCGCCAGCGGGAAGGCGCTGCACACCAGGGCGGCAGTCCAGCCAAAAGGCGTGAGCACCAGAATACGGCCGGCCAACCACAGCGCCGCCAGGGCCGCCAGCCACATGCCCGTGGGCGTGGCCTGCCCAGACCAGTTGCGCCCTGCGGTCAGTAAAAAGCCCACCACCACCGCCATCGCAAAGCCAAACAGCATTTCATGCGCGTGCCACAGCGGCCCCTGCAAATAGGCGTGGGGAACAAGGCCGGACAACTGCAGCCCCCACAGTGCAATCGACAGGGCAGCAAAGCCGCTGGCCAGCAAATAGAAGGGCCTGAAACCCAGCGCCCACAAGGCAAAGCCAGGTTTGGACGCGGGGCGCGGAGCCTCTGCAATCGAGATCAACAGGGACATGGGAAGATGCCTTTTTCCAGCGTGCGGGGAATCAAGAAGAACTCCGACCTATCCGCCACAGCATCCACAGCAAGGCGACTTGGCAGGCAGAGGCTGATCGGCTTTTTGCAGCGAGGCCGGCGCAGGGCACGGGCCCAGGCCGGCCTCGCCGGTGGCGCCAGGCAACTCAACCGCGATATGGTCCAGGGATTGTTCAGCGTCGCGTTCAAAAGCTGGAGGCTGGGTGGTCTGCAGGCGAGCGTTCATGGCAGTCGTTCCTTAAAAGATTCATTTAAAATGAATGTATTGTAGTAAATAAAATTCATGCAGAATGAATCTTTGTTTGAGCGAAGCACAAAACCGATGCGCCTGACCCAATGGACCGACTACACCTTGCGTGTGCTGATGTACTGCGCGGCCTGCCAGTTGCGCGACCAATTGGTGACCATTACCGAGATTGCTGACGGCCACAGCATCTCCCGCAGCCATCTGACCAAGATCGTGCACCAGCTCGGCGCGCAAGGATTGCTGGAAACCACGCGCGGACGCGGCGGCGGCATGCGCCTGTCCAAGCCGGCCAAAGACATCAACCTGGGGGCGGTGGTGCGCCAGACCGAAACCGACTTCGCCATGGTGGAGTGCTTCGAGCCCAGCAGCAACCAATGCCGCCTGAGTTCGCATTGCCGGCTCAAGGGCGTGTTGCACCAGGCCACCAGCCGCTATCTGGCCGTGCTGGACGGCGTGACGCTGGCCGATCTGGTGGCGCAACCCGGCAGCACCGTGCAGATGCCAGCCTCCCAAAAGGCCCAAGCAGCTGCGCCCTAAACGCGCCTCCTTTTTGACCCGCAACCAAGAGCGGCGTTTCTGAACCCACCCAGGAAACACCCACCGCACGGCCTGCGCGTAGGGCCCTGGGCTGCGCCTGTTTTACGCTGCTGGTTTGATGCATCTGCAGTCGCGGCCCACGGGCCTGGGGTATAACTGCAAGCACCCGGCACCTATCAGGAGCACCCGCGATGTCCATACACCACGCACAGTCAGGCGAACCCATTCCAGTGACGCCCTTCGGTGACGACCTGAGCCATCAGCACACGGTGGCGCTGTTCAAATCCGCCCAACTGGAAGTGATGCGTCTGGTGCTGCCGGCCGGCAAGTCCATGCCCGCACACCAGCTGTCCGGGGAAGTCACCATCCAATGCGTAGAGGGACTTCTCAACATCGAAGTAGATGGTCAGGCCACGCTGCTGGAAGCCGGCCATTTGATGTTTCTTCTGGGCCGGGTACCGCACAGTGTGACTGCACTGGAAGACGCATCCGCGCTGGTCACCATCGCGCTGCACCCGTAAGCATCAGTGTGCGCGACATGGACACCTCCGTCACCAGCGCACCCATGAGCGCAGACCCGCTGTTTGAAGCGGTGGCGCACAGTCAGGTACCGCAGTCGCTGGACCGGGAGGAGCTCAACGCCCAACTCGACACCATTGCCGATAGGCTCACCATGCAAATCGACCTGGAAGAGTCGCTGCGCTAAGCAGGCTGCGCCGCTGCAGCCCGATCGGGCCTTGGCACGCAAGCTGCTTGGGAGGGAGTACAACAATAAAGGTCGTCACCACCCTATCGCCCAAAGGCGAACAACGATCAGGACAAAAAAACAATGCAACTCCTCGCTCACAACCTGCGCGGCATCTGCCGCTTTTTAACCCTTGTACTTCTGCTCACCCAGCTGGTGCCCGCCAGGGCCTGGGAGCTCTCCGGCACCAAGCGCATCAGCGCCCTGACCCGGGACCAGCAGCTCATCCCCATGGGCACGGTCGACTTCAAACCACAGCCCGACGGCAGTACCGGCTTCACTCTGCACATGGACCACGCGCGCTTTACCGACCACTTTCTGTCCATGAAAGAGTTCAAGTGCCTGGAAGGCGCAGACGAGGTGATGTGCCACGTACCCTACCCCTACAAGAATCCGGACGTCGTGTCCGACACCCGCTACGCCTGGCTGGAGCACAACCTGTTGTTTCTGTTCAAGCAGCCCAGAGACTTCGGCGCCAAGTTGTGGAACGGTTTGTACTACCGGCTCGAACGCGACGAAGCCGGACTGGTCGGCATCCCGCAGGCGGTGGACCTGAACCTGATCAGCGCACCCCCCGATGACCTGGCTACCCCGCCCTACAACGCCGCACTGCGCGACGACGTGCCTGCGGGTGCGCGCTGGATCGAGCGCCTGTTGATTCGCTAAGGATTGGCCCGACTGGCACGCGCCTTGCAAAGGGTGTGTTAACTTATCACCATTCGAGACAACACCTGCGGGTGCTTCGGCTTTTTCATGTTCCAGCGCACCCTGATCCCACTCCTTTTCGGCCTTTTGATGGCCTTGTTTGCCACCACGGTCCCTGCGGCCGATGGAGGCGGTGCAACACTGCGCGTGGGAGTGCTCCAGTTTGGAACAGTGGCCTGGGAACTGGACGTCATGCAGGCCCACAAACTGGCACAAAAACGCGGCCTGAATCTGAAGATCGTGCCGCTCGCCTCGGGCGATGCCTCCACCGTGGCCCTGCAGGGCGGCGCGGTGGATGTCATCGTGTCCGACTGGATCTGGGTCACGCGCCAGCGCGCGGAAGGCAGTGCCTACACCTTCACCCCCTATTCCAATGCCGTGGGCTCGGTCATGGTCAAAGCCGACAGCGGCCTGCGCAGCCTGGCCGATCTCAAAGGCAAATCGATCGGCATCAGCGGCGGCCCGTCCGACAAGACCTGGTTGCTGCTGCGCGCCTACGCCAATAAGAAGCTCGGTATGGACCTGGCCACTGCCGCCAAGCCGGTGTATGCCGCGCCGCCCCTGCTCAATGAGCTGGCGCTGTCGGGCCAAGTGAACGCGGCGCTGAACGTCTGGCATTTTGATGCCCGACTGGAAGCCAACGGCATGCGACCGCTGATCAAGCTGCCCGAC
This sequence comes from Comamonadaceae bacterium, assembly GCA_947375135.1. Taxonomy (GTDB): domain Bacteria; phylum Pseudomonadota; class Gammaproteobacteria; order Burkholderiales; family Burkholderiaceae_C; genus Allorhodoferax. The sequence continues at coordinate 111,437 of CANCER010000007.1, read as the reverse complement.
ATCCTGGCGGGCCTGGGGGTGGACAAACCCGTTCCCTTGATCGGCTGGGTGTTCCGCGAAGACTGGGCCAACCAGAACCCGCAAACCATGGAGCGCTTTATGGCGGCCTCCATGGAAGCCAAATCCATCATGGCTCGTAGCGACGCGGAGTGGGAGCGCCTCAAGCCCCTGATGCGTGCAGAAGACCAAGCCACCTTTCTGGCCCTCAAAACCGGCTACCGCAACGGCATTCCTACCTGCGCCGACGCCGATTACGAAGCCGGTGTGGCCAGCGTGTTCAAAATCCTGGCCGAGACGGGTGGCGAAAAACTGGTGGGCAAGTCCAAGGTGCTGTCGGACGGCACCTTCTGGAATGGCTTTAAATTGCCCGCATGTCCGAAGAATTGAGTTCGGAACGCGCCACACGGTCAGGCACCTGGTCCAGGGTCTGGCCTTTGCTGGCCTTGGCGCTTGTGTGGCAGCTTGTGGCCATGCGGGCGCACAGCCGCGTGCTGCCCACGCCGCTGGCGGTGGCGGAGGTGCTGCTGCGCGAAATCAGCTCCGGCGATTTGCTGTTTCACCTGGGGCAAACCATTACCCGCGTCGCCATCAGTTTCTGTCTGGCCATGCTCTTGGGCGTGGGCTTGGGGCTGCTCATGGGGCGCTCCCGGCGCGTGGACCGGGTGCTCGACAGTTTTCTGATTCTGGGCCTGAACGTGCCGGCCCTGGTGACCACCATCCTGTGCTACATCTGGTTTGGACTGAGCGAGACCGCCGCCATCCTGGCCGTCGTGGTCAACAAAATCCCCATGGTGGCGATCAACCTGCGCGAGGGGGCACGTGCCATCGACACCGACCTGATGGAAGTGGCCCGGGTCTACCGCCTGTCCCGCACCGCCTGCTTCTTCAAGGTCTATCTGCCCCAGCTCTACCCCTACCTGTTCAGCTCGGCACGCAACGGCCTGGCACTGATCTGGAAAATCGTGCTCGTGGTGGAATTGCTGGGCCGCAGCGATGGCGTGGGCTTTCAGATCGGCAGCTTCTTCCACTTCTTTGACATCACCAGCATCCTGGCCTACACCCTGGCCTTTTCCGCGCTGATCTTTTTTCTGGAGGCCGCGCTGCTGCGGCCGCTGGAAAACCGCCTGAACCGGTGGCGTGCATGACGCTCTCGGTTTCCATCCAGGCCAAACGCTTTGCCAACGGCCACTGCGCCATCAGGGACCTGCACTTCACCGCACGCCCGGGTGAGTTTGTGGCCATCGTCGGCCCCTCGGGTGTTGGGAAAAGCACCTTACTGAAAATCATCAGCGGGCTGGACACAGCCTTTGAGGGCCAACTGTCGCTGCCCCGCGCGGGCACAACAGGCTTCATGTTCCAGGAACCGCGCCTCATGCCCTGGCTCACGGTGGCACAGAACCTGGCGCTGGTGGACCCGGCGGCCACCGGGGCCCGGCTCGTAGAGTCGCTGGAGCGTGTAGGTCTGAAGGACTGCGCGCATCTGTTTCCCAACCAACTCTCTGGTGGCATGCAGCGCCGCGTGGCCCTGCTGCGCGCCTTTCTGGTGGCGCCCCAGTTGCTGCTGATGGACGAACCCTTTGCGTCGCTGGACGCCCCCACCGCCGACCAGTTGCGCGCCCATTTGCTGGCGCTGTGGCAGGGCACACAACCCACGGTGCTGTTTGTGACGCACAACCTGCAGGAAGCGCTGTGCCTGGCCGACCGGGTGCTGTTCCTGAGCGCCGGGCCTTCCCACATCGCCCTGGAACTGCCCGTCGACCTGCCCCGCCCGCGTGGCGTGGACTCCCCTGCGGTACAGGCCCTGGGCCAGCAACTGCTGCAGCGCTACCCGGACCTGCTCAAGGGCAGCGTCCCGTAGCGTGCCGGCGGTGTGGCAAGCGCCTACTTTTGCGCGGACGCCAGGCAGACCACGCGGTCGTCCATCACCGAAGTCACTACCCCCCCCCGGGCCGTGGAAAACCGGATCTCTTGGGCACTGGGCCAGAAGCTGATGGACATGGCCGGCATCGCCCGGCAGCGCACCGGCCAGGCCAGCGCGCCTGCCGCCATTTACCGCGCCGCCCGCCTGCGCCTGCGCCTGCGCCCTATTCTGATGACCACCCTGGCCGCCATTTTTGGCGCCATGCCGCTGGCCCTGGGCACGGGCGACGGCGCCGAGATGCGCCAACCGCTGGGCATTGCCATCGTGGGCGGCCTGATCCTGAGCCAGTTGCTCACGCTGTACACCACGCCGCTGGTCTATGTGCTGATGGACCGGCTGAAGAGCAAACGCCTGCGTCCTGTGGCAGCACCTGTAACCATCGTTGGCGAACCCGCCTGAGGTCTTTATGTTGACCCGCTTTACCCAAACCCTGTTGGCACTGGCTGTCACGCTGCTGCTGGGCGCCTGCGCTGTCACCCCGATGACCCCGCCCGAACCGGCCACCGCACCGGCGCAGTTCAAGGAGGCGCTGCCGGATGCGCAGGCCGTTGCGACCGCGGTGCCCGATGCCTGGTGGACGCTGTTCCAAGACCCGGTGCTCGACGACCTGGAGCGCCGCGTGGTGATCGGCAACGAAACCTTGAAGGCTGCGGTGGCCCAACGCGCCGCGGCGCGTGCCGCGCTGGATGCCAGCCAGAGCGCGATGTACCCCACCCTCGCTACCGGGTTGAATGGCACGCGCGCCTATACGGCCACCTCCAGCGCCGCAGCGAACCCCGGCAACAATCTGGCACTCACTGCCAGCGCCTCCTGGGAGCTCGATCTGTGGGGACGGCTGTCGATGGCAACACAGGGTGCGCAGGCCACGGTGCAGGCCTCCGAGGCCGACTTGGCAGCGGCGCGCCTGTCGGTGCAGGCGGCGCTGGCGCAAGGCTATTTCTCGCTGCGTGCGGCGGAGGCGCAACAGGCGCTGGTGCAACGCAATGTGCTGGCCTATCAAAAGTCTCTGGAGCTGACCCAGGTGCGCTACCGTGCAGGCGTGGCGGGTCTGACCGATGTGCTGCAGGCCCAAACCCAGCTCAGCAGCGCGCAGACCCAACTGGCCGACACCATGGTCCAGCGCGCGCAACTGGAACATACGCTGGCCGTGCTGCTGGGCCTGCCGCCCTCCGGTTTGACGGTGCTGCGCACCGCCGTGCTGCCGGCCACCGTGGCGGTGCCGTCCTCCCTGCCCTCCACCCTGCTGGAGCGCCGCCCGGACATTGCCGCCGCACGCGAACGCGTGAAGGCGGCCTACGCGCAGATCGGCGTCACCGATGCCGCCTTGTTTCCCGCGCTCAGCCTGTCGGCCTCGGCGGGCTACGGCCAGAATTCGATTGCCAATCTGCTCAGTACTCCCAACCTGCTGTGGAATCTGGGTGCCGGACTGACCCAGTCGCTTCTGGATGGCGGCGCGCGCAAACAGGCCCGTGCGCAGGCGCGTGCCAACGCCGAGCAAGTGACCGCCAGCTACCGCCAGTTGGTGCTGACCGCGCTGCAGGAAGTGGAGGACAACCTCGTGCTATCCGGCCGCCTGCAGGACGAGGTGAACGCCCAAACCGAAGCCCTCCAATCGGCGCAGCGCAATCTGGACATCGTGACCGCGCAGTACCGCGCCGGCACCGTGAGTTACCTCAACGTCAGCGCCGCACAAAGTGCTGCGCTCACCGCCGAGACCACGCTGCTGACAGTGCGCAACCGGCAACTGGCGGCGGTGAATACCCTGCTGAAAAATATCGCGGGGCGCTGGAGCGCGAACTGAGCCTGGCCTCCGGGCTGCAGTTTGGCGTCTTAAGAGGTTAGACAGCTCCGAACACTCAACCCCAGTCATTCGCTCCAAAAAATCGTGCTTCAGCCGTTGACAACTGGTCTGCAGTCTTGCGGTGCAAAGCATCAAATGCAATAGCTGAAGCACGCAAGCTCTGGGTACTCACAGCAGTCTTCACAATGCGACCCAATGGCCGCCTGACGCACTGCTCTTTAAGGTCGAATCGATGAATGCCACGCCACGGCAACCGTCTGCAATGTCAGGATAATTTCCCGTTTGGGACGAACCCAGCTGGTATTGCCTCCAACTGGCTGCGAACTCACGGTAGAGATTTGCAAAGGCCTCAAAGTAACCTTCCGGGTGGCCGCAAGGCAAGCGCGTAGCGGCCGCAGCCGAACTGTTGGCCGCCGTGCTTCCACGGTAAATGGTTTGCTCCGCTGCGCCGAGTTTAGAAAATAGCAGTTGGTCCTGTTTAGCGTGGTCAAAATGCAGCCCCCCCTGGCTGCCATATACGCGCAGCTGAAGCCTGTTGCTATTACCCACGGCCACCTGACTGGCCCACAACATGCCCCGCGCGCCGCCTTGAAAGCGCAACATGACCTGCACATCGTCGTCCAACGTGCGCCCTGGCACGAATGTGCTTAGTCCGGCACAAACTGCTTCCGTACGTAGCCCCGTGACAAACTCAGCCAAATGAAACGCATGCGTACCAATGTCACCCAATGCTCCGGCCGGTCCGGCCAGGGCGGGGTTGGAACGCCAGGCCGCCTGCTTCTGACCGGTTAACTCCAACGGCTCAGACAGCCAATCCTGCGCGTATTCCACCTGTACCACGCGCACATCGCCTATTGCGCCTTGTTGCACCAATGCACGGGCATGGCGCACCATGGGGTAAGCACTATAGGTATGTGTGACCATCAACATCAGCCCACTGCTTTGCACCTGCCGGCGTAAGTCTTCCACTTCCGCAACCGAAATGCCCAGCGGCTTGTCGCAAATGACGTGAATGCCTTGCTCCAGAAAGGCCCGGGCCACCGGCACATGCAAATGATTGGGCGTAACGATAGCAACCACATCAATACCGTCCGAACGCGCCCCTTCCGCTTGGGCCATCGCTGCATAATTTTCATAGCAGCGCTGCGGGGCGAGATGCAACTTGGCGCCACTACTTTGCGCACGGGCAGCGTCAGATGAGAGCGCCGCAGCCACCAATTCGTATTCATCATCAAGGCGTGCAGCCACCCGGTGCGCAGCACCTATAAAGCTGCCCTCCCCGCCACCGACCATTCCCAGGCGAATGCGGCGGCTCATGCGGCTTTGGCAAAAATGGGGGTATCAAAACCCATCAAACGGGCGAGCTGTTGGCGGTTCGCACCACTTGATGCAAAGTCGTCAAAGGCACGATCTGCCACGCGAATGATGTGATCACTGATGAACTGCGCACCTTCCCGTGCACCATCTTCAGCATTCTTCAGGCAGCACTCCCATTCCAGTACGGCCCAACCTGTGTAGTCGTATTGCGCCAATTTCGAGAAAATTTCACCAAACGCCACCTGACCGTCGCCAAGCGATCGGAAGCGCCCAGCGCGCTGCAGCCAACCCTCAAAGCCTCCATAAACACCCTGTCGGCCATTGCCCTTGAATTCAGCGTCCTTCACATGGAATGCGCGAATACGCTCGTGGTAGATATCGATGAAGGCGAGGTAATCGAGTTGCTGCAACAGGAAGTGACTTGGGTCGTAGAGAATGTTGGCGCGAGGGTGGTTATGCGTAGCAGCCAGAAAGCGTTCAAACGTTACGCCATCGAATAGGTCTTCTCCCGGATGCAACTCGTAGCATAGATCGACTCCCGCTGCATCAAAGGCATTAAGAATAGGCAGCCAGCGACGCGCTAATTCTTCGAACGCCAGTTCCACCAAACCACTGGGTCGCTGCGGCCAGGGGTACAAGTACGGCCATGCCAAGGCGCCCGAGAAGGTGGCATGCGCCTTCAGTCCCATACGCTGGGAGGCTTTGGCGGCCAAAAGCATCTGTTGAACTGCCCACTCCTGTTTGGCGGCCCCATTTCCGCGTAACGCCATAGGAGCGAATCCATCGAAAAGACTTTCGTAGGCTGGATGAACGGCGACTTGTTGGCCTTGTAGATGGGTAGAGAGCTCGGTGGCAACCATACCGTGTGAAGCCAGTATCCCAACAATCTCATCGCAATAAGTCTGACTGACAGCCGCCTTCTCCAAATCGAAGATGTGGGGATCACTTGTGGGAATCTGTACTCCCCGGTATCCGAGCGATGCCGCCCAGCGCGCCATATTTTCAAGCGTATCAAACGGCTGCTGCTTTCCAGAAAACTGGGCCAGGAATATGCCGGGGCCTTGCATGGTTTTCATAGTGTCTTTCTTTACTTCTGTATCGTTCAGGCCGATTGGCGCAGCACCAACTCATGCTTGAGCAAGATACCGTCCGTGCTGGCGAAAGGGTTGCGTAGCCGGTCTATCAGGAGGCGTGCTGCGGTTTCGCCAAGCTCGCGCATGGGTTGGGCAACTGTGGAGAGCTGCGGCTCCATGATGGTTCCGATGGGAATGTTGTCAAAGCCCATAACGCGTACGTCGTGGGGAACCGAAAGTCCAAGGTCTCTCACTGCACGGATGGCCCCGATTGCCAACGTGTCGGATACGGCAAAAATGGCGTCAGGTTTTCGGCTACTTTTGAGAAGTTCCGTGGCAGCTCTATGACCGTTCTCGAACTCAAGGCCACTGGTGAATTTCTGAGGCATTCTTTTTATACCAGCCTGGGAGAGCGCAGCTTCGTAGCCCTTGGCGCGATCGCGTGCATAGCGATAACGTTCATCGCTGTTTATTAACGCGATGTTCTTGCAACCCTGTCCAATGAGGTAAGTCACTGCATCAAATGCTGCCTTTTCGTTGTCGATCCCGACGTAGGGGACATTTGCATCCGGATCGTATTCACAGCACGCGACCCAGTTCAGACCTTTCATTTCAACTGAAATCGCATGTTGTATCGAATCCGGATCCAGGCAGATGGCACCATCCGCTAGCCGATGGCGCACCATATCGAAATAGGTACCCTCTTGAGAAACATCAGCACCTGTGTCACACAACAACACGTGATACCCCTTGCTGCGCGCATAGGAGTCAATGCCGCGTACGATTTCTGCATAAAAAGGGTTACCGAAGTCCGGCACCATGGTCAGCAACATGCGGCTCTCGGCGGTGCGCAGATTGCGGGCGAGCGCATTGGGTTGGTAGCCGATCTCCGCAATCACGGCTTCCACCTTGGCGCGGGTTTTCGGGCGCACCAGCTCACTCTGGTTGAGTACCCTCGATACGGTTGCTGTGGACACCCCCGCCCGTTCGGCAATGTCCTGGACCGAGAAGCTAAGGGGTGGTGATTCACTCATCACGCGCTCCACGGGAGGCCTGATAAGGCGCAAGATGGGTATAGCGCTTTAGCACCGGTGGTGCAGCCAACAGCTCCGCGTGACGCTCGAACATGGGTCGAATGTAGGGCATGCCAAGGTGCAGATCCAAGGCCTCCTGACTGATCCAGTTTTCGTAAAACATGAAGGTGTTGGGCTCGTCGGCGCATTCGTGGAATTGGTATTCAACGCATCCGATCTCGGCGCGGGTGGGCGCCACGAAGGAGCGCATCAGTGATATCAGTTCCTCGCGCTTTTCTGGGAGCCCATAAATGGTTCCGGTGATGGTGCAACCGGGGTGGAGATGGTCGTTCATGGTGTTCCTTGTTCGGGTCGGTGCAACAGGTCTTTGATTGGAATCGTGCTTACTTACGGACCTGGCTGATCGCCACAGCAATGATGATGATGGCCCCTCGTGCAATCAGTTGTTGGCTGAATTCCAGGCCCATGAGCAGCAATCCGTTGTTGATAAGACCGATCATCAGCGCCCCCATGATGGAACCTATGACCGTGCCCTTGCCTCCAAACAGGCTGGTGCCACCCAACACGGCAGCGGCAATCACTGACAGCTCATCGCCCTCACCTAATTGGAACCGGCCGGATTGCAGACGCCCTGCATACAGCATGCCAGCTACGGCTGCTGCCATGCTGGATACCAGCAGCACTTTGGTGCGTATGTTCTTGGTATCGACACCGGTGTAATGCGCTGCCGTGGAGTTGCCGCCAGTGGCCAACACACGGCGTCCAAATGTGGTCTTGCGCAGGGCCATATGTCCCGTGAAACCAGCCACAACAATCCACACCATCAAGACCGGTACAGGGCCTAAATTACCTCCTCCAAAAATCCAGGCATAGCCATCGTTCAATATGGGAATTGCACCGGTGCCACTGATCCACATGGCAACGCCTTTGGCAATACCCATCATGGCCAGTGTCGTGAGAAAAGACGGAATGCCCAGGCGGGTAGTCAAGGATGCGTTCACCAAACCAACCGCCAGCCCGGTGGCGATACCCACGCCAACTCCAAGTGCAGCTCCACCTGCGGAAATCGCCATAGCGGTCGTTACAGACACAAGACCGGCAACTGCTCCAACGGACAGGTCGATTTCACCTGCACAAAGCACAAAAGTCATGGCCGTCGCCATGATGGCGATCATGGCAGTTTGGCGCACAATGTTGAGTAGGTTGTTCACATCCAGGAAGCCCTGGTCACTCAGCGTCAGCGAAAAGATGACGAAGATGGCGCAGAAGCCAAAATAAATGATGTTCTGGCGCCAGTTTTTGGCAAAGTGACTCAGTACCGAAGGCATTTTTTGTGCAGCGGGTGCTGCATTGGTGATCGCGGTTTTCATGGGGTGGCTCGGGCCTGAATGGCCAATTGGAGTGCTTGCTCGGCTACTTGTAGCCGGTCTGTGGGGTCTTCAATGTGTTCTGCACCTGCGTCCAAGGCGGTGCGATGCATGTCCTGCACCAGCACGCCATCGGACATGACTAGGATGCGGTCACTAGCAACGAGTAGTTCGGCCAGTTCGGATGCAACAATCAGCACCGCCTTGCCCTGTCGCGCCAGGTCACGAATCAGTGTGACAATTTCGGCCTTGCTGCCAATGTCGATGCCGGCAGTTGGCTCATCCAGTACCAGCAGTTCGGGTTCGGTGGCCAGCCATTTGGCGATCACCACCTTTTGCGCGTTCCCCCCCGACAGTGTGCTGATGGCGTTTTGGGCAGACTCGGTTTTGACGCGCAGACGTTTGATCAGTTCATCAGCCAACTGCCGTGCACTGTCGGCCTTGATCCAAGAGAACCGGCTGAATTTTTCGAGCACGGGCAGGCATATGTTGTCGGCAATGCTGTGATCAGCGACAAAGCCTTGGCGGCGACGATCTTCAGGGATCAGTGCGATCTTGTTCGCAATCGCATCGCGGGGGCTGCGTATTTTTACGATTTGGCCCGCTATGCGCATTTCTCCCGAAACAATCGGGTCAATGCCGCAGATAACGCGCACCAATGCGCTGCGTCCACTGCCAAGCAAGCCTGCTACGCCCACCACCTCACCGCGATACAGCGTAAGGTTGATATTGCGCGGTTTGCGGGCACCGCACACATTGCGCAGCTCCACCAGTGCGTCAGCGCGCTGGTGGAGCTGCCGTTCCAAGCCGTGAAAGCCACTGGCCTGGCTGGAGCCCTTGCCCACGATATGCTCGACGACCGAGTGCATGGTGAATTCCCTTGCCGGACCCGTAACCACGCGCCTGCCGTCACGCAGGATGGTGATGACGTCCGCGATACGAAAGATTTCGTCCATCCGGTGGGACACGTACACAATCGCCACCCCTTGGGATTTCAACCTTTTGATGAATGCGAATAGATGCTCCACATCGTTGTTCGATAGGGCTGTGCTGGGCTCGTCAAGGATCAACACTTTGGCTTTGCGGGAAGTGGCTTTCACAATTTCTGTGAGTTGTTGCTGTCCCGCGCTCAGGTCCTCCACCAAGCTCCTGGGATCAATGTCCACCCCAAGTTCCATAAACAGTTCACGCGCTTGCTTCTCCGCTGCTGCGTCGTCAATCAGGCCCATGCCGTCCCGCATTTCGTGCGTCAGGAAAATGTTTTGTGCCACGCTCAGCGTTGGGATGAGGCTCATCTCCTGGAAGATCATGGTGATACCAGCTCGCCTTGACGCATCCGGCGAGTGTTCTGTGAGAGGCACACCACCCACATCAATGCTTCCGCCGTCCGGCACATGCACGCCATTCAGAATCTTCAGAATGGTGGACTTTCCGGCACCGTTCCCGCCCAGCAACGCGTGTACTTCCCCTGCGCGGATGTCCAGATCGACCTTGTCCAGAGCGCGGTTCGCGCCAAAGGTTTTGGAGACCGCGGTCATTCGCACCGCAATCGATTGCAAGGCGGAAACCGTCACTTGCGAACCTCCGTCCAGTTGCCCGTTTCAGCCGATTTCAGGATGGCTTCTGCAATGCATTCGGTAATGTAGCCATCGACAAAATTTGGCGAAGGCTGTACGCCAGTGGCAACGGCCTTAAAGAAGTCGTGACACTCCACGATCTTGGTTTCGGTATAGCCGATACCAAGTCCGGGTATAGGCCACAGGCCATCGCCATAGGGATGTGCCGGCCCGGTGTAGACGGTGCGGAAGCCGCGCGCATCGGACGGGTCGTCCGCAAACATGACTTGCAGCTCATCGCGACGTTCGTAGTTGAAAAGGATGGAGCCCTTGTCGCCATGGATTTCGAATGTCAGGTAGTTATTGCGTCCATACGCGTTGCGGGTGGCTTCCAATGAGCCAATGGCGCCATTCTCGAAGCGCATCATGGTTAGCACCTCATCGTCCACATCCACCACGCCGCGGGGACCATTGCCTGACTTGTCGGACGCACCAAGCTTGTCCACGCCACCTGCTTGTAGCGGACGGGTCTTGATGTAGGTTTGGGTCATCGCATTCACTGAAGCCACTTCGCCCACGAGATAGCGCGCCATATCAACTACGTGTGTACCAATGTCTCCCACGGCACCGGAGCCTGCAATGTTCTTGCTAAAACGCCAGGACAAGGGTCCGTTGGGATCTGCACTCCAGTCCTGCAAGTAGGTGCCTCTGAAGTTGAGGATCCGACCGATACGGCCCTCTTCGATGTACTTGCGCGCTAACGCCACGGCGGGGGTGCGTCGATAGTTAAAGGCCACCATGTGAATGACATTTGCGGCCTGTACGGCATCAAGCATTGCTTTGGCTTCTTCCACAGTACGTGCCAAGGGCTTTTCGCAGATGATGTGCTTGCCGGCCTTTGCAGCAGCGATGGCGATTTCGGCATGGCTGTCGTTGGGCGTAACGATATCGACTATGTCAATATCAGGTCGAGCCACGATGGCGCGCCAGTCGGTTGAAGCCTCTTCAAAACCAAATCGCTGGCGCCCCTCTTCGGCAGATGCGGCGTTTAAGTCCACCAACACCTTGCGGTGTGGAATACCCGGCGCGGGCCAGAAAAACATGGGCATCGCTGCATAGGCTGCTGCGTGAGCTTTGCCCATAAAGCCGCCGCCAATCATGGCTATGTTGTAAGTCTTGGTCATCTTTGTCACTCCAGTACAGGGGGCGCCAGGGTTCAGCTGGCGCAGTTTTTTTTCGGTGGGTTATTTCAGGCTGTCTCTCACGGTGGCCGGTGCATCGGCGTGGTAGACCGTTTTCCAGGCATCGAGCAGATTGGCACGATTGACAGGCAACGCAGGCAGAGCTACGTATGCAGGAGCGGCTTTCCCCAAAAGGCCATAGCCAGCGAGCAGCGCTTCGGTGACGCCCTGGTCATAGGGCCGCTGCGCGCCCAATCCCTTGATGAAACCATTTTTGGCTATGGAGATGGCCACGTTTTGACCCAAGTCCACGGTGGTGACCACCAAATCGTCCCGTCCTGCTGCTCGGGCTGCTGCCATCACGCCTTCCGCAGGCACATCCCACACAGCCCAGATGCCTTTGATCTTGCGGTTTTTGGTCAACATGGCGCCCGCTGCCTTTTCCGCATCACCTGTGAAGTCGGGGCCGCCAATGCCTTGTTCAGCAGCGATGTGGATCTTGGGGTAGTTTTCCTGGATTGTCTTTTTAAACGCGTCATAGCGCTGACGCGTTACAAAGAAGTCAGCTGCGTGAAACACGATGCCGATTTCACCCTCGCCCTTCAGCGACTGTGCCATCAGGTGCGCTGCAGCTACGCCATTGCCGTAATTGTCGGCCGACACCACGCTAACGTAGTCCTTGCCTGCCTTCAGGCCCTTTGGAACGTTGTCCATGAACACCATCTTTACGCCGGCGGCTGAAGCTTTGGCGTAGGCAGATGCGGTCGACACCGGATCGGCGGGAATGGAGATGATGATGTTGGGCTTCTGGGCCAGCACTGTCTCCAGATCAGCCACCTGCTTTTCCGGCTTGAAGCCAGCGTCGGTGGTGGCGATCACCTTGATGTTCATGGCTGCAAATTGCGCCTTCAGTCCAGCGATCTGAGCCTGCGACCAATCATTTCCACTGTAGTGCAGCACGATGGCGGCGCTTGCGTTCATGCCTTTGATTTTGTCGAGTTCGGCGGCACTCAGCTTCACGACGGATGCAGGTTCGGGTTTCTCGCCATTGGGCCCAAGGCTCAGCACTTGGGTGCTGAGCTTGGCCAGTTCGGCAACAGGGTCTGCGGCCAGTGCCAGGCTTGCGAAGCTGATGCAGATGGCAGCGGCAACTTTGGTTTTGAGGGATTTCAACATAGGTGTCTCCGTATTTTTAGGTGGGGTGCTTTTGCTCCCCGGGTGGCAAGTGGTGGGTGTTTTCGTCGAGTCAATCAATCCACGAAGTGATTGCGCAAGAACGCAAGGCTGCGGCGTGCACCTTCCTTCGGGTCGTGCCAAGCATCTAGCTCGGTTGCTATCCATCCTTTGTATCCGTCGGCCTGCAGTCCTTTGAGTACATCGGAAATATTCAGGTCGCCCTCATCCAGAGGGGTGAACTTGAATGGATTTGCCTGCCAGCCTTTGAGGTGCACGAAAGCAATTCGCTCCTTCAGGCTGTGCAGCAGTTCTGGTACCTTTGCTCCACCGGCACACAGGTGTGCCGTATCGGGGCAAAAGCCAATATCAGTCATGTTGAATATCTTTTGAACCTGCTCTGGCGTTTCGATCATGGTGCTCAGGTGCGGGTGGTACAGAGCTGTTAGTCCATGCTTCTTGGCAGCCGCTTTTACCTGATCCAGACCCCGTGCCAGCAGTTCATAGTCACCGGGCTGCACACCCGCAGCTCGGGTAGCGCCACCACCGAGCACCAGGAACTCTGTGCCAACTTGGGCTGCCGCCGCTGCCACGCGCTCAATCTTGGCCAGTTCGTCAGGCAGTAGGTCGGGATAGATAAGATTGGCGCCGCTGTAAACCGAAATCATCTGCACACCGGATGCGTCCAGCACTTTCTGCAGATCACCATAGCGGCCGTCGTAGTCCATCAGGTTCGCGTCGAACATTTCGATGCCGTCATACCCCAACTCACCAATTTCCCGAACCGCCAACTCTATGTCTGCAAACGTGCGATAAGTGAGGCGGGTGTTGGAGGTCACCCCTACGGCGTCGCCCCCCATGGGGCCCCAGCAGTTAGTCTGGTACGCCAGTTTGTGTTTTGCCATGTCGGTAGTCCTTGAAAGATTCTGCATAAAAAAATAACCATCGCAACCAAAATGTCATCGATTACATTTTTCCGAAAAACAAAAGCGCGTTAGCGCCTGGAAGAAATGTAATCGATGACATTTTGTCTCGTCATTAGGACAAACCCTAGGGTGTTTGCGGTAGACGCGTATCGGAACAGCCTGACGGGCATCAGCCCGCCAAGTAACGCTCCACGCGGTCGGAAGTCCAGTACTCTGGATTCCAGAGCGTCTAAAACAGCCATCGCAGGCTCACTTTGAACGCCTCTTTTTTCCCATAGCGAAGAAAGACATTTTCGGGCGTCAGCGCACGCTACATCCGGCGCGAAAAATTGGACCACATCCGCATCGTCAAAAATAAGCGCAAGCGCCCGCTTGCCTAGCACCGCAGGGATCCGGATGTGGGCATCCAGAACGATCGCTCTGTTACTCATGCCACCGAGGATGTGGGCTTCTTGGGAGCGTTCGCCCGCTTACGTGCCGTTTTGAAATCAGCAACGACGGCGTCCACATCGACGTTCTTGGCTGCGAGCAGGCGATCCAAGGACTTGATCGCTTTCTTTAACGAGGCTACATCTGCCTCAGCCTGGCCATGGGTAGGAATGAAGTACCCGATTGTTTGACCGTGGCGCGTCACCGCTACCGGCGTGCTTGACGCAATGAACTCAGCCACACCCGCCCTCTGCCGACTCCACAAGCAATCCAGGCACAGGTGCTACGCAGTGATACCTACTTCGCCCAAAACACCCCGTAGGCGACCATCCCCACAGCAACGGCGGCGATACACCACAGGAACCAAGTGCCATCGCCCTCCCCTTCGGTTGCGCCAACGGTGGAGGCCTGACCCGTTTGGATGGTTTTTGCGGCCGGGCCTGAGAGCTTCTTGCTGTAGCTAACGCCCGTTCCTGGCAGGCCCACCGTCGCACGCGTCCCCTGCTTGCCGATGTTCACCGTAGCGCCCGGCACGCCAATGGATGTGCTGATGCCGGACTTGCTCAGGTTGATCTTCACGCCGGGGAAGAGCTTGATGGTTTTGCGAAAACGAAAGGCCATGGTTTCAATATCCTCATCGGATTGGGGTACAGGTCCCGGATCGGTGATAACGCACAGTCCGAACCCAGTCGCCATTAGACGCTCACCGGTACCGAGCCATGTGCCTCTCATGCCGGGCAGCCCGTTGGCCGGGCAAGGGCTTGGTGGTGCGAGACATTCGGTATTGCGCCACGCCGGAAACTTTCGCATACACTGCCCAGGCTTGTCGGGGCGCCAAAGACGTAAGTCGAGGCTGAGACCACTCACGTGGAACCCGTTGAACCTGATCGGGGCCATTCCCGCGGAGGGAACAACGCGCATTGGCACCGGTCCACGTCTGGCCTTCCCTCCAGCACTCTCCGGTAGCCCAGACAGGCTCCACCTTCAACCGGAGACCGACTTGACCACACCCTTAGCTGCCGGCAACCCCTCGGGCCGCATCCGCACGGCCGTCCCCGGAGCACGGCAGACATGCGCAGCCTGCATATAGGCATTGCCGGCGCCGGTCTGGCCGGTCGCATGCTGGCCTGGCGCCTGCTGCGCGCGGGCTGCCGCGTCACCCTGCTGGATATGCGCCAGCGCGATGCGCTGGACACCGCGTCCATGGCGGCTGCGGCCATGCTCTCGCCGCTGGCCGAGTTGGCCGTATCCGATGCAGTGGTGTTTGCGCTGGGGCAACGCTCCATGGCCTTGTGGCCGCAATGGATAGACGAGCTGCACGCGGCCGATCCGGCAGCGGATACACCGCCGGTGTATTTCCGGCAACAGGGCTCGCTGGTGGTCGCCCACGCGCCGGACCAGAGTTCGCTGGCGCATTTCACGCGCCTGCTGCAGCACAAGCTGCCCCCGGCCTACCAGTCGCAGGTGCAGCGTCTGGACACCGCTGCGCTGGCCACGCTGGAGCCCGCGCTGGCCGGGCGCTTTGCGCAGGGCCTGTACCTGCAGGGCGAAGGGCAGGTGGCCAACGACCAGTGGATGGCGGCGCTGGCACGGGAGCTCGCCCGCCTGGGGGCGGTGTGGCACAGCGGTGTGGCGGTACAGGCACTGGAGCCCCGCTGCCTGCGCGCCAGGCGCATGGCAGGAGAGCACGCTGGCGAGGAATTCAGCATCCCGGTGGACATCGTGGTGGATGCCCGCGGCGCCGGCAGCAAGCCGCTGCTGTCCGGCTTGCGGGGCGTACGCGGCGAGGTCTTGCGGGTGGAGTGCAAGGGCGTGGTGTTGCAGCGCCCGGTGCGCTTGATGCATCCGCGCTACCAGCTTTATGTGGTGCCGCGCCCCGACCATCTGTTTGTGGTCGGCGCGACGGAACTGGAGTCCGAGGACACCGGCCCCGTCACCCTGCGTTCCATGCTGGAACTCGGCAGTGCCCTCTACAGCCTGCACCCGGCCTTTGGCGAAGCGCGGGTGCTAAGCCTGTTGAGCGCGCTGCGCCCGGCACTGGACAACGACCAGCCCGCTTGCATGCAGCAGGACGGCATCTGGCATATCAACGGCTTGTACCGGCATGGCTACCTGTGTGCCCCGGCGCTGGTCGACTCTTTAACCCGTCAAATCCTGGACTCGACGCCATGACACCTCTTGAAATCCATATCAACGGTGAGCCGTATCAGACACGCGCCCCCCATCTGCAGGACCTGCTGCTGGAGCGCGGCCATGCGCTCAACAGTGCCTTTGCCTGCGCCATCAACAACACATTCGTTCCGCGTGTGCAATGGCCGCAGCGGGCACTCCTGCAAGGCGATCGCGTGGACGTGATTGCACCCATTACCGGAGGCTGATATGGAAAAGAACACGGCGCATCAGGATCCGCACGGATGCTGGCAGGTTGCCGGCGTGCCACTGGCAAGCCGCATGTTGCTGGGCACCGCGCATTACCCCTCGCTGCACGTGCTGAGCGACGCGGTGGGCGCGAGCGGCACAGAGGTCGTCACGGTGGGCCTGCGCCGGCTGCAGCCGGAGAGCGGTGGCGGCAACCATTTCTGGCAGCGGGTCCAGTCGCTGGGTTGCCATGTCCTGCCCAATACGGCGGGCTGCCACAGCGCTGAGGAGGCGATCACGCTGGCCCAAATGGCGCGTGAAATTTTTGGCACGCACTGGATCAAGCTGGAGGTGATTGGCGATGACTACACCTTGCAGCCGGATCTGATCGCCACGCTGGACGCCGCCACCCGCCTGGCGCGTGACGGCTTTGCCGTGTTTGCCTACACCACAGATGACCTGGTGATGGCCCAGCGTCTGCACGGCGCGGGCTGTGCGGCTGTCATGCCCTGGGCCGCACCGATTGGCACCGGCCGCGGCCCCCTGAACCCCTATGCGCTGGAAACCATGCGCCGCAGAATGCCGGACGCGGTGCTGGTGGTGGATGCCGGGCTGGGCCTGCCTTCGCATGCCGCGCAGGTGATGGAGTTCGGCTTTGATGCGGTGCTGCTGAACACAGCGGTGGCACAGGCCGGCGACCCGGTGCGCATGGCGCGGGCCTTTGCCCAGGCCGTGTCTGCCGGGCGTGCCGCTTTTGAATCCACCCCCATGCCGGAGCGCAGCGCTGCCCAGGCATCCACCCCCACCGTCGGCATGCCGTTCTGGCACGCGCAATGAAGGAATTTGTATGACAACACCTGCGTTTGCGCCACTCACAGTCGCACCCGGTTTTTATCCCGTGGTCCCGGATGCAGAGTGGGTACCGCGTCTCCTGGCCTGGGGCGTACGCACCATCCAACTGCGCTACAAGCCACTTTCCGACAACACCGAAGCGCTGACGCAGCAGGTGCGCGCGGCCGTGGCCGCAGGCCGTGCCCATGCGGGTGCGCAGGTCTTTATCAATGACCATTGGCGGCTGGCCCTGGCAGAGGGTGCCTATGGTGTGCATCTGGGGCAGGAAGACTGGGCGGCACTGGGCAGCGCCGAACGCGAGCAGCTACGCGCCTCCGGCATGCGCCTGGGCCTGAGCACCCACACGCCCGGGGAATGGGCGATCGCGCAAGCCGCAAAGCCTTCCTATCTGGCGATCGGGCCGGTCTACCCCACCACCCTCAAGGTCATGCCATATGAAGCGGTGGGCCTGGAGCGCCTGCGGACGTGGACAGGGCAGGTCAGCCCCTGCCCGGTGGTGGCCATAGGCGGCATCTCGCTGGAACGGCTGCCGGGGGTGCTGGCCTGCGGCGTGCAGGGGGTGGCGGTGGTCAGCGCGGTGACGCAGGCCAGCGACCCGCAGGCTGCCTGCATGGCCGGGCTGCGGGCCTTCGCTGCGGCCTGAGCGACTCCGTGATCGCCGGCCCTGCACGGCAATGCCAGCCAGCAGCCCATCGCCCACCTGCACACCCGCGCAGGCTCAGGCCGCAACGCGCCCCTTGCCCGAAGCCTGCGGACACAACTTGAGGAACGCCTGCTCCAGACTCAACCCGCCGGACTGCGCGATGAGTTCGGAGGGCAAGCCATCAAACACGATCCCGCCCTGGTTGAGCACCAGCACGCGGTCGGCGTTGGCCACTTCGTCTACCAGGTGCGTGGCCCAGAGCACCGCCACTTCACCGGCCTTTGCCAAGGCCTCCACCGAGCGCATCAGGTCATGGCGCGAGGCCGGGTCCAAGCCCACGGTGGCCTCGTCCATCAACAAAAATTTCGGCTGGTGCAAGAGCGCGCGAATCAGCTCCACCTTGCGCCGGTTGCCGCCGGACAGCGCGCGCACGGCCACACCCTCCTGGCCTTGCAGACCATGCTGCTCCAGCCCGGTCTGGATTCTTTCCAGCGCCGTCCTGCGCGCCATGCCGTGCAGATCGGTGTGGAACAGCAGGTTGGCGCGGATGCTCAGGTCCAGGTCCAGCGAGGACTGCTGGAACACCACGCCCAGCCCGGCCAGTGCCTTGGGCGCGTTCTTGCGGATATCAAAACCCAGCACCGACAAATCGCCCTTATCCGGCACAAAAAGCCCGCTGAGCAATTGCACCAGCGTGGACTTGCCGGCCCCGTTAGGCCCCAGCAGCGCGACGAACTGCCCGGGGTACAGCGACATGCTGACCGACTGGAGCGCCACCTTGGCCCCGTAGGATTTTTGCAGCGCGGTGGCAATCAGCACCGGGGGGGCTTGGTGGGTTGTTTGAGGGTGCGTCATAGGCGTTGGAGTCTACCCTTGCGCAGCAGGATCTGTGCCTGCCAAGGTGTGACACCCGCAAGGGCTCTCTGTGGCATATATATTGCGACTTTGATGACAACCTGTCCCCCTGTGACACACAAGAAAGAGACCACCATGCAAAGCCGATTTTTCCGCGTCCTACTGGCCAGCGCGGCGTTGTTGTTCGCAGTGCAGAGCATCAAGGCACACGCCGATGTATTCGTCAGCAGCGAGAAGGACAACGCCATCCTGCAAATGGATGCCGACGGCAAGGTGATCCGCTCCGTTGCAGTCTGCCAGCGCCCGCGCCACATGGCTTGGGCCCACGACAAGAAGCAAATCATGACGGCCTGCGGCGACAGCGACCAGATCGGCGTGGTGGATGTGGTGGCGGGCAAGCTGGTGGACAGCATCCCCACGGGCGAGAGCCCGGAGATTTTTGCCCTGTCGCCGGACTCCAAAACCGCCTATGTGTCCATTGAAGACGGCAGCCAACTGGCCGCTTATGACGTGGCGAGCAAGAAGCCGCTGTTCTCGGTCAAGACCGGTGCCGAGCCCGAGGGCGTGCTGGCAACTGCTGACGGCAAGTATGTGTTCGTCACCTCCGAGGTGGCCAATGCGGTCTACAAGGTGGACGTGGCCACGCGCAAGTCGGTGGGCCAGGTCAAGACCGGCATGCGGCCGCGCCGCTTTGCCATCACGCCCGACGCGGCGGAGCTGTGGGTGACCAACGAACTCGGCTCCAGCGTCAGCATCATTGACACCGCCGCCATGAAGGTCAAGCAGACGCTGAAATTCGAGGTGCAAGGCATGCGCAGCGCCGACATCACACCAGTGGGCATGCTGATGAGTGCCGACGCCAAAACCGTTTGGGTGGCGCTGGGACGCGCCAACCATGTGGCAGAGGTGGATGTAGCCACACGCACCGTGCGCGGCCTGGCCCTGGTAGGCAAGCGCGCCTGGGGCCTGGCCCTGAACAAGGAGGGCACACGCCTGTATGTGGCCAACGGCCAGTCGGACGACATGACCATCATCGACACCGCCAACCGCAAGGCTCTGAAAACCGTGCCGGTAGGGCGCGAACCGCACAGCATCCTGACCAACTGACTGCCGCAAGCCTCCGGATATCCAGACGAATATGAAAATTCAGTTGACCCCACCCCTGCGCGCAGGGTATGCGCTGCTGCCCGTAACCCTGGCCTTGGCAGCCAGCTTTCCGGTCAATGCCCAGAACGCGGCGCAGCCGGCAAGCACACTGCCCGAGGTGACGGTGATTGCCACCACACCGGTCGCGGGCACCGGCATTCCAGTCGGCAAGTTTGCCGGCAATGTGCAAACCCTGTCGCACGATGCACTGGACACCCCCACCCAGGATTTGACCCAGCGCCTGAGCCAGTCGCTGGGCTCCATGAGCCTCAATGACACCCAGGGCAACCCCTTCAGTGCGGACCTGAATTACCGCGGCTTTACCGCCTCGCCCTCGCTGGGCACGCCGCAAGGTCTGTCGGTGTTCCTGGATGGCATGCGCATCAACGAACCCTTTGGTGACGTGGTGTCCTGGGACCTGCTGCCCCAACTCGCGATCGACAAGGTCACCGTCATACCCGGCTCCAACCCGGTCTATGGGCTCAACACCCTGGGCGGCGCCCTCAGCCTGAGCAGCAAAAACGGCAACAGCGTGAAAGGCAGCCAGGGCGGCATCGGCATCGGCTCGTTCGGACGGCGCACGGTGGATGCAGAGCACGGCAGCCACGGCGATGACAGCGATCTGTACTTCGCCGCATCGGTTGCCAACGACGATGGCTGGGCTGCCAACAACCCAAGCAAACTGCGCCAGTTCTTCGGCAAGTACACGGCATATGGCGAGCACGGGGAAGTCGCTCTCTCGCTGCTGGCAGCCGACAACCTGCTCTATGGCAACCAGACCGTGCCGCTGTCCATGCTGGACAACGCGCAGCAGGGCTATTCGCACCCCGACTACGCGGCCACGCAAAACACCACCGTCAACCTGCAGGGGCATTGGGAAGCCGACGCGTCCAACAGTTTTGCGGGCAACCTCTACACCCGCAGCCTGACGCGCGACATCCTCAACAGCAATATCAATGGTCTGGTCAGCGCGTCCACCAATGACGCGGGCTGCGTGGCCATCGCCGACTGCCCTGCCGCCAACCTGCTGGCCCACTACACCCAGTCCATTGGGGGGGCCAACGCCCAGTGGACCAACACCGACCCGCTCTGGACCATGAACCAGGTGGCCACCCTGGGCCTGAACACCGAGTTCAGCCACACCGCGTTCAACAACCGGGGCCAACACGCCACGGTGGATGCCAGCCGTGGCCTGGTCGGCGTGGGCAGCTACCTGCCGCAGGCCGATGTGCAGTCCGACAACCAGCGTCTGGGCCTGTTCGCCACCAGCACCTTGGATGCGACGGATCAGTTGTCCATCACCGCCTCGGCGCGCTACGACTACGCCACGCTCAAGTTGTCCGGCCAGTCGTGCGTGGACCCGAATGGCCTGTGCGACAGCACCTCATCGGTTGCGGCGGGCACGCTTACCGATGTCAGCGGCGACCATGTGTACCAGCGCCTCAACCCCTCTCTGGGGCTGACCTATTTGCTGGCGCCGAACTGGATTGCCTTTGCCAATTACGCCGAGGGCTTTCGCACCCCCTCGGCCATCGAACTGGCCTGCTCCGACCCGGCCGTGCCCTGCTCCGGGGTACCCAATGCCTTTGGGGCCGACCCGGAGCTGAGCCCCGTGGTCTCCAGAACCTACGAAGTGGGTATGCGCGGCAATTTCGGCAACCGCCTGAAATGGCGTGCCGCCTACTACCGCACGGCACTGGACAACGACATTTTGTTCAACCAGAGCAGCCTGAGCAGCGGCTACTTTTCCAATGTGGGACAGACCCTGCGCCAGGGCCTGGAGTGGGGGCTGGAAGGGCGCGTTGCCTCGGTGGATTACGCCGTCGATATCGACTGGATCGAAGCCACCTACCAGTCCAGCTTCCTGGTGGCCAACCCCGCCAACAGTGCGCCATCGGTAGCCGTCAAACCGGGCGACTTCATCCCCGGCATTCCGCAGTGGGTGTTCAAGGGGCGTGTGAGCTACGCGCTGGACGGCAAGACGCGCCTGGGTCTGACGCTGCAGGCGCAGGGACCGACCTTTGCGCGCGGCGATGAAAACAACGCCGACGTGAACGGCCAGGTGCCGGGCTTCACCACCGTCAAGCTGGACGCCAACCACAGCGTGAACAAGTCGTTCAACCTGTATGCGGGTGTCAACAACCTGTTCGATGTGAAGTACGCCGGTTATGGCGCCCTGGCCACCAACAACCTCACCACCGGCACGGCCGAACAGTTCAGAAGCCAGGGTGCGCCGCGTACGCTGTACGCGGGCGTTCAAGCCAAGTTCTAGAGGGAGAGTGCGTGCCCCTACGGCGATGGGGGCAGATTTCCTTCAGGGGGCTGCGAGTGTCAGGCCGTGTGACTGGAAGATGGCCAACAACTCACCGCTCGCGCGCATCGCATCCAGCGCATTGTCCAGCAGCGTGGCGAGTTCTTTGCTATCGGCCTTGACGGCCATGCCCAAAGGCCAGCCGTTGGGCGGCACGCCGGGCATATTGAGTTTGGAGAAGGACCAGTCCTTGCGGTCCAGCTTCATCTGGAAAATGGCGGCCTCGGCTTGCGCCAGCGAGACAAAGGCAGCATCGGCCTTGCCCATCAGCACCGTACTGGCCGCCTCTAATCCGCTCTTGAAAATCGACACGTTGCTGCTCAGCATGCCACCGCCATAGCCCATCATGGCGCTGGCGGCACCCGTGCCCTGCTCCACCGTGACTTTGCGGCCTTTCAACTCTTCAGGACTGCGCACCGAGTCCAGCTCCTTGGCATTCGACAGCACCACCAGGTGTTCACGCACATAGGGCGCGAAGATAAAGGCTTGGCGGTTTTCGCCCATGAAGTACTTGTCCACCGGCACGTGCAGCATGACGTCCGCCGGCCCATAGCCCAGGTAATGGCCCTTCCAGACCATGTTGCGCAGGTCATCGCCCATGTTCTCACCGGCATCAAAGGGCAGGAAGGAGGGGCTTAGTTGCAACGCCTTGGCCAGTGCCTGGCCCAGACTCACGTCCAAGCCCGTCATCTTGGCCATGTTGCCGTCGGAGTAGGGTTCGTTGTCTTTGTAGAGCGCGATCTTCAGGACCCCGCTGGCGCGGATTTTCTCCAGGGCCGTCTTTTCCTGCGCCTGAACCAAAGCAGGCAAGCCCAGGGCCAGCGGCAGGGCTGCGGCCAGAAAGCTACGGCGGGGAATCAGGCCTGCGGCCTGCGGGTTAACACGACGATTCATCTATCCAGTCTCCTGATTGTTTTGTAAGGATGGGCCGCATTTTCTGCCGGGGCGGCAAACCGCTCAGGGTTCGCGCCGTGTTTCCAGATAGGTCTTGATGGACCACATGGCTTCCTGCGTCAGGATACCTTCAAACGGAGGCATGTAGACACGGCCATCACGGGCGCGGCCGCGGCGCACGGTGGAGACAAAGTAATCGTTGATTTCCTGAAAGCAGGCCAGCTTCTTCTCGTCACTGCCCAGGCTCATACAGTCGTTGTCGAGCTTGCGCAGATCGGGCGAGACACCGCCGGAAATCGCTTCCAGGCCGTGGCAGCGCGCACAGTTCTGGTTGTAGGCCGAGGTGCCGATGCGCAGCGCTTCCTTGTGGGCTTCGCCGGTGGAATAGGGATTGTTTTCAAGCCACTTGTCGCCCAGTTGGGGAAGCGTGTGGGTGTCTACGGATTGCGGCACCACGTCGCCATGCGCAGTGGCAACGACGCTGCCCAGTGACATGCAGGCTGCCAGGCCGGCAGCGATCCAGACGCGGTGTGTACGGAAGAATGATTTCATGGTGTTGTTTACCTCGACCCAAGTGTTGCGGATGCCAGTAGCTGCGCAAATATCGCGCCAGCAAAAATCAGCCTTGCCGCATGTCGATGTCACAAATTGACGCAACCCCAACCCACAAGACGGCCTACATATTGCACCCGATTGAATGTTGTTACAAAACGGAGCAGAATGAATGCCAAGAATTTCAGAGACAAAAGATCACAGCGGCGACCCCGTTGGCGCATCCCCTTTTGGTGACATCAGTTATCTGGAAGCGGGCGCCACAGGGCTGCCGGATAGGATTGACGGAGACACAATGAACCATCACAGCCTCGCAGGAGTGGGCCACAAGGCATACGGGCCTTTGAACAGCCCGTCTATGAACAGCCCAGAGCATGTGACCCTGATAGGAACATCGCACCAACGCTCTCAGGCCTTTGGTTTGCGGGAGGTGGACGCTCCGGATTACGCCACTGCGGCGCGGGGCCAGGTGAACCAGGCGCTGGAGGAAAACCGTTTCCTGTTCCAGCACGCAGCACCCATCATGGAAACGCTGTACCACCAGATCGCCAACACCCAAAGCATGGTGCTGCTGACGGCCCGCAGCGGCATGATTTTGCATTCGCTGGGCGACGACGACTTCCTGGAAAAGGCCTCCCAAGTGGCTTTGAAGCCAGGCGTAGACTGGTCGGAAAGGAGCAAGGGCACCAACGCCATTGGTACTGCACTGGCCGAGGAACACCCGGTGGTGGTGCACGGCGCGCAACACTTCTTGCAGGCCAACCGCTTCCTGACCTGCTCCTGCACCCCGATCTTCGACCCCTTTGGCAAAGTGATAGGCGCGCTCGACGTAACCGGCGACCACCTCAGCTACCACCAACACACCATGGCCCTGGCCCGCATGTCTGCGCAAATGATTGAAAACCATATGTTTGCCGACGTGTTTGCCAAGGAAATCATCGTGCGCTTCCACACGCGCGGAGAGTTTCTGGGCACCTTGATGGAGGGCCTGGCGGTCTTCAATCCGGAAGGGCGTTTTGTCACCGCCAACCGCAGCGCCCAATTCCAGTTGGGCCTGTCGATCAACGCACTGGGCGCCCACACGTTTTCCTCGCTGTTCGGCACGGCCATTTCCCAGTTTCTGGACCGCATCCGTGCGGCCGGCACGCGCCCGGTGAACTTGTGTCTGCACAACGGTGTGACGGTATGCTGCCTGAGCGACATGAAGGCGCGCCGCCCCTTTGAAGCCATGGACTTCCAGCAGCAGAAAGCCGCCGCAGCAACGCCCTTGCCCGCGCCCGAAGTCCCGCCTCAGCTGGCCGCCAAGCCGGTTTCGCACAAGGAGTCCCTGTCCAGCCTGCGCTACCTGGATACCGGGGACCCTCAGATTTCTGCCGTCATTCAAAAGCTGTACAAGATTCGCGGGCGCGACATTCCGGTCATGATTCTGGGCGAGACCGGCACCGGCAAGGACTTGCTGGCCCAGGCCATCCACAACGATTCGCCGCGCGCCGGCCACAACTTCGTGTCGGTGAACTGCGCCTCGATTCCCGAGACACTGATCGAGTCGGAACTGTTCGGCTACGAGGAAGGCGCGTTCACCGGCGCCAAACGCAAGGGTTCGGTGGGTAAGGTGCTGTTCGCCAATGGCGGCACGCTGTTCCTGGATGAAATCGGCGACATGCCCAAGCATTTGCAGGCGCGCCTGCTGCGCGTCTTACAGGAACGCAAGGTGAGCCCCTTGGGTGCGGGGAAAGAGGTGGAAGTGGATGTGGCCGTCATCTGCGCCACCAACAAGAACCTGAAGGAAATGATTGCCCGCGGCGAGTTCCGCGAGGACTTGTATTACCGGCTCAATGGCCTGGTAGTGCGCCTGCCTGCGCTGCGGGAACGCCACGACCTGGACGTGGTGACGCGCAAGATTCTGGCCAGCGTCTGCCATTCGGCCACGCCCATGGGCATCTCGCCGGAAGTGATGTCGGTGTTTCACCAGTTCCCCTGGCCGGGCAACTTCCGCCAGCTTTTCAACCTGCTGCGCACCGCCGTCGTGATGGCGGGCTGTACCGAGGACATCCAGTTGCAGCACCTGCCCGACGACTTCATGGACGAAGTGCAAATGACCGACATGGTGTTGCCGCGCGCCACGATGGCGCAAGTCGACATGAGCCAGGTGGCCCCGGAACCGCTCAAAGAAGCGATACGGGAGCCTGCAGGCTTGCGCTTCGAATCCACCAAACTGGAAAATGTAGCGCTGGACGCCATGGCGCAGGCCCTGCGCTCGAGTGGCGGTAATGTCTCGGTTGCGGCCAAGATGCTAGGCGTTTCGCGCAACACGATTTACCGCAAAAAGGCCTTGCTGCCGACGGATGTCTGGGGTTGAAATGAACGATTCTCAATTTGAAGCGGGGCTTGCCATGCGCAAGCAGGTCATGGGCGAGGACTTTGTGGCACGCGCTTTTGAAAGCGTCACCGACTTCACGGCGCCGTTGCAACAGCACATCACCCGCAACGCGTGGGGCGACGTCTGGCAGCGCCCCGGTCTGGACCTCAAGACGCGCAGCCTGGTCACCGTGGCCATGCTGACCGCGTTGGGCAAGCAAAACGAGCTCAAGGGCCATGTGCGCGGCGCGCTGAACAACGGCGCCACGGTGCAGGAAATTCAGGAAGTGCTGCTGCATGCCACCGTGTATTGCGGCGTGCCAGCGTCTGTGGAGGCCTTTCGCAGCGCGTCTGAGGTGGTGCAGGCAGTGTCCGCTGCCGCCACCGAGGCAAAAAAATAGGCCCGGTTTCCCGGGCCTGGAGCAGCCCGGCTGCGCACCCAAGAAGGGCGCAGCCGGTGCCTTGGCCGCTTACGCGGCGTCCACGATGGCGTTGAAGGTGGCGCTGGGGCGCATCACTTCGGTCACCTTCTTCAGGTCAGCCAGGTAGTAGCCGCCGATATCGACCGGCTTGCCCTGCACCGCCTTGAGCTCTTCGGTGATCCGGGCTTCGTTGTCCGCCAGGGCGCGGGCCATGGGGGCGAAGTGGGCTTGCAGATCCTTGTCTTCGGTCTGCGCGGCCAACTCCTGGGCCCAGTACAAGGACAGGTAGAACTGGCTGCCACGGTTGTCAAGCTGGCCGGTCTTGGGGCTTGGGCCCTTGTTGTTGTCCAGCAGCTTGCCGGTGGCAGCGTCCAGCGTCCTGGCCAGAATCTTGGCCTTGGCGTTGCCGGTCTTGAGGCCCAGGTCTTCCAGGGACACGGCCAGGGCAAGGAACTCGCCCAGGGAATCCCAGCGCAGATGGTTTTCTTCCACCAACTGCTGCACATGCTTGGGCGCGGAGCCGCCGGCACCGGTTTCGTACATGCCGCCGCCGGCCATCAAAGGCACGATGGACAGCATCTTGGCGCTGGTGCCCAGTTCCATGATGGGGAACAGGTCGGTCAGGTAGTCGCGCAGGATGTTGCCGGTGGCGCTGATGGTGTCCAGACCGCGGATGACGCGCTCCAGCGTGTAGCGCATGGCACGCACCTGGCTCATGATCTGGATGTCCAGACCCGTGGTGTCGTGTTCGTGCAGGTACATCTTGACCTTGGTGATCAGCTGCGCTTCGTGCGGGCGGTAGGCGTCCAGCCAGAACACCACGGGCATGCCGGAGTTGCGGGCGCGGTTAACGGCCAGCTTGACCCAGTCACGAATCGCCGCATCCTTGCACTGGCACATGCGCCAGATGTCACCGGCTTCCACGTTCTGGCTCAGCAGCACTTCGCCGGTGGCGTTGTCGGTGATGTTGGCCACGCCGTCTTCGGCAATCTCAAAGGTCTTGTCGTGCGAGCCGTACTCTTCGGCTTGCTGGGCCATCAGGCCGACGTTGGGCACGGTGCCCATGGTCTTGGGGTCGAAGGCGCCATGCCATTTGCAGAAGTTGATGATCTCTTGGTAGATGCGGGCAAAGGTGGATTCGGGCATCACGGCCTTGACGTCCTTCAGGCGGCCATTGGCATCCCACATCTTGCCGCCGTTGCGGATCATGGCGGGCATGGAGGCGTCCACGATGATGTCGTTGGGCGAGTGGAAGTTGGTAATGCCCTTGGCCGAGTCGACCATGGCCAGCTCGGGGCGGTGCTCGTGGCAGGCGTGGATGTCGCGCTTGATTTCGTCCTGCTGGCTTTGGGGCAGCGTGGCGATCTTGCCGTAGAGGTCGGCCATGCCGTTGTTGACGTTGACGCCGAGTTGCTTGAACAGGTCGCCATGCTTGGCGAAAGCGTCCTTGTAGAAAATCTTGACGCAGTGGCCGAACACGATGGGGTGGGACACCTTCATCATGGTGGCCTTGACGTGCAGGGAGAACATCACGCCGGTCTTGCGCGCGTCTTCGATTTCCTGCTCGTAGAAGGCTTCCAGCGCCTTCTTGCTCAGGAACATGCTGTCAATGACTTCGCGGTCCAGCAGCTTGGTGCTGGGCTTGAGGACAATGGTCTTGCCGCTCTTGGTGATGAGTTCCATCTTCACGTCGCGGGCGCGGTCCAGGGTCATGGACTTTTCACCGTGGTAAAAGTCGCCGCTGTGCATGTGCGAGACGTGGCTGCGCGATGCCTGGCTCCACTCGGCCATGCTGTGCTGGTGCTTGCGGGCGAAGGCCTTGACGGCATTCGGGGCGCGGCGGTCGGAGTTGCCTTCGCGCAGCACCGGGTTGACGGACGAGCCGATGCAGCGGGCATAGCGCTGGCGGATGGCCTTGTCTTCGTCGGTCTGGGGCGCTTCGGGGTAATCCGGCAGGGCGTAGCCCTTGCCTTGCAGTTCGCGGATGCAGGCGATCAACTGGCCCACCGAGGCGCTGATGTTGGGCAGCTTGATGATGTTGGCTTCGGGCTGGAAGGTCAGCCGGCCGAGTTCGGACAGGGTGTCAGGCACGCGCTGCGCCTCAGAAAGGCACTCGGGGAAGGAGGCCAGCACCCGGGCAGCTACGGAAATATCGCTTTCAGCCACTTCAATACCGGCTGGCTTGGCAAAGCTACGAATGATCGGCAGAAACGCACAGGTGGCCAAAAACGGCGCTTCGTCTGTGAGTGTGTAAATGATTTTTGACTTGTCTGCGGACATTGGTACCCCTCGTTCTGTATGGTTGATCGATTTTTCGAAAATCGCGCTACTGTATTCGATGACGGTGTCATAAAACTGACTACGGGAATGTACGACGTTTGTGCAACCCCCCGGCCCTGCCGGGCGGGCCACGCGGGCCGGTTGTGCAAAAAGTTTGACTTAGGCCAATGGAAACCCGCAGCAAGCCCTGGCAGGTGACGCTTGGATGCTGCGCCAGGTCCTTGAAGCGGGGAGGCACGCAAGACACGCCCGGCTTGAAGGGGCACTTCACTTCCAAAGGACTGCGCCTGCACAACGTCCCCCAGCCACGACGGCAACGGACTGCAACTGCACGTGGGCTTCGAGATGCGCTGCCGCGGGACGCGGGACGCGCCGACGATGTGGCATGGGAGGCGGCGCAAACACCGGTGGAGTACCTGCCGGAATCAACCCTGGTCTACCTGCTGGGCAGCCGCTACTGCGAGACCGACCAGTTGTCCGGGCTGGCCTGGTCCCTGTTCGGCCGCGGGCCGACCGGCTGGGGCCGGGGGCAGGCGATCTGCGATTGCGTTTTGCCGCTGTATGAACATACCCGCGCGCTACTGCACCGGCTATCTGGGGGATATCCGCATCCCTGCGGTGCCGGGCCCATGGACTTTGCGGGCTGGTTTGAGGCCTATCTGGGCAACCGCTGGTACACCTTTGACGCGAGAAACAACACGCCCCGCATAGGACGTGTGCTGATGGCGCGGGGGCGTGACGCCTGCGACGTGGCTCTGGTCAGCAGTTTCGGGCCGAACACCCTTCAGCAATTCACCGTGTGGGCAGAAGAAGTTCCCCTGCCAAATCCCCTGCACCACGGCTGACGCGGTAGCAGAGGCTGTGCTACATCAGCCACAAACCCACAGAAACCAGCGCCATCAGCAGCACACCCGCCAACAGCAGGCGCCCGGGCTTTCCCCCGAAGGGCCAGTGCGCAGCCGCACTGTCTTGTGCCGGGAGATGGGCGGGACTTTGGCCTGCATAGTGGTCCAACCGTGTTGCAAAGCGGGTCTTGCACTTGGTTCCACAAAAAAAATAGCTTTGGCCCTGATGTTCCAGGTGATGAAACGACTTGTGGGTGACAGCCATGCCGCACACCGGATCTTTTAAAACAAAGTTGCTATCCATAGGCTCATTTTGCGCCATAAAGTTTGGCCGCAGCCTCAGCGGACGCTCAAACCTTCGGTATCCCGATGCAAAGCGTTCTGCTTCATTTTGAGGCATCGGCCTCCAGCCCAATGCTGGCGCGGGTTTACCCTTGTTACCCCGGAGTTATCCCCAGCTCCATTCACAGAATGTGTGGAGGGATTGGTGCTTGAGAATGCCCGTAAAGCCCCAATTCCGGCTCCACTTCACCGGGTCTACGGGTGGAATCGGGAGCATTACGCTACTGCCTTCCCCCGGCCGATGCCGGGCGTTCACTGGGATGCAGGGTTCGCCACAAAGCTGCCGGCATTCATTCTGCGGCCGCCCGGCTGGAGGCTTGCGCAGCCTGGGCCGCCGGATGGTTTTGCGCAGCGGCCTTTTCCAGCCACCGGGCGCTTTGCGGTAAGTCGGCCGCGCGTCCGCGTCCGGTGCGCAGCATGACCGCCAGGGCATATTGCGCCTCGGCATTGCCCGCCTGCGCCGCCAGCTCAAAGCGCCGGGCGGCTTCCTGCAAATCCATGGTCACACCGCGGCCGGCTTCATAAGCCCAGGCCAAACGGGCCTGGGCCGTGGCGTCGCCGGCATCGGCCAGGCTGCTGTACAGCGCTGCGGCCTGTTCATGCTGGCCGCTGGCACCCAGCAACTCGGCTTGCTGCAGCGGTGTGCGCTGGGACTGTGGCTGCCCCAGTTGAAGCAGCATTGCCCGCGCATCCTTATCCCCATCCGCACCCGCCAGGGTTAGAAACAGACGGGCCTTGTCGATGTCGCGCGGTAACAGGCTGCCTGCGTAGTACAGCAGACCCAGACGGTACTGTGCTTTGAAATTGCCGGAGCTTGCGGCAGCGGTGTACAGCGCTTCGGCCTTGGTCATGTTGGCGGGCTCGCCCAAGCCGTCTTCGGCCAGGACACCCAGATTGAAAAGCGCATCACCATTGCCGACTTCGGCCAGGGTCTGCCAGACCGTGCGGGCAAAGTCGTAATGCGCCATCTTGAATTCGGCATAAGCCTTGTAGTTGCCCATGGCCGGGTTGCGCAGCCAGTCGCTGCGCTCGCTATCCTGGCCCCAGACGAAGCCCCAGGTGCTGCACAGCAGACACCAAGCGGCAAGCCGGATGAACCGCAGGGCCGGTAGTGGGGTCATTTTTTAACAGTCAACACCCAGGTCGCCAGGGTTTTGATGTCTTCCGGGCTCAAGGAGGGGTGCGCCGGCATCGGGATGCGACCCCATTTGCCCTTGGATCCATACTGGATGGATTGGGCCAGTGAGGCCACCGCATCACCATCCGCCTTGTATTTATCTGCCACGCTGGCGTACGACGGGCCGACAATTTTTTCGGTCAGGGCGTGGCAACTCAGACAACCGCTGGCCTGGGCCAGCTCTTTTGCGGAAGCTTGCGCTGCAGCAGTCATGTCTGCGGCCTGCGACAGGCCGGACAGCAGCAGGAGAGGGATGAGGAAAAATCGCATGGTATTTTTTGAAAAAAAAGGGGGCGGCCGGACATGCCGGTCCCCACCCCCCTCAGGTCGAGATGAAATACGGATTAAGACTTAGGCAGCTTGAAGGTCCACACGGAACCACCTTGTTCCAGCATATTGACCTTCTTGGCCACTTCGCCACCCCACAGCGGAACGGCACCGCCCCAGCCGGAAACCACGCTGATGTACTGCTCGCCGTCTTGCGTCCAAGTGATGGGAGGAGCCACCACGCCGGAGCCGGTCTGGAATTGCCACAGCACCTTGCCGGTCTTGGCATCCGCTGCCTTCAGGTAGCCTTCAGGCGTGCCCCAGAACACCAGGTCGCCGCCGGTAGCCAGAACGCCACCCCACAGAGGCGCGTTGTTCTTGACTTCCCAGGCCATCTTGCCGGTCTTGGGGTCATAGGCACGCAGGGAGCCAATGTGGTCGTCATACAAAGGCTTGATGGTGAAACCTGCACCCAGGTAAGCGCCGCCCTTTTTATAGCTGATAGGCTCGTTCCAGATGTCCATGCCCCATTCGTTGGAGGGCACAAAGAACATCTTGCTCTTGGGGCTGTAGGCCATGGGCATCTGGTTCTTGCCACCCAGGAAGCCGGGGGATGCAAACACGGAAGTGCCCTTCTTGCCGTCGCCACCGGCTGCTGCCGGATCGCCAGGACGGTTTTCAGGCACGAAGTTGGGACGGCCCGACGCGATGTCGATGCCCTTGGCCCAGGTGATGCCATTGACGAACGGGAAGGCGTTGGCCAGCTTGCCGCTGGTAGCGTCGATCACGTAGAAGTAGCCGTTGCGGTCGGCCTTGCCGCCCATGCGCTTGCCGTCCATGTCGAAGGTGATGAACTCGTTGACGCCGTCAAAGTCCCATGCGTCGTTGGGCGTACCTTGGTAGCTCCAGACAATCTTGCCGGTCTTGACATCAATCGCCACAGTGGAGGTGGAGTACAGGTTGTCGCCCTTGCGCACGTGGCTGTTCCAGGGGCCGGGGTTGCCGGTACCGAAATAAGCCAGACCGGTCTTGGCGTCATAGGTGCCGCCGAGCCAGGTGGCGGCTCCTCCGGTCTTCCATGTCTCACCCGGCCAGGTGGCGTTGGTGGTACCGGAGATGCCGTTTTCCTTGCCGTTCAGGTAGCCCATATGGCCTTCCACCACGGGACGGCTCCAGACCATCTTGCCGGTCTTGGGGTCGCGTGCTTCCACGCGGCCGACCACGCCGAACTCGCCACCGGACACGCCGGTGAGCAGCAGGCCTTCAGCAATCAGGGGGGCAGCGGACATGCTGTAGCCAGCGGCGTAGTCGTCCACTTTTTCTTTCCAGACCACTTTGCCGGTGTCCATATCCAGGGCAACCAATTGGGCGTCCAGGGTGCCGAAAATCACGAGGTTGCCGTACAGGGCGGCGCCACGGTTGACCACGTCGCAGCAAGGCATGATGCCTTCTGGCAGGCGGTGCTCATACTTCCAGAGCTTCTGGCCGGTCTTCACATCCACGGCGAACAAACGCGAGTAGGAAGCGGTGACAAACATCTTGCCGTTGTAAACCAGGGGTTGCGACTCTTGGCCGCGCTGCTTTTCACCGCCGAAAGACATGGACCACACAGGCACCAGGTTCTTCACGGTCTTGGTGTTGACGGCGTCCAGAGACGAATAGCGCTGGCCTTGCGTGCCCATACCCCAGCTCAAAACGGAGCTGTTGTCGGTGGCGTCATTGGCGATCATGGCGTCGGTAACCTGCGCAGACACATGGGCTGTGGCGGCCATCATGAGTAGGGCGAATAATGTCTTTTTCACGTGTATGTCTCCTGGCGATTTGTTGGCTGTTTCCACTTCCGAGGAAGTGACTCCGGACCGCTCCGCAAAATACAAAGCAAGGGCCCGTAGGTCACTTTTCGCAAGGACTGTGCCAATTCCAAATGGCACCTTTATTCAAGACAAACGGGAAATATTTTCAGGGTAAACGTGAACACAGCCTGCCGTCCGGGCTGCCCGCACCCGTTACAGCGTGTAACAGTGTTGCATTTTGAAACAACGGAAGTGCGCCGCTTCAGACTTGGCGCAGTGGCACGCCGGCACTGGCCTGCCAGCGCCCGTGTTTGTCGACCACCAGGACGTCTACCCCCCAGGCCTTGGCCAGCGGCAGCGCCTGCGCATAACCGGCCATGAAGAACACCTTGGTAATGGCATCCGCCAGCACCGCCTCCCCGGCCATCACCGTTACGCTGGACAGGTCACGCGGCGAATAGCCGGTGCGCGGATCGAAGATATGGTGGTTGACAAAGTCGGGGCTGAAGATGCACTGGTCATCGGCCGAGGTCGCCATGCAGCGCCCTTGCAGGGCAATGGCGGCCACGTGCTGCTGCGCATCACGCGGATTGGCGACACCCAGAGTCCAGTCGCCGGCATGGGCCGGTGTGCCCAGGGCGGCCCACTCGCCGGCGTCGATGAGGGCGTGTTCAATGCCCAGGCTTTGCAGGCGCGCCTTGACCTTGTCGGCAGCATAGCCCTGGGCAATGCCGTTGAGCGTGATGCCCATACCGGGACGCTGCAGACGCACCACATCGTCCGCGACCTGCAGGCCGCGCCAGCCCACATGGCTGCGTGCAGCCTGAACCTCGTGTGCAGTGGGCAAGCGCCCCAGGCTTTTGGCGTTCTCAAAGGCCAGCCACAGGGGCTGCACCGTGACATCAAATGCGCCCCGGCTGCGCTGCGCCACCTGCTGGGCCACACGCAAAATTGCGAGCATGTCCGGGTGGGGGTTGTCCAATCTGCCGGTGCGGTTGAGCTGGCAAATCGCGCTGTCCGGGCGAAACAGGCTCATCTGGTCTTCCATGTGGCGGATCTCGGCCACGGCCGCATCCAGGGCGCTGACCGCCTGCGCCGTCTGCGCATGGGCTACCTGCATCGTCATGGCGGTGCCCATGGCTGTCACGGTGCGGCTGGCCCACTGCAAGTCCTGCGGCGCGTTGCCCGGGGTGCGGGACGCCACCAGGCCGGCCGCCGCAGTGGCGCCCAGCCCCAGGCCAAGTTGCAACAAGGTTCTGCGTTTCATGGTTTACCTCCCACAGGGACGATGGGGATCACGCTACCCGTCTTGCGGGCGTTGTTGTAGAGCGGCACACACAAGGTCTCGCTCTCGTAAATGACCACGCAATCCATGCACTGAAAGCATTCGTCGTAGTCGATCTTGCCGCTCTTCTCAATGGCTTGGTACGCGCAGTCGCTGCGGCAGCGCTGGCAGGGCTGGCCGCATTCGCTGCGGCGTGCAATCCAGTCAAAGCGGCGCAAGCGCCCCAGCAGGCCCATGCCCGCGCCCAGCGGACACAGGTAGCGGCAATAGCCCTTGTAGAAGAAGGAACTCAGCAGCACGGTGGCTACGGCCCAGAGCACAAAGGGCCAGGCACGCACGAAGTTCAGCGTGATGCTGGTCTTGAAGGGCTCCACTTCCACCAGGCGGTCGGTCCAGGTGACCGATACGAGGGCGGAGATCAAAATCACGGCCAGCACGACGTACTTCACGCGCTTGAGCTGCTTGTCCAGGGCGGTGGACACACGCAGGGCCTTGAGGCCCAGGCGCTGTGTGACCTTGCTGATGAGTTCCTGCAAGGCGCCGAACGGGCACAGCCAGCCGCAGAAGGTACCCCGACCCCAGACAAAGAAGGTCACGGCCACAAACAGCCAGAGCAGCACCGTCATCGGGTCATACATGAAAAACGCCAGGCTGCGTTTGGCGACCAGCGCCTGAATGACCGCCGTCAGATTCACAATCGACAACTGTCCCTGTGCATACCAGCCGATAAAGAACAGCGTGAACAGCAGGTAGCCGGTGCGAAACCGGTTGAGCCGCTGCGGGCTGGCCGTGAGCCACTGCGGTTTGGCCAGGGCCCATGCAAGCAGCCCCAGCGCCGCCACCAGAATCACCAGCTCCCACCAGCGCGAGGTCCAGCTCAGCACCCAGGTCTTGCTGTCCGAGCTGGCGGCCTGGAAATAGTCGTCGGGCAACTGCGCCTGGAAGGCGAAGCTCTTGTTCACCACCTCGGGCATGAACTGGCCTTTGGTGCGCGACACCAGCAGCTCGAAATCCAGCGGCAGCGACGGGTCCAGGGCGGCCGGCGCAATCACGCGGAACACCCGCCACTGTGCGTCGCGCAAATCGTCCGGCACATTGAGCCGGGTGTCCAGATCAAGATCACGCATTTCCAGAGACAACTGGTTCTGCTTGAGCGACAGGCGGTCCGGCACGGTACCGCGCTGAAAGTCGTCACTGACGATGCCGTAGCGGCCTTTGGCCATGACCAGCAGCGCGTGGTCGCCCGGATCCAGACGCTTCTGGATGTAGTCCCAGGTCTGCGGCGGCAGCAGGTTGCGCCCGGCGCTGGGCACATTGAGGTGGGCAAAGTACAGCTCGACAAAAGGAGCATCCGGCGCACGGCGCGCCTCGTCATCCAGCCCCTCACCCACCGTGCCCTTGAAAGCCTCGTCCACCTCGGAATTTTTGAAGATTTTCTTGCCTACCAGCCCGGCCTTGAGCAGCCCCTGCCAGTCCAGCGCCTGGTACACCTCGGGGCGTATGCGCGCGATCAGGTCCGGGTCGGCGCCATTGCTGTAACCCATCTTGGCGCGCGCCACCTTGAGCGAGGCGGCCAGCAGGCTCTGGTTCAGAATGCGCACCGACGCCGTGGCCTTGGCCACACCATCGATGTACACATTGGCACTGTTGGCCTTCTGGTCACCGGCATGGTTGAGGCCGATCTTGATGCTTTGTTTGAGCGAGAGATTCTGGTATTGCTCGACAAACTTGAACAAGGGCTGTGGCCCCAGGCCTTCCAGAAACACCGGCTCGTGGTGGCTGAGCACCTTGACGTCCATGAACTTGCCATCCTTGTCCAGCGCCACCAGCAAATTGAAGGGCGTGCCCGAAAAGCCGGGGATGGCGGCAAAGTCAATTGACTCGAAGGCATAGGCCACGATGGCGGTGCTGGTGAGGTCCTGGGCAAAGATGGGCCACACCGGCACATCGCGGTCTTTTTCCCCCACCACCAGCGGCGCGGGAAAGGCCTGGGCCATGGCTTCGCGTGTCATGACGCCGGCCTGGACCTGCGCCATGCACAACAGCGCTAGCCACAGGAGGCACAGACGCAAACGATGCAACACACACAACATGGCTCGTCCCCTTAAGCGCGCTGTTTGATCCAGCCGCGCTGCGGGTCGTAGCCGCGCAAGGCCAGCCCGAAAAAGGCGATGCAGCCGACCAGCACCACGGCCAGCGCTTGGGCATTGAACTGGCCTTGCAGGGCAAAGCGGATCAGCTCCACCACATAGGTAAACGGGTTGGCTTGTGCAATCTGCACCAGCCACAGCGCGCCCGACTCCTCCACCTTCCACAGCGGATAGAGTGCCGTGCTGATGAAGAACATGGGGAAGATGACAAAGTTCATGGTGCCGGCAAAGTTTTCCAGCTGCTTGATATAGACCGACAGCATCAAGCCCAATGCCGCGAGCATGGTCGCGCCCAGGGCCATCACCGGAATCGCCAGTAACCAGTGGGCCAGATCGGCCTCCACGCCAAAGG
The DNA here is from genome assembly GCA_947375135.1 of Comamonadaceae bacterium. Classification (GTDB taxonomy): domain Bacteria; phylum Pseudomonadota; class Gammaproteobacteria; order Burkholderiales; family Burkholderiaceae_C; genus Allorhodoferax. The sequence continues at coordinate 74,777 of CANCER010000007.1, read as the reverse complement.
CCAGGGCGATCAGCAGGAACACCAGCATCTGAAGCAGCGACAAAGAGGTGGATGCCACCAGCTTGAAAGCCAACAGCCACCCGCGCGGCAGGGGCGCCGTGAGCAAAAGGCGCATGACCCCCATCTCGCGGTCATAGACCATGGAGAGCGAGCTTTGCATGCCGTTGAAAAGGGCAATCATGCCCAGCAGGCCGGGCAGCATGTAGACCTTGTATTCCACATAGGTTTCATAGGGCGGGATGATGGCCACGCCGAACACATTGTGAAAACCCGCCGAAAAAACGACGAACCACAGGAGCGGGCGCACCAGGGAGGAGGCCAGGCGCGAGGGCTGGCGCAGGAACTTCAGGATCTCACGGCCGACCACGGCGCGCAGGGCGCGCGCCAGGTGCAGCATCAGGGGCGTTGGCGACATGCGCTCTCCTTTTCATCGACACCGAGCGTGTCCAGTACTTCCGTGGGGTGCAGCACGCCGTCAAACGGCGCCAATGCAGCAACCCCATCCCCGTGGGCCAGAAACACGGGCTGGCGCAACTGGCCATCCCATGCGCGAAAGGTCAGGCGCGGTCCCTTGAAGCCATCCAGCGCCACCTGCCCGCTGCGCAGCAATTGCAGTTGCTCTGCCACCGTGGCCTTGGGCCGCTCCGAGAGTGCCGCCACGATGGCCTTGACCGCCGCCCAGGTGGCCCAGTCCTGCCCTGTCATGGGCCGATGCGCTGCACGCATAAAGCGGCGCGACAACTGGGGCCCGCCGTTCAAATCCCACTGCGGATGCCAGGCCAGGGCCGTGAGGCCATTGGAGCCCAACACCGGGCGCGGCCACTGGGTATTGAACGGAACACGGCGGGCAAACTCGCCATCGCTGTCCACCACCACCACGACGTCGTGGCCCTTGTCCTTGGTCAGCAGCCGCACATTGCTGAGTTCGCGCTCACGCGGGTCGGTGGATAGCTTGAAGGGGGTGGACGCCGTGGTCTTGACGCCATAGCGCTTGGCTGCGCGCATCCAGGCCTCGAGTTGCAGCTTGTCCTGGGCCCGCGGACCCGCCAGCACCAGGGCCTGGTTCCAGCTGCGGGCCGCCAGGTACTGCGCCAGCGCGTCGCTGCGCATGGCCTCGCTGGGGTAGGTGTGCAGCAGGTTGGCTGCGCAGCCGCTGCCACGCAAGACATCGGCGCCGGAGCCGATATTGAAAAGAATCGCCGGCCCCAGCGCCGTGGCTGCGCCGGCCAGCACCGTCTGGAGGTCGGCATCGGGCAGGTCCAGCAGCACGTATTGCACGCGGGCCGCTTTGAGTTGGGCCAACGCCTTGGGCAAATCGGCGCTGCTGGCGGCCATGAAGTTTTTCACCACGAGCTTGTGGCCTGCGGCGTCCATCTCCATCGCGGTCTCATCCACGGCCAGGGTGGCCGCGTCCAGGGGACGGCCGCCAGGGTGGCCGGGGTAGTTTTGCTCCAGCCGGCGGGGCCAGTAGCGGGCATCGTCTTCCACGCCCAGCACGCCCACGGTCAAGTTGGCGGCAAGGGCTATTTGCTGCGTGCAGGCCAGGCCTAGCAGCAGCCAGTGTTTCAATCCGGTTCGCATCACAGGGGCTATCTCCGTCTCGTTATTTTTGAAGTTTGCGTGCTCACAGTGTGACACCTGAACGCAACGGCGCAAGTTTGATGCCAGACTGAGCGACCCTCTTCATTCGGCTTTGGCGCACGCACGCTGTGATACATTTTTGCTCAAGATCAATCTTTTGTGACAGTTCAGGCGACTCTCTTCGCTTGTGTTCTTTGGCGTTATAGGCACCTGCTATGCTGCTTTCAACGGATCGGCAAAAGGCTTTCCCAAGAGCCCTGCGCTGCGGCCTACGGGCATCTGCCCTGATTGATTTTTTAGGAGAAAAAAATGAAACTGACCATCAGCGGACACCACATCGAAGTTACCGACGCACTCAAGACCTACGTCACTGCCAAGTTGGACAAAATCACCAGTCACTTTGATGATGTCGTGGGCACCAAGGTCACCCTGTCGGTTGAAAAGCACAAGGAAAAAGACGGCAAGCAGGCCGAGTGCACACTGCACATCAAGGGTGCCGATCTATTTGCCGAGTCGTCCAATGTAGATCTGTACGCCGCCATCGACGAAATGGCTGCCAAGCTGGAGCGCCAGGTCATGCGCCACAAGGAAAAGATGCAGGACCATTCCAAGGACGCGCCCAAACGCGCTCCCATTGTCTGAAGCTGTTCACATTGGAAGATTGATAGCATGAGCACACTCAAGGTCCCTTCCTTCAAGGATGCGATGAAGGCGGTAGAAGACGACGCCATCACGGAAGTCGAAATGGGGACCGTGCTGTACCGCCCCGATGGCTACTACTGGCAGGCACCCGATGGCATACAGGAGTTCGGCCCCTTTGTCAGTATGGAGGAGGCCTTGTCTGACATGCAGTCGGCTGACGCCGACGCAGACGATGAGGCCGAACCCGGTGAATCGCTGGAAGAAGCCGAGGGTGAGATCGGCATTGCCGACTGGATAGACCCCGACACCGGCGCGCCGGCCGAGGGCCTGTCCACACCGCGCCTTCACGACGAGTAGGTCCTGGATTTGGAGGCCCACGCCGCGTCTGGCGGCGTCCCTCCGTTTCCGCAACACCGTCACAAAGGGAAAGCCCGTTGGCCCGCAGCACCTTGGCTGTGCTTCTGGCGGGCCGGTGAACCAGCACACGCGGGTGGAGGACCGTAAGCGCTTTCGCGTGACAGAATCAGGTATTACCCTGGTCACGCTGGAAATGCGGGGCCAGGCCTGAAGAAACGAGGCCCGCTCTGACGCACGAAGACATTCCCGAAGCCTGGTACACCGCCATCGACGCATCCGATGGCCGCCAGGTGGATACCCAAAGCAACCAGACCCTGCTGCTGTCGCTGGAGATGGGTGGCGCCAACTGGCCGAGTTCCTGCCGCAATGGCACCTGCCGCACCTGCATGGGCAAGCTCGAGAGCGGCCAGGTGCGCTACGCGGTGGATTGGCCGGGCCTGAGCGAGGAAGAAAAAACCGAAGGCTACGCCCTGCCCTGCGTGGCCTACCCCTGCTCGAACGTTGTGATCCGTCCGGGTTGATGTAACGTGGCAGCGCGCCGCTCGCGGATGTGCGTGTCCACCTGCGCGTACGACTGCACCACCGACTGCACCAGCGCCGCGCACACGGCAGCTTCTTTGCCACGGCCCTCGTGCTCCAGTGCCTCGCACAAGGTGCCCAGTTCCATGGCGCCAACCGAGCGCGCCGACGATTTCAGCTTGTGCGCCTGGTCCGCAACCGCTGCCCACTGAGCGCCTGCGGCAAGGCTCTGGATGGAAGCCAACGCCTCGCGCGCCGTCAACAGAAACTTGTCCAGCAACCGGACATGCGCTGCAGGGTTATCACCCACAATGCGGGACAAGGCAGCGTCATCCCACGCGACCGGCGCAAGGGTATCGGGCTGCACCGGCCGGGGCAGCGCAGCCGCATCGGGCAGCGCCATGCCGGGCTGGTACGGACCCTGCAGCCAGCGTGCCAGCGTTAAAAAAAGGTGTTGCGGATCGATCGGCTTGGTCACCACCTCATTCATGCCAGCCTGCAGGCACAGCTTTTGATCGTCCTCGCCGGCGTTGGCTGTCATGGCAATCACCACCAACTCGGCGGTTGCCGGCTGGCTGCGGATCAGGCGAGCGGCTGACACCCCATCCATCACCGGCATCTGCATATCCATCAGCACACAATCAAACCGTGTGCGACTTACTGCGGCAAGCGCCTGCGCGCCGTTCTCGGCGGTTGAAACCAGCACACCCAGGTCTTCCAGCAGGCCCCTGGCCACCTCCAGGTTGAACTCGTTGTCATCCACCACCAGCACCTGTTTGCCGCGCAAGACAGCAACCGCATCGTCCATGTGGGTCGACGGCAAGACCGGTGGGCGTGCATCCTGCGCCAGCTCAAACCGCGCGACAAACCAGAACGTGCTGCCTACCCCCCATTCGCTGGACAAGCCGACCTCGCCCCCCATCAGCAGCGCCAGTTGCCGGCTGATGGCCAGGCCCAAACCGGTGCCGCCAAAATTGCGGGTGGTGGACTGGTCCCCCTGTTCGAAGGACTCAAAAAGACGCACACGCTGGCTGTCGCTGATGCCAATGCCGCTGTCCTCCACTTCAAAGCGGAGCAAGCAACTGTCTGCAGACGGGGCATCGGACGGGGCCGCAAGCAACTGCACCCGGATGACCACCCCGCCCTCCTCGGTGAATTTGGTTGCGTTGTTGAGGAAGTTGATCAGTATCTGCCCCAGGCGCAAGGCATCACCGTACAGCAGCTTGGGCACCTCCGGCCCGATATCCAGGCGCAAACTCAAGCCCTTCTCCGTGGCCCGTCCATCGGCCAACTGCACGATGCGTTGCATCACCTGCTGCAGATCGAAGATGCCGGATTCGAGTTGCAGTTTGCCGGCGTCGATCTTCGAAAAATCCAGGATGTCGTTGATGATGCCCAGCAGGTGCGCGCCCGAGCTCTGGATCTTTTCCAGGAACTCGCGCAACACCGGGCTGGGGTCGGTCTTGAGCGCCAGGTACACCATACCCATGACCGAATTCATGGGCGTGCGGATCTCGTGGCTCATATTGGCCAAAAACTGACCGCGGCTGCGTTTGGCCAACTCGGCATTGTTGAGCGCTACCACCAGTTCCCGCGTGCGCTCCTGCACACGCGACTCCAGCGTCTCGTTCATTTCCTGCAGCTTGGCCTCGCTGTCCAGCAGGGCCTTGCGCAGGTGCTGTGTGCTTTGCTGCAGCATCGCGTCTGCCGCAGGGGCGACGGCGTTCTCACTAAAGACCAGCATCAGATGCCCCGCACTCGGGCAGTAGGCGGTCAGCTGAAGCCACTTCTCCAGCCCAGGTTGAAAATGCGCCGACGTGCTGGAGCTGTTGTCCCGCATCACGCGTGCCAGCACATGCTGCAAATGGCGCTGCTGCGGCGTATCCGCATCCGGTTGCGCACTCCAAAGGCTGCCCACCGCCAGTTGCTTGCCGGTCAGCCGATGAAAAGCCGGGTTGGTGTACAGAACACGGAAGTCACTCTGGCCCGCTGCATCGCCTTCCAAGCCCAAATAGACCACACCATGGGGCATGGTGCCGAAAAGCGTCGCCAGCACGTCAGGTGCCCTGTGCGTGCGCATGCAGCCACCGGGTGCAGGCCTCAAAAGGCATGGGGTGCGCGACGAGGTACCCCTGTACCGTGTCACAGCCGCACTCCCGCACATACTGCAACTGCTCCTGGGTTTCCACGCCTTCGGCAGTCACATCCATCTTGAGGTTGCTGCCCAGGGTCGCGGCAATGCGCAGAATTGTGCGCGCTTTTTCCTCCAAGATGGCCCGTTGCACAAAGCGGCTGTCAATTTTGAGCTCCCTGAACGGCAGGTCCACCAGCTGCACCAGGCTGGAGTAGCCGGTGCCGAAGTCATCGATGGAGAGCTTGAAGCCCATCAGTGAGAGCCGCGTCAGGCTCTCCATGGCCAGGGAACGGTGCACCATCAGGCGGCTTTCGGTGACCTCGATAATGAAGTCACGCGCCTGCAGACCACCGCCCAACACGAGTTGGTGCAAGGCCTCCGGCATGTCCAGATTCAGCGCACTGTCCATGGACAGATTGATGGCCGCCTTGAGCTCCAGCCCCTGGTCGCGCCACTGCTTCATATCGGCAATCAACTGGCGTGCCATGGCATAGAACAACGCATCGGAGAGGCCTGCATTTTCGATGGCCGGAATGAAATGCCCCGGCCCCACCATGTCCCCGTCCGGCAAACTGCCGGGCCAGCGCGCCAGCGCTTCGACCGCCTCGGCCCGTCCGCTGACGGCTTGCACTTTGGGCTGGTACCAGGGCACAAACTCGCCACTGGCCAGCGCCTCACGCAGGCGCTCCGGCGACAGGGCCGCTTCATGGCCGCGCTGTCGTGCTGCGGTCGGCGCATCCAGCTTGCTCAACAGCCGGGCCAGGCTCTCCAGGGTATTGGGCTTGGCCAGCACGCCCAACAAATGCAGGCGGTGGGCGCTGGCCAGCCCGGCGGCGCTGTTGAGAATCTCGTCCGAAACGCCGGAAATCAGGATCATGGCTGCATCCAGCTCGCGCTGGGCAAAGTGCCGCATTAGCACGAGGCCGTCCATATCCGGCATGGACAGATCACTGATGATCAGGCGGATATCGGCCTTGTGGGTATCAAAAAGTTGCAGCGCAGCCTGGCCGGAGCCCGCAAACAACAAGCGGCTCCAACCCAGGCCGTGCAACTGCTGCCCGAGAATTTCGAGCTGGAAGTTGTCGTCATCGACGATAAGAACAGTACCCTTTTGCAGCAGCTGCGTCATGGCGGCTCAGTCGCTGGCAGCCAGACCCATGGCGGTCCATAGCTGGGTTTGGGATACCGGCTTGGCAAAGGACGCAAGCACCCGCAAACCAAGGCCGGTCGCAATCTGGCAGGCCACATCCAGCATTTCGATGCTCTGCCCGCTGACCATCAGCACACCACCCTTGAATTGCATTTGCGCCAGCTGGTCCAAAAATTCGAGCCCATCCATATGGGGCATGTAGACGTCGCAAATCAGCACATCCGGTTGCCGCGGGCTGGCCTGGAGCAGGCGCAGTGCAGCCAAGCCATCCACAGCCGTGGCAACAGCACCCGGCAGCATGGGCGTTAAGGCCGCTCGCATGCTTTCCAGCGCGAATTCGTCGTCGTCGACTATCAGCACAGTGGCAGGAGAACACAAGGTCGATACAGCGGACACAGCCACATCCTTACGATTTATTTTTTGCAGCCCGGCAGGTGCTAGAGCCTGTACGTTACCACCAATGCAGGACCCCACGCACCCTTAATATGAAAGCGAAGCTTCAAATATTTCACGGGTTTGACCGCACGACAGGTGAGAAATATATTGCGCCCATTAGCTGGTGAAGGCAGCAGCCGATGTCCCATAGAGACACCATGGTGAAGCGGTTGACGCCTTCACAAAGCAACAAAACACAGCAGGGACATGTACATGAAGCAGGCAAAAATGCAGGTAATCCTGGGCACTTCGGCCATCAGGGCCTTTGTGGCCGCGCCCATCGCAGTCAAAACGCTGGGCGTTGTGCGCATGGGGCTTGAGTTTGGTTTGCTGTGCCAGGACGATGCGGGCCACTACCTGCGGTTCAACGGATCGGTTAGCGAAAAACTCGACCGCGCCGAAGTACTGGATGCGCTGCAGCGCGCCATGGAATCAAAGCATCACGCGCCCCAATCGGCACCGCTGTTCAGCCACACACCCGCTGGGCCGGTAGTCACTTTTCGCAAGCACCGCCACGTACCGGCAACGAATGCTGCTGATCACGTGTTGCAAATTGCCTGAGCGCGTGGGCGTACCAACCGGTTTTCGCAAGGGAAGAAGATGCTGACAATTGTGATTTTCGTGGCCTGCTGGGGTGCAGGTTCGGTATTGGTGGGGGTGCTCCTTCGCCGCTGGATTACGCGGCTGGTGGGTCGGCCGGGGCGGCAGAGGGAGAACCTTCAGGCGCGCGCCACCTGGGCAGCGCCATGGACTTTTCTGCGCAGCACCAGACGCTGAGCGCAGCCCTGCTCTGCGCGCCATAGACAGTCCGTGTCTATGGGCTGACTAAGCAGCCACGCCCCAAACCGGCGCGGTTTCCCAGAGTTTGGATGCGATGGCTTGCAGCCGCACGAAATCGACCGGCTTGCCCATGATCTCGACCCGCGTGGGCAGACCGCCGTGGGCGTCTATCTCGGGCACCGGCAGACCGGATACCACCACAATGCCCATGTCCTTGAAGCGCTCGATTTCACACAGGCCGCGCACCACGTTAAAGCCGTTCACACCCGGCAGCCGCAGATCACACACCAACAAGCGGGGCCGCACCTCACCCACCAGCACCAGGGCCTCATAGCCGTTGGGCGCCACATACGCAGTGGTGCCGAAGGGCCAGGAGGCCATCTGCAGCTTGTAGAGCCGGATCAAGTGGATATCGTCTTCGACAATCAGCACAGGCATCACATAAGGAGCCTGCGCACGTGCCGCCTTCTGGCGTTGTGCCTCCAGCAGTTCCAGGGCAGAAGCATGCAGGATGCGCCGGTGACCGCCATCGGTCTTCCAGCATTTGAGCAGTCCGCGCTCCACCCACTGCTGGGTGGTAGGCACCGAGACGCCGAGCAGCGCAGCCGCTTCGCTGGTGGTGAGGTAGTTCGATAGGCTCACCACAGGCCCCCCGCCCGAAAAACCCGTTGCGTCATCGCACCATTCCTTGTGTATTACCGCAGATTGTCGGCCAAATCCTGAAAGACGCCGCTACGCAGGAGAGCGCAGCGCACAGCCAAGCCGGAAAATAGCGGCTTGATACCCCCTGTTGCGAAAGAAAAACCCCTTCGGGGGTGGCCCCAACAGTAGCAGCAGGACACACAATTGGCACAATGCTGGGCCATGCTTGGCGAAGGAAAAAAATGTCCATGAGCGAATTGCAATGCCTCATCTATGTATCGACCGCCGCGCATTCGCTGGGCGCAAGGGACGTGGCCGCCATTCTGGAAAAGTCCACCCAGATGAACCAACACGATGGTGTTCACGGGATGCTGCTGCTGTCCGATGGCAACTTCATGCAGTGCATTGAGGGCGATGTGTCTGGCGTGGAGCGCACCTATGCACGCATATTGGCCTCCCCCTTGCACCACCGGGTGATCGAACTGCTCAGGGGCCCGGTCACCCGGCGGCAGTTCACGGGTTGGAACTGGGCCTTCCAGCTCGGTGCCAAGCGTGAATTTTCCACGCCCGGGATCAGGCAGTTTCTGGAGAGCAACCTGCAAGAGCACCTGGGTGCCGGGGCGGAGAAGACCCCGGAAGAGACCGTCTTGCGCACGTTCTGGGATACAACGGCCAAGCCCTACCACGCCTGGTAAGCCACCCTAAGTGTCCGCCCCAGGCCCCACTGGCCACCGCAGCCGATGATGGCTGCGGTCTATCCGGGCTACTTGACGTCCACCAGTTCCACGTCAAAACGCAGGGCTTGGTTAGGGCCGATGACGCGTCCCGCACCCCTCTCCCCATACGCGAGTGTGGCCGGAATGGTGAGTTGCCATTTCGAGCCCTGGGGCATGAGTTTGAGGGCCTCACGCCAACCCGGAATGACCCCCCCCACTTTGAATGTCGCGGGGTTGCCCGGCTGACTGGCATCAAAAGTCGTGCCGTCCGTCAATTGCCCGCTGTAGTTGGCCACCACCGAGGATTCATCCGTGGGTTTACGGCCCTCCCCCGCTTTGAGCACCAGGTATTGCAGGCCGCTGGGCAGCGTGATAACGCCTGGCTTCTTGGCATTGGCCGCCAGGAATGCCGCGCCGGCTTTCAGGTTGGCTTCGGCTTCCTGCTTGCGCGCCGTGACCATCTTGCTGCGCACATCGGCTTCCAGTTCGCTCACCAGGCGCTTGACTTCCGCATCGGGCAATGCCAGTTTGGCGCCGCTGCTGGCGTCGCGCAGGCCGTGGATCACTTGCTCCACATCGAAGGTCACCCCCTGGGACTTGAAGTTACGCACCATGTCCACGCCTACGGCGTAGCCCGTGGCCTCCAGTGGCGTCTTGAAGAGGCTTGCGGGTGTTTGGGCGCTGGCAGCGCAACCCAGTAAGGTCAGGGTCATGGCCAGGCAAAGGCGCTTTATTTTCACGGGTTCTCCTTGAGACGGATTGAAAGTAGGCTCGGGGCACAGTCCATTCGGGCTGCGCAGTCGAGATTCCAATAGTACCCGCCACAGGGTGGCCGCAGACGTTAGGTGACCAACGCGGACAGCGCGGCCACACCGATGGGTGCTGTGGCCAGCCAGGGGAGCCAGTAGGTGCGCTTTGACAAACCACCCTCCACACGCGCGATTTGCACTTGCTCCCCCTTCAGGCGCGCGGCCAGCAGCGGGTCGTGCGTGCCGGCGGCCAGCACGCTTTTATTGATCACCCAGGCAAAGGGTTCTATCTTTGCGCGGCGCAGGTCGTCCTGGAGCGCTTGGGCCTGGGACACCGGCGTGGTCTCGGGCAGGGTGACGAGAATGATGCGGGTGTAGTCCGGATCCTGCAGGCGCATCAGCGGCGTGACCAGGCGGCCCGCGGCCTGGCCCTCGAACTCACGCATCATTTGCCGGTGGTAGGCGCCGGTGGCATCCATCAGAAGGAGCGAGTGGCCGGTGGGCGCGGTGTCGAGCACCACAAAAGCACTGCGCGCCTCGCTCACCACGCGGGCAAAGGCGTGGAAGACGGCCACCTCTTCGGTGCAGGGGGAGCGCAGGTCTTCCCGCATCAGCGCGCGCTCCTGCGCGTCCAGATGCGCGCCCTTGCCGGCCATGATTTTGTCCACGTAACGCTGGGTTTCTACCAGCGGATCAATGCGGTCCACCTGCAGGCCGGGCAGCGCACCGGCCAGGGTCACCGTCAGATGGGCGGCCGGGTCGGTGGTGCTGAGGTGCACGCTTTTTCCCCGCTGCACCAGACCCACCGCCAGGGCGGCGGCCACGGTGGTCTTGCCGACACCGCCCTTGCCCATCACCATGATCAGCCCGTGGCCCGCCAGCGCCAGGGCGTCGGCCAGTGCGTCCAGTCCCTGGCCCTGAGACACGTCACTCACCACGGCTGCGGACGCGGGCGCTGTGCCCTGCCCGGGCAGCTGCGCAGCCGGCGTCTCACTGGCAAGGGGTGCCTGCAGGAGCGCGCGCAGTGCGCCAAGGCCCACCATGTCAAAGGCGCGCAGCGGCACCTGGTCCTGTGGCAAGGCCTGCAGGTGGGGCGGCATCGCGGCCAGGGCCTGCAGGCCCAGGTTTTCAATGGCGCAGGCAATGGCATCGTCGCGCGCACTGGCGTGGAACACGCCATTGACCACCAGTCGCTGGTTGCTCAGCCCCAGGGCCTGGAGTTCTTCCGATGTGCGCGCAGCCTCGGCTATGGCGCCGGCATCCGGCCTTGTCACCAGCACCACCGTGGTTTGCGTGGGGTCGCTCAGGGCGGCCAGCGCGGCCTTGAAACGCACCTCCTGCATCTTCAGGCCCGAGTGCGGGCCGAGACAGGAAGCACCCCGGTCGTTACCCGCCAGAAAGCCGCTCCACGCCTTGGGCAGGCTGAGCAGGCGCAGGGTGTGGCCGGTGGGCGCGGTGTCGAACACGACGTGGTCCCACGCCTGGTCCGGATCATCCGCCGGGTCACTGTGCGAGAGCAGGCTGGCAAATTCGTCAAAGGACGCAATCTCGGTGGTGCAGGCACCGGACAGTTGCTCACGCACCGTGGCCAGTTCGGCATCCGTGGTGTCGGCAGCCATTTGCGCCACCACGCGCTGGCGGTAGGACGCGGCAGCGTTGTCAGGGTCGATATTGAGCACCGACAGGCCGGGCACCTGCGGCACCGGCACGGGGGTGTTCTTCAGCTCCACGCCCAGCATTTCGTCGAGGTTGGTGGCGGTGTCGGTGCTGACCAGCAGCACCTTTTTTCCGCTGTCTGCCAGGTACAGTGCCACTGCGGTGGAGAGCGAGGTTTTGCCCACGCCACCCTTGCCGGTAAAAAACAGATGGCGTGAGGGCTGCCTCAGCAAGTCCAGCGGCTTGGGGCTGAGCCACAGCGCCACCGCCTGGTGGGCGGGAATACCGCCTTGGTGTACCACCTGGCCGTCCACCACAACGGCCGGGGTGCGGTGCACCCCGAAGCCGTGGATCCGCTCCCGATCGGTTACCTTGCCGATCGCGATGGCCACACCCAGCTCACTGGCCACCCGCGCGATCATGGCGGTAGTGGCCTGGCACTTGGAACAACCCGAACCCAACACAAGAACTTGCAGCATGACCACGCTCCCTTGCAGACGACCTGATTGAACCAGCCCTATGCTGGCACAAACGGCCGCAGCCTTGTGCATGCTGGCGCACGCCATTGCGTGTGCGATTGATAGATATCAACCTATGTAAATAGGACGGTTCACGCGTGATCCATATCAGTCGAACGGCGGGGCCGGGTCTTCATACTCGCGCCACCTCACCCAGGAGATCACCATGAAATTACTCACCGACCTTTTCACCACCGACTACGGAATCATGAGCATCAGCGGCATTGGCTTCATGCTCGGCATGGCGGTTTTTTTCATCTGGTACTTCAAGCACAAAATGAATGAGGCAGAGGGCAATCGCAGCAAGTAAGGGCGGGCGGCTTAGTCCGTCAACAAGCCCCCGGGCTTGAGGAGACGGTAGGTTCTGCCGTGCTTGTCCAGCGGCTCCAGCACGCCTTGCCTCACCAGCAGACTGACTTCGCGGCTGACGGTTTCCATCTTCAAATTGAGCATGGAGCCCATGTCTTCGCGGCTGAACAAGGTGACCGATTGCGTATCGGTGGGGCTGCGCATTTTGAGAACGAACTGGGCAACCCGTTGGCGCGCGGTGCCGAAGTTCAGATCGGCCAACCAGTCTTCGGCCTCTTTCTGGTTGTGCGACCATTTCCTCATCAGGCTCTGGTGCAACCGGGGGGACTGCACGGCCAGTGTCTGGATGATGTCAAGAGGGATGCGGCAGGCCGAGGTGGCCGTGAGTGCCACGGCTGCGGTTTCGAACTTGCCGTGCACCAGGGCTTCCAGTCCGATCACATCGCCCTGGCGCATTACCCGCACAATGCGCTCGCGACCATCGCTGGTGGTGCGCACCAGCTTGACCATGCCCGAGCGCAGGGTGAAGAGGCCCGGAGCCCGCCCACCCTCCTGCGCCAGCACGGCGCCGGGTGCGTAATCCAGGTCGTCAATCGGAGCATGGATTGTTGCAAAATCCGACTCCTCCAGATCGGCAAACAAAACCATCTCGCGCACCGCGCAGTTGCGGCAATCGGACGTTCCACGCCAGGCGGATGCTGTTTTGATGGGGATCACCGTCGTCACTTCCTTTGATGGGTACTTTGGGCCAGCGCTAGTGCAACACCGTTCGCATGCGCCAAGTGTGGGCCTGTTTTGAGGCCGCAGAGGGACATTTTGAAAACGCTTCAGAATACCCCAGCCCCGCACCTCCGCAGCTCAGGAATGGCATGGATTTCGCAACCGCGTTCGAACCGGGCTGGCCCATGCTGGCACGGGTGCTTTGGGCAGCCGGCTCGCCGGGATACCCCAGTCTTTTCCTGTGGTGCTGTGCTGCGCCAGCAGCACACGCAGCGGCATGGCCCGGTTGGCGCTTGGCCGAGGGCAGCGCAACTCCGTACGCAGCCCCGCCACCGAGACGCGCAAGGGTTCGCAGGCGCTGGTGGCAGATGGGATGAAGACGGCGATGGCGGGGTATTCTTGGACCTCCTCAGGCCTTGGGTCTTTGGAGATGAATTGCTCGCGAACACCGCGCGGTGCTCATAGCCCGAAGGGCAAGGAGATTGCATGGCGATACCGTACAAAGCCGTCTTAATGGCGATTCTGATTTGCTCAACAACCGCATCGCTGGCGCAACGGCCCCCCTGAGGCTGGCGCCTGCCATATGCTGAAGAGCTGACTGACGAAGCCCGCAATGGTTCGCCTTCCCGATTTTCAAAAGCGGTTGGCGACTTCAATGGCGACAAGGTGCGGGATGCTGTCTTCGTTCTCACGAGCACCGTCCACCACGGGGAAGCACTGTGGGTCTGGCTATCGCAAAAAAACGGGACCCACCGCTGGATCAATCTCACCCTTAATAAAGGAGGAATTTCTTATCCATTGGATGCGTTGACTATGGCCGTATCGACGGTGCGGCCCGGAGTCGTTTCTTATGTGTGTTTTGAAGTTCCGTGGAATATGCCCTGTGACTTCTCCCCGGCTGCAGCCGACCACAAATTGGTTTTGAAAAACGACAGCTTTTCCTATTTCAAACCCGAAGCTTCTGCATCACTGTACTTCTGGAGCCACAGGCTGCAGCGCTTTCTGGCCGTAATGACGACCAACGAATAAGGTGAGCGGAAGACGGTAAAGGGTGTTGGCAGCCTTCGGGAATTTACCGCGCCACGCCCAGCAACTTGTCCAGCAACTCCGGCTGCGCCAGCAGGCTTTCTGCCGTGTCGGTGTGCACCACGGTGCCGCGGTCCAGCACGGCGGCGGTGTCGGAGATGGCCAGGATGGCCTGCGGATGCTGCTCCACGATGATGGCGGCCAGGCCTTCGCTCTGGGTGATGCGGCGTATCGCCCGCAGCAGTTCCTGCACGATGATGGGCGCCAGGCCTTCGAGGGGCTCGTCCAGCAACAGGATGCGGGGGTTGAGCACCAAGGCGCGGCCCACGGCCAGCATCTGTTGCTCGCCGCCGCTGAGTTGCGTGCCCAGGTTGAATTTGCGCTCGGCCAGGCGCGGGAACATTTCGTACACGCGCGCAGCCGTCCACTGCGGGTTCTTGCTGCCGGGCCTTGCAGGGCGCGCCACGGCGGTCAGGTTCTCGTGCACCGTGAGCGACTTGAAGATGTTGCGCTCCTGCGGCACCCACCCGATACCGGCCGCGGCACGCTCGTGCGAGGGTAACTTGTGCAGTGGCAGGGCACCCAGCGTGATGCTGCCGCCGTGCTGGCGCGTCGCACCCGCTATGGTGTTGATCAACGTGGTCTTGCCGGTGCCGTTGCGCCCCAGCAGTGCCAGTGTCTGGCCTTCCGCGATAGATAGATTGATGCCGTTCAGCACCACCGCCTCGCCATAACCGGCACTCAGGTTGTCGATGCGCAGCAGATCAGCCATGGTGCTGTTCTCCTTCGCCATGGCCCAGGTAGACCTCTTTGACCTGTGGGTCGTTGGCGATCTGGTCCGGCGTGCCTTCGGTCAGCACGGTGCCGTTGACCAGCACCGTCATGCGGTTGGCAAAGCTGAAGACCAGGTCCATGTCGTGTTCAATCAAAAGAATGGAAACATCAGCCGGCAGGGCGGCGACGGTTTGCAGCAGCTCTTCGCGCTCCCCTGCGGGCACACCGGCCACCGGTTCGTCCAGCAGCAAGACGCGCGGCTCGCAGGCCAGGGCAATGGCAATCTCCAGCAGACGGCGCTTGCCGTAGGCCATGACGTTGGTGGTCTGGTGCATCACGCTGCTCAGGTGAAACTGCTCCAGCAGTTCTTCGCAGCGGCGGTTGACATCCGCGTTGGCGCCCAGCGCCTTCCACCACGTACCACCCAGCCCGCGCTGTTGCGACACCACCAGCGCCAGCGTCTCGCGCGGCGTCATGCTGTCAAACAACTGGTTGATCTGGAAGGTTCGGACCATCCCACGGCGCACGCGCAGGTGGGGCGGCAGCTTGCTGATGTCTTCTCCCTCCAACGTGATGCGGCCCTCAGAAGGCGGCAGCACGCCGGTCAGCAGGTTGATCAGCGTGGTCTTGCCCGCGCCATTCGGCCCGATCAGGGCGTGGCGTGCGCCCTGGTGCAGATTGAGTGTGACGTTGTTGGTGGCCGTAATGCCGCCAAAACGCTTGATCAGGCCCTGGGCGCTGAGCACCACCGGGTTCTTCGTGATGTCGTTCATTGCGAACCTCCACGCCCGAACCAGGTCCAGGGGCGCAACAGGCGCTCGCGTCCGACTTGCACCAGCACCACCAGAAACAGACCGATCCAGAATGTCCAGTACTGCGGGGTGATGGAAGAGATGAAGTTTTGCAGCAGCGTGAACACCAGCGCGCCGGCCACACCGCCATACAGCCAACCCGTGCCGCCCACCACCAGCACCAGCATCACATCGGCCGAGCGGTGGAACTCAAACACATCCAGCGAGGCGAAGCCACTGGTCTGGGCCAGCAGGGCACCGGCCGCACCGGCCATGCCGGCTGCCACGGTGTAGACCACGGCAATGCGCTGCGTCACCGGAATGCCGATGGCCATGGCGCGCAGGCGGTTGTCGCGAATGGCCTTGAGCGTGGCACCGAACGGCGAGTTCACCAGATGGCGCGCCCACACAAACAGCAAGAACAAAACGCACAGTGAATAAACCGCCGAGGTCTGGCCGTACAGGTCAAACTCAAAATGCCCCAGCAGCGGGCCCATGACCACGCCCTGCAGGCCGTCGGCGCCGCCGGTCAGCCAGTCCAGCTTGTTGGCCAGCTCGGCCAATATCAAACCCACACCCAGCGTCACCATCAGGCGCGTCAAATCGCTGCCGCGGATGATGGTCATGCTGCACACCGCGCCCAGCAGCGTGGAGACGCCCATGGCCACGGCCAGCCCCACCAGCGGATCGGGCATGATGAATTTGGCAAACAGCGCAGCCACATAGGCACCCATGCCGAAGAAGGCGGCGTGCCCCAGCGAGACGATGCCGGTAAAGCCGAGGATCAAATCCAGCGACACCGCAAACAGGGCAACGATGGCAATCTCGTTGATCAGCAGGGCGCGCTCTTTCAGCACAAAGGGTGAGGCCAGCAGCGCGACCCACAGCACAGCCTCCCACCAGGTCCAGCGCACAGGCACTTTCATGACTTGCCCCCCTGGCGCACAAACAGGCCTTGCGGGCGCCAGATCAGAATCGCAATCATCAGGCTGTACACAATAAAGGCACCGAGTTTGGGAATGTAGTACTTGCCTGCCACATCGGCCACGCCCAGCATCAGCGCGGCCAGCAGCGGGCCGGTGATGCTGGAGGTGCCGCCCACGGCCACCACGATCAAAAAGTAAATCATGAACTTCAGCGGGAAGCTGGGGTCCAGGCCCAGCACCTCGGCACCCAGGGCGCCACCCAAACCGGCCAGGCCCGAGCCCACCGCGAAGGTGGTGAGGAACACGATGTTCACATTGATGCCCAGACCGGCGGCCACGCGCTGGTCATCCACCGACGCGCGCAAGCGGCTGCCAAAGCGGGTCTTGGCCAGGATGTATTGCAGGGCCACGGTGAGCGCGGCGCAGACGGCGATGATGAACAGGCGGTAATGGCCCATGCCCAGCATCCAGGCGCCTTCACCGAGTTCGGTGCGGCCCTTGAGCCATTCCGGCAGCTGGATGATTTGCTGGCTGGAGCCTATGAAGTAGTCGGTACTGGCCACGGCCATAAAGGTCAGGCCGATGGAAAACAGCACCTGGTCCAGGTGCGGCTTGTTGTAGAGCGGCCGGTACAGCGTGCGTTCCAGCAGGCCGCCCAGCAGCGCCGAGCCCAGAAAGGCCAGCGGCAGGCAGGCGAGAAAGGGAACGCCCGCGCGCTGCATCAGTAGCACGGTGATGTAGCCCCCGGCCATGGCGAAGGCGCCATGGGCCAGGTTGATGAAGTTCATCAGGCCCATGGTCACCGCCAGACCCACGGCCAGTATGAACAACAGCATGCCGTAGGCAATGCCGTCGAAAAGCAGAGTCAACATGAAATATGGCCCCCACGTTCGCCCACTGCGTGTGGCTCTCTGCCCCCAAAGGGGGCGCGTTTTACCGCACGGTACTGGCCGCTAAGCGGTCCAGAAGCCTTGGGGCGGCCCGGCGGCAAAACCGTGGCCCCCGCGTTCGCCAGGGTGTGCATGCTTAGCGCGCTTTGCCGGGGTCTTTCACGTCTTTGATGACGTCAAATTCCACGTTGTACAACTGGCCGTCCTTGCGTTCCACCTTGCGCAGGTAGATGTTCTGCACCACGTCGCGGGTTTGCGCGTCGATGAACATGGGGCCGCGCGGGCTCTCGAAAATCTGGCCCTTCATGGCCGCCAGCAGGGCATCACCGCCGCCATTGCCCTTGGTGACTTTGAGCGCTTCGTAAATCACGCGCATGCCGTCGTAGCCACCCACCGCCATGAAGTTGGGGCGCATGCCCTTGTTGGCTTTTTGGAAAGCCTCGACAAACTTCTTGTTCACAGCCGAGGGATGGTACGTGGAGTAATGGTGCGAGGTGACCACGCCGATGGCGCCCTCGCCCATGTCGTTGAGCTGGTCGTCATCGGTGATGTCGCCGGTGCCGATGAGCTTGATGCCGGCCTTGTCCATGCCGCGCTCCAGAAACTGCTTCATCACCGCCGCACCGGCGCCGGAGGGCACAAACACAAACAGCGCGTCGGGCTTCAGGTCGCGCACTTTTTGCAGGAAAGGGGCAAAGTCCGGGCCGCGCAGGGGCACACGCAGGGCTTCCACCACCTGGCCGCCACTCAGGATCAGGCGCTCCTTGAAAAACTTCTCGGCATCAATGCCGGGGCCGTAGTCGCTGACCAGGGTCACCACCTTCTTGATGCCGTTCTTGGCAGCCCAGTCGGCCATGGAGACCGAGGCCTGGGGCAGGGTGAAGCTGGTGCGCACGATGTAGGGCGAGGCCTCCGTGATGCTGGAGGTGGCCGCCGCCATCACCACTTCGGGAGTCTTGGACTGGGTCGCAATCGGTGCCGTGGCCAGGGCCGAGGGCGTGATGCCGAAGCCGGCCAGCACATTCACCTTGTCATTCACCACCAATTCCTGCGCCATGCGCTTGGTGACGTCGGGCACGCTGGTGTCGTCCTTGACGATCAGCTCGATCTTCTTGCCGGCCACCGTATCGCCGTTTTGCGCCATGTACAGGCGGGCAGCGGCTTCAATCTGGCGGCCGGTGGTGGCCTGCTGGCCGGTCATGGGCAGGATCAGGCCGATTTTGAAGCTGTTGCCATCGGCCAGGGCTGGGCCGGATGCGAGGGTGGCCAGGCCTAAGGCCATGGCACTGAACAAGAAACGTGTTTTCATGGTGTGTCTCCTAAATTGAAATTTTGTTGCATCGTCCGCGCAATAGGGCGCCGCGGCAAGTACATTTTTGCACTGTTAGATATAACCATTTTAGATAAGTGCCGAGCCATGCATGGGGAGCCCATGGGCCAGGCTTTGGCGTAGCATTGCTGCAAAAAGGAGACATACACCATGCGTACCCAAGTTGCCATCATCGGCGCAGGTCCTTCGGGCCTGCTGCTCGGCCAGTTGCTGCACAAAGCCGGCATAGACGCCATCGTGCTGGAGCGCCAGACCGGCGACTATGTGCTGGGGCGCATACGCGCCGGCGTTCTGGAGCAGGTCAGCATGGATTTGCTGGACGAGGCCGGTGTGGGCCAGCGCATGCATGCCGAAGGCCTGCCGCACGGCGGCTTCGACCTGCTGTTCCAGGGCATGCGCCACCGCATCGACATGCGGGTCCTGACCGGCGGAAAGCAGGTCATGGTCTACGGCCAGACCGAGCTCACGCGGGACCTGATGGATGCGCGCCAGGCCACCGGCCTGCCCACCGTCTACGAAGCCGGCAATGTCACGGTGCACGACTTCGACACCACCAAGCCCCTTGTGCGCTACGAGAAAGACGGGCAGACGCATGAAATTGCATGCGATTTCATCGCCGGGTGCGACGGCTTCCACGGCGTTTGCCGCGCCAGCGTGCCACGGGGCGCGGTGACCGAATACGAAAAGGTGTACCCCTTCGGCTGGCTGGGCCTGCTGTCGGACACACCGCCGGTGCACCACGAACTGATTTACGCCAACAGCACACGCGGCTTCGCCCTGTGTTCCATGCGCAGCGCCACGCGCAGCCGCTATTACCTGCAAGTGCCGCTGAGCGACCGCGTGGAAGACTGGTCGGACGCGGCCTTCTGGCAGGAACTGCGCCTGCGTCTGGACCCACAGGCCCGCGATCAACTGGTGACCGGACCTTCGATCGAAAAAAGCGTTGCCCCGCTGCGCAGCTTTGTGGCCGAGCCGATGCGCTTTGGCCGCATGTTCCTGGCCGGGGACGCGGCCCACATCGTGCCGCCCACCGGCGCCAAGGGCCTGAACCTGGCGGCTACCGACGTGAAATACCTGGCCGGTGCCCTCACCGAGTTTTACGCAGAACGCAGCGAGGCCGGTATCCACCATTATTCCGACCGCTGCCTGCGCCGCATCTGGAAGGGTGAGCGCTTTTCCTGGTGGTTTACCAGCCTGATGCACCGCTTCCCCAACGACGGCGCCATCGGCCAGAAACTGCAGGAGGCCGAACTGGATTACCTGGTGGGCTCCCGTGCGGCATCCACCGTCATGGCCGAGAACTATGTGGGTCTGCCCTTGTAGGAAAACGCAGACACCTGGGCGGTGCCGGGCGCGCTTATCCGCACAAGCCTGGCGCCGACTGGCCTAGACCGGCTCGCGCCCCAGCCAGGCGTTGGCGTCGGCCACGGCGTGGAACACCCGGGTCTGGTGCAAGGTCAGTCGGGCTGCAATGGTGGAATAAATGCGCTGCTGAATTTCTGTGTCGTGCGTCACGATGGCCACTTTGATGCGCGGATTGCCCATAAAGGAGCCAATGCGAACGGCCCGTACCTCGTTCAGGGCATCCTGTGAGAATTCCGTCGCTTCTGCGCCCAGGTAATCGGAGAACTCGTACAACGCACTGCCAAACCGGATGTCCATGGAAATCTCGATGACCGACTGCAATAACTCCTCTCCGGTGACCACACCGGTGAACTTCTTGTAGACCCCGTGGGCCTCCCAAGTTAAAGAATATGGCATCGATTCCCCTCTGCTAATACGTGGCTGGACTGTGCTGGCTACCCCATTTTGTCTTTTTTCAGGCCCTTTCCCCGCCCCGTCCGGCAGTGGACCTCCCGGTTGGCGCAGGAAGGGCGCGCACAGCCGCTGCTGGCCGTGGCATCCTGGCTACGCTGTTACGCAAGCCAGTGCCCCACCACGCCCAGCACACTACCGCTCAGCGGTGCGAGCCACCGTTGCCGCCCCCTTTACCGGAGCCACCTCCGGTGCCGCCGGCGGAGGCATGGCCTTCGCCTTTTGCGCTACCGGCCGAGGCGGACGGGCCACTGGAGCCAGTAGGGCCGGTGGGGCCCTTTGACTCGGCGTGGGTCTCTGCCCCCTCATTCCGGCTGAGCTTGCCCAGACCCTCTGCCTGGGCTGCGGCTGCCACCGGTCCCACCACGGCAGCACGGTCTGCCTTCAGGGTCTGCATCGCTGCCGCCAGCGCAGCCTTGTCAGCGGCCACTGCCGTAGAGGCCGACAAGGCGGCTGTGCGGTCGGTCGCCAATTGCGCGCGCGCTGCATCCAGTGCGGTCTTGTCTGCTGCAATGGCGGTGGCATCTCCCGCCAGCCTGGACGCCTTCAATGCGGCTTCGGCCTTCTCGACCGCTGCGCGGTCGGCCGTCATGGTTGCCGTGCCGAGTGCGGCCACCACGTCTGCCTTGAGTTGCGCCTGGTCAGCCTTCACTGCCAGACGGTCGGCACTCAAAAATGCCTTGGCGGCGGCATCCAGCACGGCCTGGTCTTTTTGCAAGGTATCGCGGGCAGCCTGCAGCGCGCTCAGGTCCGCCGCAGTGGACAGGCCGGCCGTCTTGTCGGCCTGCAATTGGGTCAACGCCGTCTTCACGGCTTGCAAGTCGCTGATCACCTGAATTTGTGCGCTGGCCACCTCGGGGGGCAACGGTGTCGCCGCCGGGGTCTGGGCGTTGGCGCTTGCTACCGCCAGGGACAGGACGGCAAGGGTAAGGGTGGAGAGGCAGAATGTTTTCACGGCAGGTTCCGGTAGGTTGGGGATTGCGAATGATCACCGCAAAATGTGAACAGGGTGTGAAGCCCGTTCCTGAAAAATTGCAAGTAATTGTTTTCGACGGGTGGTGGTTATCCGATTAACGCCACAGCCTTGATCTGCACCCACACCGGTTTGCCGGCCTGAAGTTCCAGTGCCGCGCTGGAGCGCCGCGTCAGGCGCGCCAGCAGGGGCGAGTCCCCCAGCGCCAAACGCACGAGGCACAGCGCCGGATGCGGGTCTGCCGCGATCGCATCCACCGTGGCGGGCAAGCAGTTCTGGATGCTGATGCCGGCGACCGGCGCCAGCGCAATGCTCACGTCACGCGCCAGAATGCGCACGCGCACCGCATGGCCCAGTGGGTGCCCGCCGTCGCGCACCCACAGGCTGCCACCGGCAAACTCCACACGCGCCAGGTGCCAGGCGGCATCCCTCTCCACCACCACGGCATGCAGCACCACACCGGCGTCTTCACCCAACTGGATGGGCAGGTCCAGCCGGGCCAGGGTTTCGGTCAGTGCGCCGCAGGCCAAGGCGCGGCCGTCCTGCATGACCACGATGTGATCGGCCAGCCGGGCCACCTCGTCCGGCGCGTGGCTGACATAGACCACCGGGATGTCCAACTCGTCGTGCAGGCGCTCCAGGTAGGGCAAAAACTCCTGCTTGCGCGCCACGTCCAGCGCGGCCAGCGGCTCGTCCATCAGCAGGAGGCGCGGACTGGTCAGCAGCGCACGGGCGATGGCCACGCGCTGGCGCTCCCCGCCCGAGAGGCCGTAGGGCATACGTGGCAGCAGAGGGGCAATGCCCAGCAAGTCGACTACGTTGTCCATGGCAATGCGGCGCAGATCCTTCGGCACACGGGCCTGGCCGTATTGCAAGTTGCGCTGCACGTTCAGGTGCTGGAATAAATTGGCCTCTTGAAACACATAGCCCAGCGGGCGCTGGTACGTGGGCAGGAAAGTCTTTGCGTCCTGCCAGACCTCGCCATGTACCGTGAACATGCCGTGCGTTGCCCGCGTCAGCCCGGCCATGCAACGCAACAGCGTGGTCTTGCCGCAACCCGAC
Source organism: Comamonadaceae bacterium (assembly GCA_947375135.1). Taxonomy (GTDB): domain Bacteria; phylum Pseudomonadota; class Gammaproteobacteria; order Burkholderiales; family Burkholderiaceae_C; genus Allorhodoferax. The sequence goes on along the minus strand of CANCER010000007.1, from coordinate 52,282 downwards.
GGGCCGAACAGGGCCGTAACCCCCCGGCCCGGCAGCGCCAGATCGACATCCAGCGTGAACCCGGCATAGCCGTGTTGAAAGCGGGCCTGAATGCCTGTTGCCTGTTGATTCATGGCTGGCGGTTCCAGCCGCGGCTATAGAGCAGCAGCAACACCAGGAAAGAGAAGCCCAGCATGCCGCCGGCCAGCCAGTGGGCGTTGCGGTATTCCAGCGCCTCCACATGGTTGTAAATGGCCATGGACAGCACCTGCGTCTTGCCGGGAATGTTGCCGCCAATCATCAGCACCACACCAAACTCACCCACGGTGTGGGCAAAGCCCAGCACGGCTGCCGTCACAAAGCCGGGCAGGGCCAGCGGCAGGGCCACGCTGAAGAACGCATCCCGGGGTGAGGCGCGCAGCGTGGCGGCTGCCTCCAGCGGGAGCTCGCCCAGGGCGCTGAAGGCCTGCTGCAGCGGTTGCACCACAAAAGGCAGGGAGTAAATCACCGAGCCGACCACCAGTCCGGCAAAGGTAAAAGGCAGCGGGGCCAGGCCCAGCGAGCGGGTCAGCTGCCCCACAGGCCCTTGCGGCCCCATCAGCACCAGCAGGTAAAAGCCCAGCACCGCCGGCGGCAGCACCAGCGGCAAGGTGACGATGGCACCCACCACGCTGCGCAAGCGCGAGCGGCTGCGCGCCAGCCACCAAGCCATCGGCGTGCCCAGAATGAGCAGCACCACGGTAGAGAGTGCCGCCAGTTGGGCGGTTAACGCGATGGCGGTGACATCATCAGGGGACATGGATGCGGCTTGTTTGGCAGGGGTTCAGCGTGGTGCTCATTGCAACACATAGCCAAAAGACTGGATGATGGCGCGGGCCTTGTCGCCCCGCAGGTAGCGCATCAGCGCCTCCGGCGCCGGTTTGCCCCGGGCTTTTTCCAGCAACACCGCATCCTGGCGCAGGGGGGCATACAGATGGGCAGGCACCCGCCAGGACGAGCCTTCGATGGTGCCATCCTTGAGCACCTGTGACAGGGCGACAAAGCCCAGTTCGGCATTGCCGCTGCGAATGAACTGGTAAGCCTGGGTGATGTTTTCAGCCGTCACCATCCGGGGCTGCACGGCGTCCAGCACGCCCAGGGCCTTCAGGGCTTCCAGGGCCGCTGCGCCATAGGGCGCCAGCTTGGGATCGGCCAGGGCCAGATGGGCAAAGCGGCCCGTCCTCAGCACGGTGCCCGCCGTATCCACCAGGCCTGGAGTCGCCGACCACAACACCAGCTTGCCCACCGCATAAGTGAATGCGCTGCCGGGGACGCCGTAGCCTTCCTGGAGGAGCTTGAGCGGGGTTTCATCATCGGCGGCCAGCAGGACGTCGAAGGGGGCGCCGTTGCGGATCTGGGCGTAAAACTTGCCGGTGGAACCCGGGGACGCCAGCACCTTGTGCCCCGTGTCCTTCTCAAACTCGGCCGCGATCTGCTTCAGGGGCAGCGTGAAGTTGGCCGCCACGGCAACAGAAACCTCCGCCGCCCGTACGGACAAGGCTGTCAGCAGAAGCGCCGCCAATAAACCAGACAAGAAACGAACAGTGATCACAACAACTCCATGCATTGGGCACCCTTGCCGGAACCCCCGGACCGACGCAGCACACGGGCTCGGCGCATGTGCCCGCGCGCTGCCTGCTGCGCCCAGAGTGTAAGGCGCCCCAAACGGTGTGAATTTCACAAGCCCGGTCGGATCCTTGCCCTATCGCGTGGAAAATGCCTGCATGAACATTGTTGTCAACGAAGACCTGAAAGCCTATATCGATCCCCTCACTGCGGACGAGCATGACGCCCTGCAACGCAGCCTGCTGACCGAGGGTTGCCGGGACGCCCTGGTGCTCTGGGGCGACGTCCTGGTGGACGGCCATAACCGCTACGGCATTTGCCAAAAACACGGCATCCCGTTCCAAACCCTGCAAAGCACGCAGTTCACCTCGCTGGAAGACGTGCACCTGTGGATGATTGACCAACACCTGGGGCGGCGCAGCGTGTCCGACTTTCAGCGCGGCGTGCTGGCGCTGCGCAAGCGCGAAATCCTCTCCGGCAGAGCGCAGCATGCCCAGGCGGTGGCCGATGCCGCCCCCGTGCATGCACCGCAAAGCGCCGACGCGGCGACCGGGGTGGCAGCCGCAGACCCCCTGCACAGCCGCGAAGGCATTGCCAAAGCCGCGCGCCTGAGCAGCAACCAGGTGGTGATGATCGAAAAGATTCAAAAGCAGGCGGCGCCGCAAGTGGTGGCGGCGGTGAAGTCCGGCGCCATCTCGATCAACGCGGCAGCGGCCGTGGCCAGCCTGCCGGAACAGGAGCAGGTGGCAGCCGCCCTGGGCGGCAGAGACGAACTGCGCCAAGCCGCCAAGCGCGTGCGCGAGACCAAAAAGCGGGTGAAACCTGACGCCCCCGGGGGCGCGGAGCCCGACAGCGTGGAGGCGCTGAAAGCCCGCATCACGGAACTGGAAGCAGAAAATGCCAGCCTGCGCCAGCAACTGGCGAACCTGCCTGCGCCACCCGCTTTATAGACCTCACCGCGCCGGTGCAGCGGCTGACTTCAACCATTCACCCAACCGTCTTCGCACTGTCACACAAAGCCGCTACCTTTGAAGCCATTGATCCACTTCACAAGGCGAGCACCATGTTCTGGAAATTCTTGAGCCTGCAGAAATTGCTGGATTCCTTGTTCGACGACAGCTGGTTCGACCTGGGCCTGCCCGAGGGCGGGGTGCCCATGCAACTGCCACTCGCCGATCTGCTCTGAGCAGAGTCTGCGGGCCCGGGGAGGCCGTGGAACGCTGAACCACCGCCCCTGGGAAGGCGTTAGCGAACCCCCGTCAGTTCAACATCCACGCGGCGGTCGGGTTGCAGGCAGTCAATCAGTGCCTTGGTTCGCTTGGTGCCCACGCATTCACCAGGCTTGGTCAGGGGATTCGTCATCCCTTTGCCGCTGGCGTTGATGGTGGCGTTCTGCATTTGCGGCAAGGTGGCCAGATAGGCCTTGACGGCCTCGGCGCGTTGCAGCGAAAGCCTGTCGTTATGGGCCGCGCTGCCCAGGCGGTCGGCATGGCCTTCCACGCTGATGGATTCAAACTTCACCCCCTCGGTGCTTTTTGCAAAGGCGTCCAGCGCAGCCTTGCCTTGGACACCAAGCACGGCTTGGTCGTAGCCAAACAAGGAGTCAGCGGCCAGATGCACACGCGTGGGCGCTCGCGGGGCTGGGGGTGGGGGTGCCACGGGCGCAAGCTCGACGGGGCGCGGCACCTTTGTCACCGGAGCCGGTTCGGGTGCGGGCTGTACAACCGGTGCCACATAGACCGCCGGTGCGGTAACAGCCAGGGGCGCTGCCGCCTTGCGTCCGAACGGGAACACCAGCGACAGGGAATACACATTGACATCAGCCCGGTTATCCAGCGCATCGTTGATGCGATAGCGCTCGGCCTCGGCGCGCACCTGAAAGGAGGAGCTGATGTCGTATTGGATGCCCAGGCCCAGCTTGAGGTTGGTCTCGCGTTTGCCCGGGCTAGCGTCGGTCGGCATCAGGGTGCCTGTGCCACTGAACGAATCCCGGGTGTTGGCGTATTGGGCGCCGATGCGGCCAAAGACGGCGAAGCGTTCGCTCAGGGGCAGCGTGCCGATCAGGTCCAGATTCAGACCGTCGACCGCGTAGGTGCCGTTCAAGGTCCCGGTGGACGATGCCGCACGGTAGCTGAATTGGCCCAAGTTGAAATAGCCCAACTCCAGTCCAAAGTTGCGGTTGAACTGGTAGCCACCAAACACCTTGTAAGCGGTGTCCTGCTGCTCGTTACTTTGCAGGCTTGCACCATTACCGGCACCGAACAGGCTGGCCGTGGTGTCGGCTTCACTCAGCTGCGAGTGCGATCGGCCAGCAGACACGCCGAGGTAGTAGTTGGACTCTTGCGCATGGGCCGTGCCAGCCACGGCCGCAAACAAGGTACCGAGGCTTGCCAGTCGGATCAGAAGATGGGTTTTCATGGTGTGTAAAGCGTAGTGAATGAAAGGGCTAGGTTCCTGCATTGTTGGCATCCGGGCCCCGTGCGTATGTGCGCTATCGCACACAGCTTGGTAGAGGCGCCGACCTTCACCACCGGCATGGCCTCTCTCGCAATGGCCGCCCAGGCGCTTGTCTGCCACCGGGCACTCCCATCCATTCCGGGCCGGACGCACCGGGGTGATTCGCTACTTCATGGACCGTGCGGGCTTGCGAAATCGCAAAGGTGCGCGGGCAGGATGAACTTAGGCTGCGAGCGGTACATCCGGTTGTTAGTGGTTGGTAGTCCGTTGCCAGTCACAGCCACGCCGCACCCAAAGGAACCTTGCATGAACACGGTACCCCACACGCCGATTCAGAACCAGCTTCTTGCCGCCTTGCCGGCCCACGAGTTCAAACGCCTGGAAGCCAACCTGGAGTTGGTACACCTTCCTCTGGGCAAGGTACTTTATGAGTCGGGCAGCAGGATGGGCAGCGTGTACTTCCCCACCACCGCCATCGTGTCCCTGCTGTTTGTGCTGGAGGATGGCGCGTCGGCCGAGGTTGCCATCGTTGGCAAGGATGGGATTCTTGGCATCTCGCAACTCATGGGCGGCGAAACCACTCCCAACCGGGCCGTGATTCACAGCGCGGGCTGGGGTTATCGCCTGGATGGCAGTTACCTCAAGGCCGAGTTCAAACGGGGCGGGCCGGTCATGGCCCTGCTGCTGCGTTATGTCCAGGCGCTGATCACCCAGATGACCCAGATCGCCGTGTGCAATCGCCACCATGGCATTGAGAAGCAACTGTGCCGCTGGTTGCTGATGAGCCTGGACCGGCGCAACTCCAATTCCCTGACCCTGACGCAGGATCTGATTGCCAACATGCTGGGCGTACGCCGCGAAGGTGTGACCGGCGCTGCCAGCAAGCTGCAGCGTGGCGGCTACATACGTTACTCGCGCGGCCATATTACGGTGCTGGACCGTCCTGGCCTGGAGCAGCGCGTGTGCGAATGCTACGCCGTGGTCAAGCGCGAGTTTCAGCGTCTGTTGCTCGACATCCCGCCGGGCGATCCGCAACAGGTGCTGGGCAAGTCCATGGGCGATTAGCACGCCCGCAACCGAATCTTCGATTGATGCATCGCCCCCAGACTCTGCGTGCGGCTCTGCTGCGTGCGCGCCCCCGGCTCTCGCGGCGATCCACCGCACAGCCGCAGGCGACGGCCGAGGTACCGCTGCGCGCCGAACTCTTCAGCGCCGACCAGATGGAACGCCATGGCACGGCGCTGGCGCAACAGCACAGCCTGCGCGCCACGCCCGGGCACGACCAGTTGCTGCTGCGTCTGGGCGACAACGAGGCCGCGCTGCAGTCGGCCTGCGCGCTGTTGCTGGCGTCGGTGCGCCAGGCGCGGCACATCACGCCGGCAGGGGAGTGGCTGCTGGACAACTTCTACCTGATTGAAGAGCAGATCCACACCGCACGTGCGCACTTTTCCAAGCGCTACGGCCGCGCGTTGCCGGTGCTTGCCAACGGGCCCTCCGAAGGACTGGCGCGTGTGTATGACATGGCGCTGGAGGTGATTGCACATGGCGACGGCCGCATTGATCCGGAAAACCTGACCCGCTTTGTGGCCGCCTACCAGCGCGTGTCGGAACTGAAGCTGGGCGAGTTGTGGGCCATTCCCATCATGCTGCGCCTGGCACTGATCGAGAACCTGCGCCGCATCGGCGCGCGCGTCGCCGCCAGCATGGTCGAGCGCAACCGCGCCAGCGTCTGGGCCGAGCAGATGCTGCACGCGGCCGAGCACGACCCCAAGAGCCTGATTCTGGTGATCTCCGATATGGCACGCGCCGGCCCGGCACTGGTGAACAGCTTTGTGGCCGAACTGGCGCGCCGCCTGCAGGGCCATAGCCTGGCCCTGGCGCTGCCACTGACATGGATTGCGCAGCGCCTGTCCGAGCAGGACCTGACGATTGAACAGATGGTGCAGTCGGAAACCCACAGCCAGGCCATCGAGCAGGTGAGCATCAGCAACAGCATTGCCAGCCTGCGCCTGCTCAGCGCCACCGACTGGCGCACCTTTGTAGAGTCCATGAGCGCCGTGGAGCGTACGCTGCGCGAGGACCCGCAGGGCGTCTATGGCCGCATGGACTTCCAAACCCGCGACCGCTACCGCCATGTCGTGGAGCATTTGTCCCGGAACAGCGGGATGACCGAACGCGCCGTGGCAGCCAAGGCGGTGCAACTTGCGCAACATGCGCGCAGCAACCGTGCCGCGCAGCACGCCCGTGCCGCCCGGGACGCCCGGGCTGCAGACCCGGCGCAAGCCCCGCCCGCAGTGACAGAGCATGTGGGTTATTACCTGGTGGATGCAGGACTGCCCGTGCTGGAGCGCGCCTTGCAAGTGCAGCACAGCACGCTGGGTGCCCTGCAGCGCTGGGCGCGCACGGTGCCGGTGCCGTTGTACCTGGGCGCCATCTCCCTGGTGACCTTGGTTGCCAGCGCCTTGCTCCTGCAGTTGGGGCGCGGCCAGGGCCTGGAGCCGTGGCAGTGGCTGTTGGCGGTGCCGACGGCTTTGCTGGCCAGTAGCCAGCTGGCCGTGACGCTGGTGAACTGGGTTGCCACGCAACTGGTCTCACCGCATGTGCTGCCGCGCATGGATTTTTCCAGTGGCATTGCAGCCGGGGCACGCACCCTGGCGGTGGTGCCCACCATGCTGGGTAGCCCCTCGGGTGTGCAGGCGCTGCTGGAGGCGCTGGAGGTGCGCTTTCTGGCCAACCGGGACCCGCATCTGCACTTTGGCCTGTTGACCGATTGGGTGGACGCTCCCACCGAACACTGCGAAGACGACGCTGCCCTGCTGACGCTGGCCAGCGAGGGCATTGCCGCACTCAACCGCAAATACCCGGGTGCCGCACAAGACACGTTCTTCCTGTTCCACCGGGCGCGCCTGTGGAATCCGCAGGAGCAGGTGTGGATGGGCTATGAGCGCAAGCGCGGCAAGCTCGGCGCGCTCAACGCGCTGCTGCGCGGCAAGGCGGGGGCGGGCTTCCTGAAAGTGGTGGGCAACACAGCACCTTTGCAACAGGTGCGTTTTGTGATCACGCTGGACACCGACACCCGCTTGCAACGCGACACCGCGCGCGCGTTTGCCGCCACCATGGCGCACCCGTTGAACCGCCCGCAGCTGGACCCGGTCAGCCACTGCGTCACCTCCGGCTACGGCATTTTGCAGCCCCGCATGGCGGTCAGCCTGCAAAGCACCAACCGCTCGCGCTATGCGCGCCTGATGGGCAGCGAGGCTGGTGTGGACCCCTACACCCGTGCGGTGTCCGACGTCTACCAGGACCTGTTCTTTGAGGGCTCGTTCATCGGCAAGGGCATTTACGACGTAGACGCTTTTGAGGCCGCACTGCAGGGCCGCTTCCCGGAAAACCGCATCCTGAGCCACGACCTGCTCGAAGGCTGCTATGCCCGCGCCGGCCTGATCAGCGATGTGCAGCTGTATGACGACTACCCGGCGCGCTACGACGCCGACGTCATACGCCGCTACCGCTGGATGCGTGGCGACTGGCAGATTGCCAGCTGGCTGTGGCGGCGGGTACCGGGCGGGCCCGGCGAGTCAGCGGGTGAGCGCCAGCCCAACCCCTTGAGCCTGCTGTCGCAGTGGAAGATTCTGGACAACCTGCGGCGCAGTCTGGTGGCCGTGGCTCTGCTGGCCTTGCTGCTGCTGGGCTGGACCCAAATGGCGCAGCCCCTGCCCTGGACGCTGGGCGTGCTGGGTCTGCTGCTGCTGGCGCCCGCGCTCAGCGGCGCCGTGGCGCTGGCGCGCAAGCCGCGTGAACTGCCCTGGCGCCAGCATGCCCGCAGCGTGCGGGGCAGCGTGACCGAGCAACTGGCCCAGGCCCTGCTGACGCTGGCCCTGCTGCCGCACGAGGCCTGGTACAGCCTGCAGGCGATTGTGCGCACCCATGTGCGCCTGCTGTTCACGCACCGCCGCCTGCTGGAGTGGCAGGCCTCCGACGCGCCTGCGGGCAGCGTTGCCATGCGGGCGGCGCGCTGCACGCCAGGCGGCCTGCGCGATCTGCTGGCCAGCGCCTGGCACATGGCGGCCGCACCGCTGCTGGCGGTGGCTGTAGCACTGGCGCTGCTGCTGTGGCGACCGGGCGCGCTGGCGCTGGCCGCGCCGGTGCTGCTGCTGTGGCTGGCGTCTCCGCTGCTGACGTGGTGGATCAGCCGGCCGCTGGCAAGCCGCAGCGAGCGGCTCAGTGCCGGCCAGACCCATTTTTTGCGCAGCCTGGCCCGGCGCACCTGGGCCTTCTTCGAGCAGTTTGTGACCGAACAAGACCACTGGCTGCCCCCCGACAACTACCAGGAACACCCGGTGGCGGTGCTGGCCCACCGCACCTCGCCCACCAACATGGGCCTGTCCCTGCTGGCCAATGTGTCAGCCTATGACTTCGGCTTTATCAGCGCGGGCGTCTTGCTGGAGCGCTGCGCCAACAGCCTGCACAGCATGCAGCAGCTGGAGCGCCATGCGGGCCACTTTTTCAACTGGTACGACACGCTGACCCTGGCGCCCCTGCTGCCGCGCTACATCTCCTGCGTGGACAGCGGCAATTTGTCGGGCCATTTGCTCACCCTGCGCCCGGCACTGCTGGCGCTGGCCGACCAGCCCATCCTGCACCCGCGCGCCTTTGACGGCCTGCGCGATGCCCTGGGCAACCTCCACCTGGCTGTGCCGGCCCGGACCGGTGCGCCGCTGCGGCACAGCCTGGTGCATCTGACGCAGAGCCTGGAAGCCGCCAGCGCCGCGCCACCCGCAACGCTGGCAGAGGCCACCCGCAGGCTGGTCGGCACCGAGGCGCTGTGCACCGCCATGCTGCTCGTGCTGGAGGCTGACGCTGTTGCAGCAGCCGATGCACCACTGCGCCAATGGGCGCACACCCTGCTGGCCCAGTGCTGTGCACTGCAAGCCGAATTGCAGTGGCTGCAGCCCCTGTCCGGTGGCGTGGCAACGGATGCGGGAGATGCCATTCCAACCCTGCGGGCCCTGGCTGCAGCGGGCAGCGTGTCGGCGCAGACACGCATGGCGCAGATCGACCAACTGGCGGCGCAGGCCCGGGCCTTGGCGCATGCCGATTACAGCTTTTTATACGACACCACGCGCCACCTGATTGCCGTGGGCTACAACGTGGACGAACACCGGCGCGACAGCGGGCACTACGACCTGCTGGCCAGCGAGGCCCGCCTGTGCAGCTTTGTGGCCATTGCCCAGGGCGAGGTGCCGCAGGACAACTGGTTTGCGCTGGGCCGGCTGCTGACCACGGTCGGCAAGAGCACGGCGCTGCTTTCATGGAGTGGCTCGATGTTCGAGTACCTGATGCCCAACCTGGTGATGCCCTGCTATGCCAACACCTTGCTGGAGCAGACCTGCCAGGCAGCAGTGCAGGCACAGATCGCCTACGGCGCGCAGCACGGCGTGCCCTGGGGCATTTCGGAATCCGGCTACAACACCGTGGACGCCGCACTCAACTACCAGTACCGCGCCTTTGGCGTGCCGGGGCTGGGCCTCAAGCGCGGTCTCTCGGACGACCTGGTGGTGGCCCCCTATGCCACCGCGCTGGCCCTGACGGTGCGGCCCGATGCGGCCTGCCGCAACCTGCAGCGTCTGGTGCAGGACGGTCTGCAGGGCGTGTACGGCATGTATGAGGCCATCGACTACACACCGGCGCGTCTGCAACACGGCCAGAGCGGCGCCGTGGTGCGCTCCTACATGGCGCACCACCAGGGCATGAGCCTGCTGTCCATGGCCTCTGTGCTGCTGGACCAGCCGATGCAAAGGCGCTTTGCCAGCGACCCGCTGTTCCAGGCCACCATCCTGCTGCTGCAGGAGCGCATTCCGAATACCGCCGTGTTCTATGCCCGCGCCCCCGAACTGCCCGACATCCGCAACAGCACCATCGGCCAGTCCGGCCCGCTGCGCGTGCTGCGCAATCCGGACGCGGCACCCGAGGTACACCTGCTCTCCAATGGCCGCTACCACGTCATGGTCAGCCAATCGGGTGGCGGCTACAGCCGCTGGAAAGACCTGAGCCTGACCCGCTGGCGCGAAGACGCCACGCGCGACAACTGGGGTGCGTTTTGCTATTTGCGCGATGTGGACAGCGGTGCCTTCTGGTCCGCCACGCACCAGCCCACGCTGCAGCACAGCGACAGCTACGAAGCCATCTTTACCGAGGGGCGCGCCGAGTTCCGCCGCCGCGACCACGGCTTCGAGGTGCATACCGAAATCGTGGTCTCGCCGGAAGACGATATCGAGCTGCGCCGCACCCGCATCACCAACCGCGCGCGCAGCCGCCGCACCATCGAGATCACCAGCTATGCCGAGGTGGTGCTGGCACCGGCTGCCGGGGACAACCTGCACCAGGCCTTTAGCAACCTGTTTGTGCAGACCGAGATCGTGCGCGAACGCCAGGCCATTCTGTGCCACCGCCGCCCGCGCTCGCAAAGTGACCCACCGGTGTTTTTGTTCCACCTGATGGCGGTGCACGGGGCAGGCGCGCAAACCATCTCCTACGAGACCGACCGCAGGGCCTTTGTCGGGCGCACGCGCACGCTGGACGCGCCGCTGGCACTCAGTGGTGTGCAGGCGCTGCGCGCCGGTGCCCTGCTGGGCGACTCACAGGGCGCGGTGCTGGACCCGGTCGTGGCCATCCGCCAGCGCATCACGCTGCAGCCCCAGCAAAGCGTGATGGTGGACCTGGTGACCGGCGTGGCCGAACTGCGCGCGCAGGCGCTTGCGCTGATCGACAAGTACCGCGACGTGCACCTGGCCGACCGGGTACGTGACCTGGCCACCATGCACGCCTGGGTCAACCTGCAGCAGATCAACGCCTCCGAGGTCGATGCGCAGCTGTTTGCGCGCCTCGCCAGTTCGGTGATCTACCTGAACCCGGCGCAGCGCAAGCCCAGCAGCGTGCCGGGCCACAACCGGCGGCAACAGTCCGGCCTGTGGGGCTATGGCGTCTCGGGCGACCTGCCCATCGTGTTGCTGCAAATCGGCAGCGTGGACCACATCGAGCTGGTGCGCCAGCTGGTGCAGGCGCATACCTACTGGCGCCTCAAGGGGCTGGCGGTGGACCTGGTGATCTGGAACGAAGACCATGGCGGTTATCGCCAGGCACTGCAAGAGCAAATTCTGGGGCTGACTACTGCCGGCATGGGCGCCGGGATGGGAGCCTACCTGGCCGACCGGCCCGGCGGCATCTTTGTGCGCTCGGCCGAGCACATGCCCCCGGAAGACCGCTGCCTGTTCCATACCGTGGCGCGCATCGTCATCACCGACACCCAGGGCTCCCTCAAAGCCCAGGCCAGCCGCCACATGGCCCGCGAGGCGCGTGCCATGCCCGCGCAGCTGCTGCCGGCACCGGGCCTGGTCGCCGCTGCAGTCCTGCCCGCCACGGCCAGCCCAAGTTGGGGCGCGGAGTTGCAGTTTTTCAACGGCTTGGGCGGCTTTTCTGCCGATGGGCGCGAGTACGTGATTGCCACCACCGTGGCCGCGGGCGTGGCCCAGCGCAGCACGCCGCTGCCCTGGGTCAATGTGCTGGCCCATGCGGGCTTTGGCACCGTTATTTCCGAGAGTGGCAGCGCCTACACCTGGAGCGAGAACGCGCACGAATTCCGCTACACGCCCTGGAGCAACGACGCGGTCAGCGACACCCCGGGCGAGGCCCTCTACCTGCGCGACGAGGAATCCGGCGCCTTCTGGTCGCCCACCGCCCTGCCCTGCGGCGGCGACGGCCTGCATGTCACGCGCCATGGCTTTGGCTACAGCGTGTTTGAACACACGCAGGACGGTATTGAGAGCGAGCTCACGGTGTTTGTAGCGGTGGAGGCGTCCGTCAAGTTCTCCCGCTTACGGGTGCGCAACCGGTCGGGGCGCAACCGCAAGCTCTCGGCCACCGGCTATGTGGAATGGGTGCTGGGCGATTTGCAGTCCAAATCGGCCATGCATGTGAGCACCGAAGTCGATCCGCACAGCGGCGCAATTCTGGCGCGCAACCCCTATAGCCCGGAGTTCGGGGACCGCATGGCTTTTTTTGATGCCGACGGTGCCACCCGCGCCCATGGTGTCAGCATCAGCGGCGACAGGCGCGAGTTCCTGGGGCGCAACGGTTCGCTGCGCAACCCGGCGGCCCTGCGCCGGGTGCATTTGTCGAACCGCGTGGGTACCGGGCTGGACCCCTGCGCGGCGGTGCAAGTGCCGTTTGAACTGGCCGACGGGCAGGAGCGGGTGATTACCTTCCGCCTCGGCGCGGCCGGGCGGCGCGACCTGGACGACGCACGCGTGCTGGTGCTGCACCTGCGCGAACCGCATGCCCTGCAGGACGCACTGCAGGCGGTGCATGCATATTGGCAGCAGACGCTGGGGGTGGTGCAGGTGCAAACGCCGGATGCTGCGCTCAACCTGCTGGCCAATGGCTGGCTGCCCTACCAGACCCTGGCCTGCCGGCTGTGGGCGCGCACCGGCTTTTACCAGTCCGGCGGTGCCTTTGGTTTTCGCGACCAGTTGCAGGACGCCATGGCCCTGGTGCATGCACAACCCCAACTGCTGCGCGCGCACCTGCTGCGCTGTGCGGCGCGCCAATTCCAGGAGGGTGATGTGCAGCACTGGTGGCACCCGCCGCAAGGCCGGGGCGTGCGCACCCGGTGCGCGGACGACTACCTCTGGCTGGCCCAGGCCACCTGCCGCTATGTGCAGGCGACCGGCGACACGGACGTGCTGCAGGAAAGCACGCCGTTCTTGCAAGGCCGCGCGCTGAACCCGGAAGAAGACTCGTATTACGACCTGCCGGCCATTACTGCGGAGCGCGCCACGCTGTACGAACACTGCGTGCGCGCCATCCGCCACGGCCTGCGCTTTGGGCAGCACGGCCTGCCCCTGATGGGCTCGGGCGACTGGAACGACGGCATGAATTTGGTCGGCCTCAAGGGCCAGGGCGAGAGCGTCTGGCTGGCCTTCTTTCTGTTCGACACGCTGCAGCGCTTCAGCCCGCTGGCGCGCACCTTGGGCGATGCGGTGTTTGCGGACCAGTGCCTGGCCGAGGCGGCGGTCTTGCGCCAGGCGATTGCCGACCATGGCTGGGACGGCGCCTGGTACCGCCGCGCCTATTGCGACGACGGCACACCCCTGGGCTCGGCCGCCAATGAGGAATGCCAGATCGACTCCCTCAGCCAGAGCTGGGCCGTGCTCTCGGGCGCCGGCGAGGCCACGCGCAACCGCAGTGCGCTGAACGCGCTGGACAGCCGCCTGGTGCGGCGTGCGCTGGGCCTGATCCAGTTGCTCACGCCGCCGTTCGATCAGTCCACGCTCGACCCCGGCTACATCAAGGGCTATCTGCCGGGTGTGCGGGAAAACGGGGGCCAGTACACCCACGCCGCCATTTGGGCGGTGATGGCGTTTGCCGCCCAGGGCGACGCGCAGCGGGCCTGGGAATGCTTTGACCTGATCAACCCGCTGCGCCATGGCAGTACGCCGCAGCAGGTGGCGCGCTACCAGGTGGAGCCCTACGTGGTGGCGGCCGATGTGTATGCGGTGGCACCCCATGAAGGGCGCGGCGGCTGGACCTGGTACACCGGCTCGGCCGGCTGGATGTACCGGCTGATTTTGGAATCGCTATTGGGCCTGCACTTGCAGGGGCCGTCCCTGCACTTCGCGCCCTGCCTGCCTGCGGCGTGGAGCGGCTTTGCCCTGCAGTACCGCTGGGGCAGCACGCGGTATGCGATTGAGGTGCAGCAGGTGGCAGGTGCTGCCGAGCTGCGCGTCGTACTCGACGGCTTTTTGCAGGCCACTGCGGTGGTCCCGCTACAGGACGACGGGATGGAGCACCGCGTGCAGGTGCAAGTGCCGGGCACGTCCCACGGCTAGGGAGGCGGGGTCAGCCGGCTTGGCGCTGCACCAACGCATGCCAACCCTGCCATTGAATCGTCTTTTACAGAGGCTGAGCCTGCGACTTTCGCTTGCTGTGAACGTACAGCAACAGCGCGCAGAAGGCCACTGAAAAAACCGGATCGGCAATGCCCACGACGTGCCGGATGGGATCACTCACGTGATTCCAGCCGATTAACCAGCCGAAAATCCTGTTCGGAACGAACTCCAAACCCTGCAGTGCGTAGAAATAAGCGTTCAATCCCTCGGTTTTTCCGGCGGTCGAGGCAAGCGTTAATGCCAAGTTTGCGAAGGTAGCCAGCATCACATAGTAAAGACAGAAGACATTGCGCCGGAACAGAAAAAACGCCAATGCAACGACAGAAAGGATGCTGGTGATGGTCCCCAGCAAGTACCCCATGTACTCAGGCGTGAACAGATCACCTCCCAGCCAGTCGATGAGTTCTGGAATTTTGTTCGTGAGAGTCATTACGGCACAGTAGGCGGCCAGTGCCAGGAGCCACATTGGCAAACCCGACGCAGGCACCCAGTTGCCGAGGGGAGGGCCTGGATTCGGATTTGATTTTCCGTACAGGCTCATTTTTGGCCCTTGTCGAGAATTGCCAAATTGGAAAACAAGATGTGCACCAGTACCTTGGCGCCGTGTGAGCCAAATACGGCTGTGGCATACCCAACGGCGCAAACGACAACGGTCACCAAAAACACGCCGAGTGCAGGCCCGAAACCCCCTTTGCTCCCTGCCACAAAAGTGAGCACCACACCCAGGATGCCAATCAACCAGTTGAAGGCCATGGCGACTTTGTACAGCGCATCGGCTACGCGATAGAGCGTTGCTCCGTCTTCCTGGCCTTTCGAAATGACCTCGGTAATGTCGTCATTCGTCATCGTCTCTCCCTGGTGTAAGTTGATTTGCCAAACACCTGAAAAAAGGGGTGCAGGACACCGTAAAACGGTGCTCGATTCTATGACCGGGCGCAACGCATAACTTTGGAAAAGCTGGCTTATTTCTGCCGCACCCGGCGTACGCGGGGCGCCAGGGCTTTAGTGTGCGCGGGGCTTGCGCGCCTTGGTTTTTGGCTTGGCTGGCTTGGCGCCACTGCTGCCTGACGCGGACTTTGCGGCAGGTTTGGCTGCGGCGTACTTCGCCTTCTCGCTCTGCTCCAGGCAGAGCAAGGTGTCTGCGTACGCGATGAAACGGTTCAGGTAGTCGGGCGCAATTTCGCGCATCAGGGCCAGTGAGCGCAGCACCAGCATGTGCGAGTTGATGGGCCCGGCATTTTTGGGAGCCTGGTCCAGCGCTTGGCTGAGCTGCTTGTCGGCGCTGAGTTTGGACCAGGTGTTCCGGAAGTGGCGCACCGACTTCAGCTCGGTGCGTGCGCCCACCGCCTCCGCAGGAACGGCATCGCCCTCTTGCGCTGCGTGTTGCGCCATCGAGCGCACCAGCTCACCCAGGGTCTCGCACTGCGGGGGCTTCGGCGCGTGCGGTGCGGCGTGGTCCGGGGCGCTGCTTTGGGCCTGGGCCAGGCGCGCTTCAAACGCTGCCAACGCCAGCGCCAACTTGCCTTCCAGAAGGCGTTTGACGCTGCCCTGCTGTGCGTGGGCGCGCGCTGACAGCGCCTCCAGATAGTGGAATTGCACGGGGTCCAAGAGGTCTGCGCCGGACTGGCGCAAGCCGGCAATCGCTGCGGCGCAATCCGGCGTTGGCGCCAGTTCCGCAGCCGCATATTCAGTCGCGGTGCATGGCGTGGGCATCATGGCGCAGCGGGCTTGGCGTTGCCAGCCTTGGGCACGGGGGCCATCTCCACGCGGCGGTTTTGCGCGCGCGCGGCCTCGTCCACATTGGGGGTGATGGGCTGCTCGGCACCGAAGGCGGCTGCGAACACCAGGCTGGAGGGCATACCCTCCTCGATCAAGGCGCGCGTGACGGTCAGGGCGCGTTGGGCGGACAGCTCCCAGTTGTCGGCGAACTGGCTGTTGCTGGCGCGCACGGAGTGGTCGTCGGTAAAGCCGCTGACCATGAGCAGCTCGTCCCGCGCGCCCAGGTAGGCGCGCAGCGGTGTGACCAGGCTGGTAAGCAGCTTGCGGCCTTCGGGCTGCAGCTGGTCGGAGTTGAGCGAGAACAGCAAGCGCCCGCTGATGCCGATGCGCCCGTTGTTCAGGGTGATGCGCCCGGTGGCCAGCGGAATGGCGAGTGCCTTTTCCAGGCTGATGCGGCGCTGCTCTTCAACCTGGCGTTTTTTCACCTCGTCTTCCAGGTGGGTGGTGAGTTGCAACTGCACCACCAGCACACCCACCAGCAGCAGCACAAAGGCGCCCAGCAGGCCCGACATCAAATCGCCAAATACGGCCCAGACCGGCGCGGTCTGCTCCAGGCCGGAGTCTGCGTCTTCCATCAGACGGACTCTGCGGCCAGTGTGGCCTGTTTGCTGGAGAGCTGGCGCAGCTCTTCCACAATGTCTTTTTGCGACATGATGCTCAGGTCAATCACCTCCCGCGCCTGGGCCACGTAGTAGGCCAGTTGGTCGTCACTGCGGGCCATGGACTTGTCCATCGCACCTTCGATGCGCTGCAGGCTGGCAATCAGCTTTTCGTTGGCATCACTGAAGGAGCGCACGGCAAAGCCGAAGGTCTCGCCCAGGGCCGCCACTTCCACGGAGCTGCTGGTGACATGGGCTGCAATGTCGGCAAGCTTGGCGGCCTCCGTGTCTACCTTGTCGGCAAACCGGCCGCCAGCCTGTTGCAGCGCCGTCGCGGAGGAGGACACCAGCGCATCGATGACGGCGCGTTGCTCTTCGGACGCGTGGTGAATGCCTGCGAGCAGTGTGTTGAGTGTGTCCATGATGCGGCTGCGTTCTTCCAGCAATGCGTTGTCGCGCGCCACGCTGTTGCTGACCTGCTGGCGCAACTGACCGATCACTTCGGCCGCAGCTCGCGGGGCTTCGGAGGCGGTTTGTATCAGGCGGCTGATCGGGTCTTCGAGCGCGGTACCCAAGGTCGTCAAATGGCTGGTGAGCGCGGTTTGCAGTTCGCCCAAGCGGTCCACCGCAGCATGGCCGCGCAAGGCTTCCTGGTCGCGCAGGGCGCCCAGTTCGGATTGCAGCATGGCACTGAGTTGCGCCATGCGGTCGCCCTGTTGTGCGGACCAATCGGCTTCCGAGGCGATGCGGGCGCGCACCAGCTCTTCGGAGCTGGCCATGAGCTTCGCAATTTCCTCCAACGTCTTGTCGGCACTGGTCTGCGCGCTGTCTGTGAGCTGTTGTGCGGTATCTGTCAGGGTGCTGCAGATCTGCTGCTGCTGGGCCAGGGTCTGTGCGCTGCGCTGCTGCCATTCGCTTTGCAGGCCGGCAGCCATGCTTTCCAGGGAGGTGCGCCAGGCCTGCAGGCGCTGGCTGTCGTTGCTCGACTGCTCAGCCTGCAAATGGGCATAGCCCTCTTTTACCGCCAGCAGCAGGGCGCTGGCACCTTGCTCGAAACGGGCGTTGAAGGCCTCCAGGGATTGGCCCATGCCGACGACCAGGCTAGCGCTGGCATGTTCGTGCTTTCCCAGCGCAGACGTCCAGTGGTCGGCCACCGCAGACGCACTGGCATCCAGGCGCGTGGAAAGGGCTTCGAGCTGTGCCTGCGTGGTGGCGACCATGCGCGCGTGCATCTGCCGGGCTTCTATGGCGATGCCAGTCATTGCTGCTTGCACCACGGGCTGGATGCTCTCGCCCGCAATGTGCGCGCTTTGCGACAGGCTCTCGCGCAAGGACTGGTCCACGGCATGCGCCAGATCGGTGTAAACGCCTTGGACGCTGCTGTGGAAGCTTTCCTGGTTGCCCAGCAGGCGTTCATTCATCTGCAGGCTCATGCGCTCCATGTGCACCATCATGGCCTGCAGCTTGTCGGCCACCAGCGGCAGGGCCCTGGATTGCAGCTGCAAGGCCTTGAAGGTTTCCTGGCGCTGGTGCGTGAGTGAAAAGCTACGCAACTGCGTCGCAATTTTGCTGTCCAGCAACTGTGCCGCCTGCATTCTGTCGCGCCGGCTCAGGGCCGACATCAGTCCCAGCATGGCGGAGGAAGCCACACCGGCGACCGAGGTACCGAAGGCCAGACCCAAGCCCTTGATGGGTGTGGCAAATGCGGTGCGAATGGCAGCCAGGTCGGATGTACCTTCCAACGCAAAGACGGCCCCCCTGAGCGTGACCACCATGCCCAGAAAAGTACCCAACATGCCCAGCATGACCAGCAGACCGACCAGGTAGGGGGTCAGCGCGGGGCCTGGCAAGCCGACGCGCTCGCCTTCAACGCGCAGACGCACCGGGTTGCGCAGCGAGACAGGCACGCTGGACAGCCAGTCGTCCAGATCTGCCAGTCCTTCCGGAATCGCGGTCAGGGCCGCGTTTAACCCTGTGCTGGCCTGGCGGAAGCTGCGCAGCTCAACCGCGCCAAAACCATAGACCGCTGCAATCAGCAGCGTCACCATCAGGGCCAGGGCATGGGTGCCGAAGAAGCCGGCGGCGACCCACACCAGGGCCATGGATCCCAAGGCAAAGCTAGCGGTAAAAAAATGTCGGTTCATGCGTGTTTTTCTTTCTTGTTGTGCAAGGCTTCCAGCAGCCCCAGCGCAGGCTGCAGGCGCAGGTCGAGTTCAGCCAGCAGCACGGTGTGTAGCTCCTGGTAAAAACGCTCCAACCAGGCTTGCGGTTGCATCCACTGTGCAGGGTCATCCGTTTGCTGCGTGTCCGTCAGGGCTTGCTGGTGCCTTTGGCGCAGATATGCAAACCGCTTTTTCAGCAACTGCGGCAAGGTCGCCAGCAGCCTGGCTTCGCGCTCGCAGAGGATGCCGTCCAGCGCTTCGTCCAGCGCGCCCAATTGTTTGAGCGCTGGAGAGGCGTTCACCAGCGCAGCACGCACGTTGGCGCGCAAGGGGCCGACCTGCAAATCCATCTCGCGCTGGTGCGCCAGATAGTAACGGCGGTAGGGTTCAAAGAGGCTGGTGAGATCAGTCGGCATGTCGGCCTGCGGCATGGGAAGCGCGATACCGGTCTGGCCGCGCACTGGCGTGCCGCCGCGGATGATCGCGCGCTCCAGGCGGGTCCGTATGCGCGCGAATTCATCGCCCACGCCCGCGCATACAGCCGCCTGCGCCCCGGACTGCGTATCGGGTGTGCTGGCGTTGTGCACGGCGTACAGCGCAATGGCGTCGGTGTAGCTCACCCACTGACCCAATCCTTCTGCAAACGCTTTCTCCGGCTCAGTCGCTTCCATGACCGCGAGGTCGGCGAGTGTGCGAATCAGTCGGGAACTATGGAAGTGGGTACGCGTAGGCGCTCGCGTCATATCGAGGTGTGTTCATCGGCAGGGTTGGATCATGGATCGCAGGGGCGACCGCGGTCCGGAAGGTATTTTTGAAGCGTCAATAAGTCGCGGGACGTCTATTGGTAACACCAGGCTGAATCGACAAAGACCCGATGGGCACGCCTTTTTTCTTGGTGATGCAACCCGAACCGCCCGTTTTTTGACTAACTTTGATTGTATGTCTGTTCAATATGTAACCCGATACCTCAATTTGGCAGCACATAAATCCTTTGCGCCTTACAACGCGCCAGGTAAGTCCCTCCAGGCATGGGTGGCTCGCTGCGGCTCCCCACGTGGGATCCCACTGCTGTACCACAGGTACGGTGCGCCTCCAATCCACAGAACCTGTGTGCTGAGTTGGGGATAACTATGGGGCATCTATGTCAAACCCGCATGGCCATTGGGCTGGGATAGTGTGCTTAAAAAGTATGCAGGTAGTTTTTCTTTATTTTTATTTTTTTGTGGTGAGAATCTGCGTCAGTGCTGCCACTTTTTCTGTGGCTTGGTCGTCAAAGGCATCTCCCCCCTAAGGCGACGCAGATCTTCTTCGGTCAGGTCCTCGCACTCGTCGCTTACGGCTGCATGGCGGCTCACTGGTTCTGTGGACTCTTTGCGTGGCGCGTGCGATTTACCGAACTGGCTGGCCCGGCCCTTGTTGGCGCGCGCCGGTGTTTGTCGGTCCTGCCGTGGCTTCTCAGGTCTTTGCGCCGGTGGCGCTGCAATGGGCACTTCGCCTGCAAATGGCTGCAGATGTGCCAGCGTTCCGTCCACCTCAACGCGGTAGTAGCTGCCGGATGCGAGCTTGATCTTCAAACTGTTGCCTTCCAGCGTGGCGTGACCGGATGCGATGTACCCCCCGGTGTTGGTGGCATGGCCAAACAGCATGACCGTTCTGCCCCATTGCTCACGCGGCACGCAATCAAAGACGTGGGCCTCCTCCACGTCGGGCATCTTCTCCACCAGGGTGAATTTGTTCTCGGCCGGCTCAAAGAAAAGGGCTGCACTACCCTTCTTGAGCGTGATGGCGCCCACTACTTCGCTGCGTTGAACCCGGCTATCCAGTTCAGCCAGATAGAATTTCTGGAATGCTTCCAGGGCCGCAGGTGTTTGATTGATGGTTTGCATGGGTTTAGGCTTTTTTTCGGTGTAAGCGCATCAGGCGGGCGAAGTTCTGAGAGACCCCTATCACTCCGATTGCGCCCATCAAGATCACTCCACTGGTACCAATGGAGGGGATCAAGGTACCGCTCAATGCGATGCCTGCGGACTGACCAATAAAGTAAGAGGCGGCAAATGCCGCCACCGCAGCGCCACGGCGTTCCGGCGCCATTTGCGTGGCATTGATCTGCAGCGTGTTGTGCAGCATGTAAAAGCCCAGTCCGGCCAGGAAGCAAGCGGGTATGGCCCACCACCAATTGCCGGACAGGGCCAGGGTGACGTAGGACGCGGCCACCAGGACCCCACCCCAGCGGCAGAGTCCGACCTCGCCAAGACGGTGCACCAGATAGTAGGCACTGATTGCGAACAACAGCCCGCCCAGGCCAAAGAGCATGACCACCTGGCCGGCCATGGCCAGGGGCATGGAGTGCAATTGGTGAATATGGGTCACCATAAAGGCCAAGGAGCCAAAGATACTGGCACCCTCGGCAAACACGGTCAGGAGGACGATTCGGGCCCAGGGAACTGCAAGGACTTGTCCAAACTCAAACACCATGCGTTTGAAGGCGGAACCCTGACTGAGTTGGGTCTTTCGGGCTGCAAGGGGCAAGCGGGCGTTGCTCCAAAGCAAATAGGTGCCGCCCATTGCAAAGTAGACCGCAATGGCTTCAAAAGGGACCCTCCAGTGCAGGTTGTCTGCGGCGTACCCGCCCAGCAGCACCCCGCTGGAAATACCCAACACCTGTCCGATCATGAATTTGGCCAGGATGGGCTGGCGACGCTCGTACGACGTGACATCGCCGATCCAGGCCATCGCCAGGGGAATAATCGCAGCAGCGGAGGCTCCGGCAAAAACCCTTGCCACCAACAACCATTCAAACGTAGGTGCCAGTGAGCAAATCGCCGTCGTTAACGCACAGCCGACTGTCCCCCAGGCGATGACGCGGTACTTGCCATAACGGTCGCCCAGAGGGCCAAAAATCAGTTGCGAGAATCCATAGGCAATGGCAAAGACCGTAATGACCAGTGCAGCATGGCCCAGCGTCAAAGAAAAATCGTTGGCGAGACCCGGCAACAGGGGGTCGGACACCCGCATGGACACGCCGCTTCCAAACGCCGATACAGACAGCGCCAAAAGAGCACCGCGGGGCAGTTGGATATCGGCTGGGTGATCAGTGGCTCCTGTACCACCGGCAGGCTCGGTACCTGAATTCAGGGCGGGAGCCTGGCTCATACAGCCTGCCACCCGTAAATAAGGGTGGTCAATGCAGTCGTTGCTCTTGGGATTTGAGTTCTTCCATCAGGGGCTCGGGCGCGCCGCCCTGCGCCAGATGGCTTTTGTACCAGACCGTCAGGATGCTGGTGACCACCGGTCCGGGATTCTGAAGCACCTTCTCAAAGTTCAATCCGTTGATGCTGCAGATCAACTTGACCAGGTCCATGTCCAGATCGATGGCGTCGTCATCGCAACGGCGTACTTTGAGATCAGCGAAAGAATAGCCCTCTGGGAGCTTTAAGGTAAGGACTGAATCGGTTGGCATGAACGATTAATCTATCTTGCAGACAATGAAGTGAACGGACCGATTTGCGTATCAGCCCGGCAAACGCACCAATAAAAAAGGCTCACCTGAGTGAGCCTTTTTACTGCGTTTTACCGCATACTTTTTGGTTGCGGGAGAAGGATTTGAACCTCCGACCTTTGGGTTATGAGCCCAACGAGCTACCAGACTGCTCCATCCCGCGGTAAGCTATAAGTATACCTTATTCTGCTGCGATTGCAGCAGCTTCTTCAACAGAAGTTTCAGCACGGTCCACTAATTCGACCAAAGCCATGGGCGCATTGTCGCCAACGCGGAAACCCATTTTCAAAATACGTGTGTAACCACCTGGACGGGCGTTGAAACGGGGTCCGAGGTCGTTGAACAACTTGGTCACGCTGTCACGGTCGCGCAGGCGGTCAAACGCCAGACGGCGATTGGCAACCGTAGCCACTTTGGCCAAGGTGATCATGGGTTCAATGACACGGCGCAATTCTTTGGCCTTGGGCACTGTGGTCTTGATGACTTCATGCTCGATGAGCGAGTTCATCATGTTGCGCAGCATCGCGAGGCGGTGCGATGTGGTGCGATTGAGTTTACGTAGTCCGAGTCCGTGGCGCATGTGATTTCCTTGGGTTATTTACCGGCAGCCGTATCAGGTACTGCCCTTGGCGCAACACCCTTGCGGGTATTTATTTTGTTGATTATTTTTTCGAAACGCGAATTAACGCTTTTCGAGTGCGGCCGGTGGCCAGCTCTCGAGCTTCATGCCCAAGGTCAGACCACGGGAAGCCAGCACTTCCTTGATTTCATTGAGTGACTTGCGACCCAGATTAGGGGTCTTGAGCAACTCGTTTTCAGTGCGCTGAATCAGATCACCGATGTAGTAAATGTTCTCGGCCTTCAGACAATTAGCAGAACGAACCGTGAGCTCCAACTCGTCCACAGGACGCAGCAGGATTGGATCGAATTGTGTATTGCCACGTGGTGCCGGTGCATCGAATGCAGCGAGTTCGCTGCCTTCGAGTTGCGCAAACACTGCGAGCTGTTCCACCAGAATCTTGGCCGAGGCGCGCACTGCATCTTCTGCAGACACGGCACCGTTGGTTTCGATTTCGACAACCAGCTTGTCCAGATCGGTACGCTGCTCAACGCGGGCGCTTTCGACTGTATAGCTGACGCGCTTGACGGGTGAGAACGAGGCGTCCAGAACAATACGGCCGATCGACTTGTTGGGCTCATCCGCATGGCGACGCATGGTTCCGGGAACGTAACCGCGGCCCTTTTCAACCTTGATCTGCATGTCCAGCTTGCCGCCGTGCGACAGATTGGCAATGACATGACCTGGATTGATAATTTCCACATCGTGCGGCGTTTGGATGTCAGCGGCAGTCACAACGCCTTCTGCGTCTTTGCGCAGGCTCAGAGTTACCTCTTCGCGGTTATGCAGCTTGAAAACAACACCCTTCAAATTCAGCAAGATGTTGACAACGTCTTCTTGCACACCATCAATCGACGAGTACTCGTGGAGCACGCCGGCGATGGTCACTTCTGTTGCCGCAAATCCAGGCATGGATGACAGCAGCACGCGACGCAGCGCATTGCCCAGGGTATGTCCGTAGCCACGTTCAAAGGGCTCTAGGGCCACCTTGGCGCGGTTGGTACCGAGCTGTTCTACGCTAATGGATTTTGGTTTCAGCAAACTGTTCTGCATGCAGACTTCCTCTCAATACCCCCGACTCGTTACATCGGTAAGGCTGGTGAAGCACCCCAACACAGGGCTTGCCTGCGTCAGGGAACGAATTCAAATACTCAACGAATTAACGTGAATACAACTCAACAATCATCGACTCGTTGATGTCGGCCGCGAACTGGTCACGGTCAGGTACAGACTTGAACACGCCTTCAGCCTTTTCAGCATTGACTTCAACCCAAGCTGGCATGCCAACTTGTGCGGCCAATTGCAGGGCTTCAACGACGCGGTTCTGTTTCTTCGACTTTTCGCGCAGAGCGATCACGTCACCGGCCTTGACCATGTATGACGGGATGTTCACGGAAGAACCGTTGACCGTGATGGCCTTGTGGGACACCAACTGACGGGCTTCTGCACGTGTGGAGCCGAAGCCCATGCGGTACACGACGTTGTCCAGGCGGGATTCGAGCAGGAACAACAGGTTGGCACCCGTGTTGCCACGGCGACGGTCAGCTTCTTCGAAGTAGCGGCGGAACTGACGCTCGAGTACGCCATACATGCGCTTGACTTTTTGCTTTTCGCGCAATTGCAGACCATAGTCAGAAGTACGGGCACCGGAAGTGCGGCCGTGCTGACCAGGCTTGGAATCGAATTTGGCCTTGTCGCCGATGGAGCGACGGGCGCTCTTCAGGAACAGGTCAGTGCCTTCACGGCGGGAGAGTTTGGCCTTGGGGCCTAGGTATCTTGCCACTTGAACTTCCTTTTATGTCATCTGCCGCACGGAAATGCGGGAGCCACCATCAAGAGATGGTGGCGGTGGGCTTGTGAATGAATTAGATGCGACGACGCTTCTGTGGGCGGCAACCGTTGTGCGGTACCGGCGTCACGTCAGCAATCATGTTGATGCGAATGCCCAATGCGGCCAAAGCGCGCACAGAGGATTCACGTCCAGGACCAGGTCCCTTGATTTCAACGTCAAGGTTCTTGATGCCCTGTTCCAGCGCTGCACGGCCTGCCACTTCGGAAGCAACCTGGGCTGCAAACGGAGTGGACTTGCGAGAGCCCTTGAAACCTTGGCCACCGGACGATGCCCAGGACAACGCATTGCCTTGGCGATCGGTGATGGTGATGATGGTGTTATTGAACGAAGCGTGCACGTGTGCAATGCCGTCAGCAACATTCTTGCGGACTTTCTTGCGCACGCGTTGCGCGGCGTTATTGGCTGGTGCTTTTGCCATAGTTCTCTATTCCTTATTTCTTCAAGGATGCAGCAGCCTTACGGGGGCCTTTGCGTGTGCGTGCGTTGGTACGCGTGCGCTGACCGCGCATGGGCAGACCACGACGGTGACGGAATCCACGATAGCAACCAATGTCCATCAAACGCTTGATGTTCATGGTCGTCTCACGACGCAGATCACCTTCGATAGTGAACTGAGCGATTTGGTCGCGAATTTTTTCCAGATCCCCGTCAGTCAAGTCCTTGACCTTCTTGGAATAAGCGATGCCACAAGCTTCGCAGATTTTGCGAGCGCGGGTGCGACCGATTCCAAAGATAGCCGTCAGGCCAATTTCGGAATGCTGTTGCGGCGGAATATTGATGCCAGCGATACGTGCCATTTTCGTCCTCTAAAACTCTTGCAATTAACCCTGACGCTGCTTGTGACGCGGATCTGTACAGATCACACGCACAACGCCCTTGCGTCGGATAATTTTGCAGTTACGGCAAATTTTCTTGACCGAAGCCGAAACTTTCATATTTCTCTCCTAAAAACCTTCGCCATGTTCCGACTTTGAATCGCGCGGAACCTGCGCTGTTACTTTGCTCAAAAGAGGATGCTTGTTCGACCGCAGTCATTCTGCAACCTCTCAACTTTTTAACTCGTCACCCGGCAAACGCCGTTTGATCCCCAGTCATCGACTCAAGAAGACTTGAAGTTCGCCTTCTTTAACAATGACTCATATTGCTGGGACATCAGGTAGTTCTGCACCTGGGCCATGAAGTCCATGGTGACCACCACAATAATCAGCAGCGACGTTCCACCGAAGTAGAACGGCACGTTGTATTTCAAAATCAAGAATTCCGGCAGCAGACAGACAAAGGTGATGTAAATCGCCCCGGCCAAAGTCAAGCGCAAAAGAATTTTGTCAATGTATTTCGCGGTCTGGTCACCAGGACGGATACCGGGAATAAAAGCACCGCTTTTCTTCAGGTTGTCTGCCGTCTCACGGCTGTTAAATACCAACGCAGTGTAGAAGAAGCAGAAAAATACAATCGCGGCGGCATACAACATCACATAAACCGGCTGCCCTGGGCTCAGCGTGCTGGAGATATCTTTCAACCAACGCATCGAATCACCCGTACTAAACCAATTTGCCACTGTTGCAGGCAACAGGATTATAGATGACGCGAAGATGGGAGGAATCACGCCAGCCATGTTCAGCTTCAAAGGCAGATGCGAAGATTGGCCGCCATACACCTTATTGCCGACCTGCCTACGGGCATAGTTGACAAGGATCTTGCGTTGACCACGCTCCACGAACACCACGAAGTAGGTCACCAAAGCTACCAGCACCACAATCAGCAGCGATACGATGATACTCATGGCACCGGTTCGCACCAGTTCCAAGAGTCCGCCAATGGCATTGGGCAAGCCTGCCGCGATACCACCAAAGATCAATATAGAAATGCCGTTGCCCAGGCCGCGCTCGGTGATCTGCTCACCCAGCCACATCAAAAACATCGTTCCTGCAGACAGGGTGACTACCGTGGTCAAGCGAAAACCAAATCCCGGAGCCATCACCAGACCGGGAGATGACTCAAGAGCCATCGCGATACCCAGTGACTGAAACAGTGCCAAACCCAGCGTTCCATAACGGGTGTACTGCGTGATCTTGCGGCGACCTGCCTCGCCTTCCTTTTTGAGTTGCTCAAACGTGGGCAACACATAAGTCAGCAATTGCATGATGATCGACGCCGAGATGTACGGCATGATTCCCAAAGCAAACACCGTGAAGCGCGACAAGGCACCACCGGAGAACATATTGAATAGACTCAATATGCCACCTTGCTGCCCCTTGAACAGCTGCTGCAACTGTGATGGATCAATACCAGGCACAGGAATGTGCGCGCCGGTACGGTACACCACCAGCGCCAACAGCAAGAAAACGAGCCGGCGACGCAAGTCACCGAACTTGCCAGTCTTTGCAATATCTGCTGCGCTAGTTGCCACGTTGATTTCTTTCTATCAGCAATTAAGCGACGCTGCCGCCAGCTGCTTCAATAGCAGCTTTGGCTCCAGCGGTTGCACCGAGACCGGTAACCTTGATAGCCTTGGTAATAGCGCCGGTGTTAATCACCTTCACCACTTTGGCATTTTGGTTCACAGCACCAGCTTGCTTCAACGTCAGCAGATCAACTTCAGCAACGCCCAGGGCTTCCAGGGCTGTCAAAGTGATTTCGTCATTGAATTGCAGCAAATGCGACTTGAAACCGCGCTTGGGCAAGCGGCGATGCATAGGCATTTGACCGCCTTCAAAGCCGACGGCCGGTCCGCCACCGGACCGTGACTTTTGACCCTTGTGGCCACGACCCGCCGTCTTACCCAGACCAGAGCCAATACCGCGACCTACGCGACGCTTGGCGTGCTTGGCACCCGCTGCGGGCTTGATGTCATTGAGTTCCATCGTCAACCCCTTAGAGGACCTTGACCAGGTAACTGATCTTGTTAATCATGCCGCGCACTGCAGGGGTGTCCTGCAATTCGCTGACGCTATTGAGCTTGCGCAGACCCAAGCCACGCACTGTGGCGCGGTGGGATTCCTGGCAGCCAATCGGGCTACGCACCAATTGGATTTTTACAGTTTGTTGTGTTGTCATGATTGAATCTCCGCTTTAGACGAAGAGTTCTTCAACAGTCTTGCCACGCTTGGCTGCCACTGCGGACGGTGTCGTCGAGGCAGAGAGGGCATCCAAAGTCGCACGGACCATGTTGTAGGGATTGGACGAACCATGGCTCTTCGCCACAATATCGGTGATACCAACCACTTCGAAAACAGCGCGCATGGGCCCGCCTGCAATGATACCGGTACCCTTGGGAGCCGGTGCCATCATGACGCTGGCAGCGCCATGGTGACCCATTACCTTGTGGAAAATAGTACCGTTCTTCAGCGTAACCTTGAGCATGTTGCGACGGGCTTCTTCCATGGCCTTCTGCACAGCAGCTGGCACTTCTTTGGATTTACCCTTGCCCATACCGATGCGACCATCGCCATCACCCACTACAGTCAGTGCAGCGAAGCCGAGAATACGACCACCCTTCACAACCTTGGTGACGCGGTTGATCGCAATCATCTTTTCGCGCAGACCGTCCTCAGGACCCTCGGCCTTACCTTGCATTTTTGCTTGAACTTTAGCCATTCTGATTTCCGATCTGCTTAGAACTGCAAGCCAGCTTCACGCGCGGCATCAGCCAGCGCCTTGATACGGCCGTGGTACGCAAAACCTGCGCGGTCAAATGCAACTTTTTCGACACCGGCAGCTTTGGCTTTTTCAGCCACGCGCTTACCAATGATCTGTGCGGCTGCGACGTTTCCGCCCTTGCCAGCTGCACCCAATGCCTTGCGCACTTCTGCTTCGGCTGTGGACGCACATGCAATCACCTTGCCGCCGTCGCCAGAAATGACGCTGGCGTAAATGTGCAAGTTGGTGCGGTTCACGGTCAGACGAGCAACACCTTGAGTGGCGATGCGGATACGCGTCTGACGGGCCCGGCGAAGGCGCTGCTCTTTTTTGGTCAACATGGTGCAGCTCCTTATTTCTTCTTGGTTTCTTTGATCGTGATCTTTTCGTCCGAATAACGGATACCCTTGCCTTTGTAAGGCTCGGGAGGACGAACAGCACGGATCTCAGCAGCAATCTGGCCAACGCGCTGACGGTCAGCGCCCTTGATCAGGATTTCTGTAGGTGTGGGGGTCGCCACCGAAATGCCGGCTGGCATATCGATGTTCACCGGATGGGAGTAACCCACCACCAGGTTCAACTTGGTACCTGCAGCTGCGGCTTTGTAGCCCACACCCAGCAAGGTCAGCTTCTTTTCAAAGCCTTTGGTCACACCGACCACCATGTTGTTCACCAGTTGACGCATGGTGCCACTCATGGCATCTGCTTCACGGGAAGCGTTGGCAGGAGCAAAGTTCAGCTGGCCTGCATTGTTGGTCATGGTCACCAGGGTGTTGAGCGTCAGTTGCAGAGCACCGCCAGTGCCTTTGACACTGACTTGACCTGCATTAAATGACACATCCACACCTGCTGGGATTGCGACTGGAAGTTTGCCTACACGGGACATTATTCAATACTCCTCTGTGGCATTAAGCGACGTAGCACAACACTTCGCCACCGACACCGGTAGCGCGCGCTTTGCGATCAGTCATGACGCCCTGGGGCGTTGTAACGATGGCCACACCGAGTCCGTTCTGGACTTGGGGGATGGCAT
Organism: Comamonadaceae bacterium; assembly: GCA_947375135.1. Lineage (GTDB taxonomy): Bacteria > Pseudomonadota > Gammaproteobacteria > Burkholderiales > Burkholderiaceae_C > Allorhodoferax. The sequence goes on along the minus strand of CANCER010000007.1, from coordinate 23,112 downwards.
CGCTGCCACGGTAAACGCGCAGGCCGGGACGGCTCACACGTTCAATACGTTCGATCACAGGGCGACCGGCGTAATACTTCAGGGCGATAACGAGTTCAGACTTGCCACCTTCGGTAACAACCTTGAAACCGTCGATATAGCCTTCTTCTTGCAACACAGCTGCAATTGCGACCTTCACTTTGGAAGAGGGGATAGACACCGTAGTCTTAGCCACCATTTGCGCATTGCGAATACGTGTCAACAGGTCGGCGATGGGATCACTCATGCTCATATTGGTTCTCCTGCCGCTTACCAGCTGGCCTTGACGATGCCGGGTATTTCACCAGCAAAGGCCATTTCACGAATCTTTGCACGTGCCAGACCGAAGTGCTGGAACGTACCACGGGGGCGACCGGTGATGGAACAACGGTTGCGTTGACGCGTAGGGTTCGCGTTGCGGGGCAGCTTTTGCAGGCCCAGACGGGCAGCAGCACGCTCGTCGTCCGTACGCTTTGCGTCGGTAGAGATGGCTTTCAGTTCCGCATATTTCTTTGCGTACTTAGCAGCCAGCTTGTCACGTTTGAGCTCACGCTCGATTAATGCCATTTTTGCCACAGTTCGCCTCAGTTCTTGAACGGGAAACGGAAAGCTGCGAGCAGTGCCTTGCACTCTTCGTCAGTCTTGGCCGTCGTAGTGATACTGATATTGAGACCGCGCAAGGCATCAACCTTGTCATATTCAATCTCAGGGAAAATGATCTGCTCTTTGACACCGATGTTGTAGTTACCGCGGCCATCAAAGGCACGACCGGAAATACCACGGAAGTCACGTACACGGGGCAGAGCCACGGTAACGAAACGGTCCAGGAACTCAAACATCTGCACACCGCGCAGGGTCACCATGCAACCAATGGCCTGTCCTTCGCGGATCTTGAATCCTGCAATGGCTTTCTTGGACTTGGTCACCACAGGCTTTTGGCCTGCAATCTTGGTCAGGTCGCTCACAGCGTTGTCCATAACCTTCTTGTCAGCAACCGCTTCACTCACACCCATGTTCAGGGTGATCTTGGTGAAACGCGGCACTTGCATGGCCGACTTGTAGCCAAACTTGGCAATCAGGTCCGGCGCCACTTTGTCACGGTAAATTTGTTGAAGACGTGCCATGCTTATGCCACCTTGATTTCTTCGCCGCTGGACTTGTAAACGCGAACGCGTTTGCCATCAGCAAGCAACTTGATACCAACACGGTCAGCCTTGCCCGTTGCAGCGTTGAAGATAGCTACGTTGGACTGGTGAATAGGCATGGTCTTTTCGACGATGCCACCGGCGGCGCCCTTGAGCGGGTTTGGCTTGGTGTGTTTCTTCACCAGGTTGATGCCCTCTACGATTACGTGCGAATCATCTTTGCGCAGCGCGATTGTGCCGCGCTTGCCCTTATCGCGTCCTGCGATAACGATGACTTCGTCGCCTTTGCGAATCTTGTTCATGGCGGGTCCTTACAAAACTTCAGGAGCCAGGGACACGATCTTCATGAACTTCTCGGTACGCAGTTCACGCGTCACGGGTCCGAAGATGCGGGTGCCGATAGGCTCCAACTTGGCGTTGAGCAACACTGCTGCGTTGCCGTCGAATTTCACCAAGGAACCATCGCTACGGCGGATGCCCTTAGCGGTGCGAACCACAACAGCGCTATAGACTTCGCCTTTTTTGACGCGTCCACGGGGTGCAGCTTCCTTGATGCTAACTTTGATGATGTCGCCAACACTTGCATAGCGACGCTTAGAACCACCCAGCACCTTGATGCATAGGACGGACTTAGCGCCGGTGTTGTCGGCAACTTCCAATCGAGATTCAGTTTGGATCATTTCAAATATTCCCAACTTGCACCTGCTGCAGCCAGTTGCCTCGTGACAACCAAACACATCAAGTCAGTCTTGGGCCCGCTGTCCGCCGCTCAAACCACTCAAGCGACCTCCATTTGGGCAGAAACTTCATACTCTTGCGAGCGAAGCCCTCGATTATGCATCGGTTTTGCAGGACTGGCAAAGGTTTTTTCAGGGGATTTGCAAATATTGGGCTGCCAGCTGGATGAATTCGCTTTCCCGGGGATCGAGTCCGGTCTCTTTTTTGAGAATTTCCGCCACCCGCGGTGCCAATTCACCCGCCAGACGGGCATCCAGAAACAACAGTCTGGAGCGCCGCGCCAGCATGTCTTCCACCGTCACCGCATATTCATAGCGGGCGGCGAACCGCACCATGGCTTCGCTCAGGCCGTCCGCCAGCCAGGCATCGGCGCCGGGCAAGTCGTCCAACAGGTGCTTTTCATCGCCATACGAATGGGGGCCTTCGGTCTTACTGACCGAAACCGGTGAAAACCCGGCGGGAGCATCGGCCCCCACCAGGCGCAAACCCTCGGTATGCCCTGCCGGGCGTGAAGCCAGCAGGCCCTTTTCAGCGCATTTTTCCAGCACATCCTCGGCCATCGCCCGGTAGGTGGTCCACTTTCCACCGGTGACGGTGACCAGACCACTGCGGCTGACGATCACCGTGTGTTCACGACTCAGGGCCTTGGTACGCTCGCCGTCATCGTCCTGCGGCTTTACCAAGGGCCGCAAGCCGACCCAGATGCTTTTGATATCGGCGCGCGTGGGCGCTTTTCGTAGATAGCGCGCCGACTCGCTCAATATGAATTCGACCTCTTGCGCGAAGGCCAGTGGCTCGCGCGCCAGGTCACTGCGCGGCGTGTCGGTGGTGCCCAGAATCACCTTGCCCAGCCAGGGTACGGCGAACAGCACCCGGCCGTCCGAGGTCTTGGGCACCATCAGGGCCGTATCGGAGTTCAAAAAGCTGCGGTCCACCACGATGTGCACACCCTGGCTAGGGGCCACCATGGGCTTGACGGTTTTTCCGCCGCCTGCACTATGCGCCTCGCTGTCCATTTCACGCAGGGAGTCCACCCAGACTCCGGCGGCATTGACCACGCAGCGGGCACGCACGCGGTAACTTTGTCCGCTGAGGCTATCCTGCGCCAGCAGTCCGCAAATCTTTCCACCGTCATATAAGAGACCGGTGGCGGCGCAATAGTTCACCAGCAAGGCACCGCGCGTGGCAGCCGTGCGGGCCAGTGCCAGGGCCAGGCGGGCGTCGTTGAACTGCCCGTCCCAATACTGCACGCCGCCCTTGAGCCCTTCCACGCGCACCGTGGGCAGGGCCTGGGCCGTAGCGGCGGCCCCTAAAAACCGGGTTTTGCCCAGGCCGGCCTTACCCGCCAGCAGGTCATACATCGTCAAACCGATGCCATAGAACGGCGCCTCCCACCAATGGTAGGACGGCACCACAAAGGCCAGTGGTTGTGCCAGATGCGGCGCATTGCGCAGCAGGGTGGTGCGCTCATGCAGGGCCTCGCGAACCAAGGAGATATTGCCTTGTGCCAGATAACGCACACCGCCATGCACCAGCTTGGTGGCGCGCGATGAAGTGCCCTTGGCAAAGTCATGCGAATCCAGCAGCACCACGCTAAATCCGCGGGCTGCGGCATCCAGCGCCACGCCCAGTCCGGTGGCACCGCCGCCGACGACGGCCAGGTCATAGACCCGGTCCTCAGCGAGACGCGCCAACAAACCGGCACGGCGCGTTGGCAAAGGGGTCTGGGGGGGTAGCATGCAGGGTGTTTGTGGGAAGGGTTTGACGCCCGATTATCACGAAAGGAACTCCGTGACCTATCTACTTGCAATGGACCAGGGCACCTCCAGCTGCCGCAGCATCGTGTTCGACCCCAGCGGCCAGACCGTAGCCATGGCGCAAAAAGAGCTGACGCAGATTTACCCCCAGCCCGGCTGGGTGGAGCATGACGCGCTGGAAATCTGGCGCATGCAACTGGCCACGGCCCGCGAGGTGCTGGCCCGGACCGGCATCACGGCACAGCAGGTCACGGCTCTGGGCATTACCAACCAGCGCGAGACCACCCTGGTATGGAACCGCAAAACCGGCCAACCCATTCACCACGCCATCGTCTGGCAGGACCGCCGCGCCGAACCCACCTGCGCGGCGTTGCGTGCACGGGGACTGGCCGACACCATACGCGCCAAGACCGGCCTGCTGGTGGATGCCTATTTCTCCGGCACCAAGCTCAAATGGATACTGGACCACGTGCCCGGTGCCCGCGCCCTGGCGGCCAACGGCGAACTGGCCTTTGGCACCATGGACGCTTGGCTGATCTGGCAGCTCACCGAAGGCCGCGTGCACGTCACCGATGTCAGCAATGCCTCCCGCACCATGCTGTTCAATGTGCACAGCAACCAGTGGGACGCCGAACTGCTGGAGGCTCTGGACATACCGCCCAGCCTGATGCCAGCGGTGCAACCCAGCGCCTCCCACTTCGGTGAGGTAGCGCCAGCCCTGCTGGGCCATGCCATTCCGATAGGCGGCGTTGCCGGCGATCAGCAAAGCGCCCTGTTCGGCCAGGCCTGCTTCACCGCCGGAATGGCCAAGAACACCTATGGCACGGGCTGCTTCATGCTGATGCACACCGGCAACGTCTTTCAGACCTCGGCCAACGGCCTGATCACCACCAGTGCGGCGCAAATAGCCCCCACGCTTGCCGCTTCGCATGCTGCGCTGCCCCCCAAGGGGGCGCGACCCGGCGCTGCGAGCAGCCACGGCACGCCTGAGTTCGCGCTGGAGGGAAGCGTGTTTGTAGGCGGCGCCGTGGTGCAGTGGTTGCGCGACGGCCTGCAGGCCATCGAGAGCAGTGCCCAGGTGCAGGCGCTGGCCGAAAGCGTGCCGGACTCCGGCGGCGTGATGGTGGTGCCGGCCTTCACCGGCCTGGGCGCGCCCTACTGGAAACCCGAGGCGCGCGGCTCGATTACGGGCCTTACACGCGGCAGCACGCTGGCACACATCGCCCGCGCCTCACTGGAAAGCATTGCCTACCAGAGTGCCGCTCTGCTGCTGGCCATGGGCCGCGATGCCGTTGCCGCGGGCGCAGCCGAGGTATCCGAGCTGCGCGTGGACGGCGGCGCCTGCGTCAACGACTTGCTGATGCAGTTCCAGGCCGATTTGCTGGGCATCCCCGTGGTGCGCCCCTTGGTCACCGAGACCACGGCGCTGGGTGCCGCCTACCTGGCGGGCCTCTCCACCGGCGTGTACAAAAGCACCGCCGAATTAAGTGAGCTGTGGCGCGCCGAGCGCCGCTTTATCCCGACCATGGCACGCTCACGCGCGCAGGAACTCATGGCGCAATGGGAGCACGCGGTGGCGCAGACCGTGCTCTGACCTACACTCATCAGCATGACCCAAGCAATTGCATTTATCGGCGGCGGCAATATGGCCAGCGCCATCATCGGCGGACTTTTGAAACAAGGCATGACGCCCGGCCAGATCCTGGTCGTGGAGCCCTTTGAAGAAGCCCGTACCAAGCTCCAAGAGCAGTTCGGCATTGCCGCCTTGAGCGCCCCCGACGCCACGCTGGCCCGCGCCGGTCTGGTGGTCTGGGCGGTGAAGCCGCAGACCTTCAAGGACGCCGCCCAGCACACCAAGGCCTACACCGCCAACGCCCTGCACCTCAGCGTGGCCGCCGGCATCCGCAGCGACAGCATTGCCACCTGGCTGGGCACCCAGCGCATCATCCGCTGCATGCCCAATACCCCGGCGCTGATCGGCAAGGGCATGACCGCCCTGTTCCCGCGCGACGGCGTAAGCGATGCCGACCGGCAGTGGGCCGGCGAAGTCATCGCCACCACCGGCCAGTTTCTCTGGCTGGAGCGCGAAGAGCAGCTTGATGCCGTCACAGCCATCTCCGGCTCCGGTCCGGCCTATATGTTTTATTTCATGGAGGCCATGACCGCCGCCGGTGCCGAGATGGGTCTGCCCGCCGCGCAGGCCTACCAGCTGGCCGTGGCCACCTTCATCGGCGCCGGCGAGTTGGCCCAGGCTTCCACCGAGCCACCCGAGGTGCTGCGCCAGCGCGTCACCAGCAAGGGCGGCACCACCTATGCGGCCATCACCTCCATGGATGACAGCGGCATCAAGGCGAGCTTTGTCAAAGCCCTGCATGCGGCCCGCGACCGGGCCCAAGAAATGGGCGACGAGTTCGGCAAGGCCTGAGAAGGGTCGGCTGCACACCGTGCGTACTGCGTTTGATTTGCAGCCGTCTGTCGAACGCTTCGTTTCAGTGCGAGGGCGCCTGCCAGAAACCCGGCATGCCGTAGCGTTCCTTCAAAAAATCGATCCATAAGCGCACACGCAGCGGCAAATGCTTGCGCTGCGGGAACACGGCATAAATGCCATTGGGCGGTGCGGCAAAGTCCTCCAGCACGGCCACCAGTTGGCCGCTGGCAATTTCCGCCTCCACCTCCCAGGTGCTGCGCCAGGCAATGCCGTAACCGGCCAGACACCATTCATGCAGCACCTGACCATCCGAGCAGTCCAGCGGGCCGGCCGGTTTCAGGTAGCTGACCTCTCCTGCGCGGTGGGGCTCCGTGCCCTCATCCGCCTCGCCCTTTGCCGCCGGTCGGCCCCCGGCTGGCAACTTGAAAGCCCAGCCCCGCGTCTGCGAAGCATCGCTGGACAAGGTGAGGCAATGGAAACGCGACAACTCGGCCGGCGTTTGCGGTGTGCCGTGGCGCGCCAGGTAGGCGGGAGTGGCCACGCACAGGCGGCGGTTGTCAGCCATGCGCACGCTCACCAGGGACGAGTCGGGCATGTCGCCCACGCGCACCGCGCAGTCAAAGCCCTCACCGGCAATGTCCACCACCCGGTCGCTCAGGTTCAGCGAGATCGTCACCTCGGGGTGCAGCTCGTAGAACTTCGGGATGAGCGGCGCCACATGGCGGCGGCCGAAACCGGCCGGCGCGGTGATGCGCAAATGGCCGCTGGCCTTGACGCCGCCAGCGCTGACGCTGGCCTCGGCATTGGCCAGGTCGGACAGCAGGCGCTGGCAGTCTTCCAGGAAGGCGCTGCCCTCGTGCGTGAGCGTGATGCGCCGCGTGGTGCGCAATAGCAGCTTGACGCCCAGGCGCTCCTCCAGCGCATCCAGGCGCCGCCCCATGATGGCCGGGGCAACGCCCTCGGCATTGGCGGCAGCGGTCAGGCTGCCACGCGCGGCCACCGCGACAAAAGATTCCAGTTGCTTGAGCTTGCTCATGGTGGTGACCCTGGCTAAGCTGGGCTCTCCGAAACGCTTTCGCCCCCCGGACTTTTTTCCGGCAACGGGGCCTCTGGCTCTGCCAACAGAATACCGTCGCGCCGCATGTCGGTGACTTCTTTAACCGAGTAGCCCAGGCTCAGCAGCAACTCCGTGCCGTGCTCATCCAGCATGGGCGGATCCAGCCGCAGCCCCAGACGCTCACCATCCAGTTTCAGCGGCAGCAGCGGCACGCGGGTTTCCCGTCCATCGGGCAAGGTCATGGGCGCCAGACCGCCGGTGGCGTTGAGGTGCGGGTCTTCAAACAAATGCTGCGGATCGGTGATGGGTGCAAACGGCAGGCCGTTGGCCTCAAACAACGCGGCCAGTTCGCTCGCCGGGGTGTCAGCCAGACGCTCTCGCAGCAGCGGGATCAGCCAGTGCCGCGCCAGCACGCGCAGGTTGTTGCTGCTGAGGCGCGGGTCGGCCTGCAGATCGGCAAAGCCAAAGGCCTGGCAGAAGATGGCCCATTGCGTGTCGCTCACCACGGCCAGGAAAATCTGCTCCTTGTCCCTGACGCTGAACACGTCGTAAATGCCCCAGGGCGAGATCTTCTGCGGCATCGGGTCAGCGGCCTTGCCGGTGATGGCGAACTGCATCATGTGCTGGGCCACCAGAAACACATTGTTTTCATACAGCGCCGACTCCACCTCCTGGCCCAGGCCGGTCTGCCGGCGCTGCATCAGCGCGGCCATGGCACCGATGGCGCCGAACATGCCGCCCATGATGTCGTTGACGCTGCTGCCCGCGCGCAGCGGGTCGCCCGGGCGCCCGGTCATGTAAGCCAGGCCGCCCATCATCTGCACCACCTCGTCCAGGGCGGTGCGGTGGTCGTAGGGGCCGGGCAGAAAGCCCTTGTGGCTGACATAAATCAGGCGCGGGTGCAGTTGGGAGAGCGTGGCGTAGTCCAGCCCCAGCTTTTGCATGGTGCTGCTCTTGAAGTTCTCGCTGACGATGTCGGCCGAGGCGATCAGCTTGCCCACCACCGCGCGGCCCTGTTCGCTCTGCAGGTCAACCGCCAGACTCTTCTTGTTGCGGTTGAACAGCGGGTAGAAGCCCGCACCGCTGCCCAGCAGCTTGCGTGTGCTGTCGCCGCCCAGCGGCTCGACCTTGATCACCTCGGCACCCAGATCGCCCAGCACCATGCCGCAGGTGGGGCCCATCACCATATGGGTGAACTCGACGACGCGGATGCCGGCCAGCGGCAGCGAACGGGCGGGATTCTTGCTTGGGTTCATGGTGTGAATACCTGCTTATTTGTCACGAATAGATTGCTATTTTTCCATATAGTGAATGGATAAGTATCGAATACAGTAGGGTAATCGGTTCAATCTCTTTAGGGCTTTCCATGACCACTGCTTCCAGCACCCGCACCAACGTCCACCGCCTGCAAGTGGCCACGGTTTTGCACCAGTTTATTGAAGAAAAGGTGTTGCCGGGCACCGGCGTCACTGCCTCCACCTTCTGGAAGGGCTTTGACGCCCTGATCGCCGATCTGGCGCCCAAGAACATCGCCCTGCTGGCCGAGCGTGACCGCCTGCAAACCGAGTTGGACGCCTGGCACAGCGCCCACCCCGGCCCGATCACCGACATGCCGGCCTACAAGGCGTTCCTGGAGCAAATCGGCTATCTGGTCGAGCAGCCCAAAAAGGTGAAGATCACCACGGCCAACGTGGACAACGAACTCTCCAAGCAGGCCGGCCCGCAGCTGGTGGTGCCCATCACCAACGCCCGCTACGCCCTGAACGCCGCCAACGCCCGCTGGGGCAGCCTGTATGACGCGCTGTATGGCACCGACGTGCTGTCCGAAGACAAGGGCTGCGAGAAAGTCGGCAAAAAAGGCGGCTACAACCCCAAGCGCGGCAAGAAAGTTATTGAATACGCACGCCATGTGCTGGACCGCACCGCGCCGCTCAAAAAAGGCTCGCATGTCGGCTCCACCGGCTACCGCATCAACAAGGCCGGCGAGTTGGTCGTGTCCCTGGCGGAAGGCGGCACGTCCAAGCTGAAAGACGCCGCACAGTTGGTGGGCTACCAGGGCGAGGCCAAGGCCCCGACTTCCGTGCTGCTGGCCCACAACGGCCTGCACCTGGACCTGATCATCAACCGCGACACCGTCATCGGCAAGTCGGATGCCGCTGGCGTCTGCGACCTGGTGCTGGAAGCGGCGCTGTCCACCATCCTCGACCTGGAAGACTCCGTGGCTGTGGTCGATGCCGACGACAAGGTGCAGGCCTACGGCAACTGGCTGGGCATTCTGCAGGGCACGCTGACCGAAGCAATGAGCAAGGGCGGCAAGACCTTTACCCGCGGCCTGAACCCGGACCGCGTCTACACGGCACCCAATGGCACCAAAAAGGTCACGCTGCACGGCCGCTCGCTGATGTTTGTGCGCAATGTCGGCCACCTGATGACCAACCCGGCCATCCTCTACACCGCAGCAGACGGCGAAATCCGTGAAATCCCAGAAGGCATTCTGGACGCCATGGTGACCACCACCATCTCCATGCACGACCTGCAGCGCACCGCCAAGGACGCAGCGGCCGGTAAGGTGCGCAACTCGCGCAAGGGCTCGGTCTACATCGTCAAGCCCAAGATGCACGGCCCCGCTGAAGTGGCCTTTGCCGACGAACTGTTCGGCCGCGTCGAACAGGTGCTGGGCCTGCCGGCCAGCACCGTCAAGCTCGGCATCATGGACGAAGAGCGCCGCACCTCGGTGAATCTGAAGGCCTGTATTGCCGCCGCCCAAAGCCGCGTGGCCTTTATCAACACCGGCTTCCTGGACCGCACCGGCGACGAAATGCACACCGCCATGCAGGCCGGCCCCATGATCCGCAAGGGCGACATGAAGACCAGCGCCTGGATTGCTTCGTACGAGCGCAACAACGTGCTGGTGGGCCTGAGCTGCGGCCTGCGCGGACGGGCACAGATCGGCAAGGGCATGTGGGCCATGCCCGATTTGATGAAGGCGATGCTGGAGCAGAAGATTGCCCACCCCAAGGCCGGTGCCAACACCGCCTGGGTGCCCAGCCCCACCGGCGCCACCCTGCACGCTCTGCACTACCACCAGCTGCTGGTCAGCGATGTGCAAAAGGAACTGGAAAAGATCAACGCCACCAAGGAACGCGACTCACTTCTGAACGGCCTGCTGACCATCCCCGTGACCGCCACACCCAACTGGACAGACGCCGAGAAGCAGCAGGAGCTGGACAACAACGCCCAAGGCATCCTCGGCTACGTGGTGCGCTGGGTCGACCAGGGCGTGGGTTGCTCCAAGGTGCCCGACATCCACAACATCGGCCTGATGGAAGACCGTGCCACGCTGCGCATTTCCAGCCAGCACATGGCCAACTGGCTGCACCATGGTGTCGTGACCCAGGCGCAGATCACCGAGACCTTTGAGCGCATGGCCGGCGTGGTGGACCAGCAAAACGCCGGTGACCCGTTGTACCAGAAGATGGCCGGCAACTTCGGTACCAGCATGGCGTACCAGGCGGCTTGCGATCTGGTGTTCAAGGGCCTGGCCCAGCCCAGCGGCTACACCGAGCCGCTGCTGCACGCCTGGCGTCTGAAGGTGAAGGCGGCGGCGTAAAGTCAGTCCCGGGTCCGCACAGCGGACCTGCGGCCAAGCGCAATAAAAAAGGCACCCGAGGGTGCCTTTTTTATTTGCAGGTGTAGGCAAACAACAAGAAATCCGCCAAGCGCTTATCGGCCGTCACCGCGTCGTGCGGCACGAGCAGATACTTCCAAGGCTTTCCACCATGCGCTTGGGCATGCACGCTGGCATGTTTGCACCACACAGCGCCCGCTTCAGCCTTGGCGTTCACTTCATCGGTACCCATTTCGTTGCGCGCCTTGGTCTCCACCATCAGCAAGTACTGCGGGGTTTCCACCACGAAGTCGGGCACATACTCAGGCTGCTCTATGCCCAGTTTGTAAAAAATCTGGAACTGGCCCTTGGTCGGTTTGAACCACTTATCCGCATCGCGCTCCAGAGTCACCGCAAACTTGCGCTCCGTATCGGAGTCAAATTTTTGCAAGGCGTACAAGCAGCGCTCAAAGTGTCCAAACACCATTTGCTTGATGCGGCCCAAGTCTTCCAACGTGTCACGGTAATTGCGCACAGTCTGGCCTGCGCCCACCGTGAACGTAGGCTCCTTCAGTGCAGTAAACCCACGCCGCACCTCCACCGCATACTCCGTTGCCGTCTCATAAAAATGCCCCAGCATTTGCGCGTAAATGTTGTCGGCAATCAGCTGGCGGTCTAGGTCCAACACATTGCGCACCTCATCATCGTCCAACAGGTAGCTGCGCAGGTGCGCCACCAACTGGCCAGTAAGGTCATACAAGAGACTGGCCTGCGTCGTGTAGTCAATGTCATCCCGGTCAATCAGCGCGTGGACGATGTAATCCTCCAGCCTGCGCTGTGTGCCACCACTCTGTGCAGACATCGTAAATTGCTTGTGGTTGTGCAAGTTTTGCCCCACCAAAGACCGGTCCTTGGGCTGCAAATGCAAGCCACCCACATCCAGCGTGAACGGTTTAAAGCCGCTGGTAATCTCGCCTTTGGGCACCACCGCAATGCGCGGAATGTCGATGGTTTGCTTTACCACCGCCTCCACCGCGCGCCGCACCACAGACTGCAAGTCAAGCACGGGCGCAGCCTCTTCACCCAGCGGCAAATCCGTTTGCGCAGGCGGCAGCTTTTCACGCACCGCATCGGCAATCTTTGCCTGCAATTCAGCACCCAGAAAAGCCTGGCGCGTCGGCGCGGCCTGCGTGTTCACCTCATAGGTGGCCAGCACCTCCATCACCACGGCAGCGGCCTGTAACTCGCGTTCGGTGGTGAAGACCGGCGCAACGGTGCTGACAAGAGACTGTTCAGTGTCCGTTGGGAATACATCTGCCCCACTGCTACCCATGCCGCTCACCCCGCGCCCCAGCCCCAAAATCGCAGCAAGGTTGGATGGCACCGTCACACTTTGTGGCCGCTCGTCGCCGTCATCGGGCGCATCCAGAATCAAGGTCTTTAGTTTGATGGGGGAATCCGCGCGATTGGCATCGTCAATGATTTCCTGAAAGCGGTCGTGCGCGATGATGCTCAGGCGGTCCACCGCAGCCACGCCCGTGCGCTTGCCGTATGGCAAACGCAGGCCTCGGCCAATGGACTGCTCCACCAGCGTGCGCGCATTGGCGGCACGCAACGGCACGATGGTGTAGAGGTTGGTAACGTCCCACCCCTCCTTGAGCATGTTCACGTGAATCACGATTTCGGTAGGCTCATCCACACTCTCCACCGCCAGCAGCTTGCGCACCATTTCCTCTTCTTCGGCGCCGCTCCTGCTGCTGTCTACCTGAATCACTTTGTTGCGGTAGCGTCCGGCAAAAAAACTGTCGGATTGCAACTGCGCCAGCAACATGGCCGCATGCGTGGTGTCCCGCGCTATCACCAGCATGAAGGGCTTTACCTCTTTCACGCCGTTGGTGCGGGCGTAGGTTTTCAGCTCCACCTTGGTGGCCTCGTGCATGCGAACACCGTCTTGCAGCTTCACGCGCTCCACTTCTTCGAGTGGCATGTTCTTGGCGTTGAAATTGCGCTGGGTCACCACCGCAGGCTCTTTCACAAAGCCATCATCCATGGCGCGCGCCAACGGGTAATCCATCACTACATTTTTGAAAGCGACCGGCCCCTTGGTGGTTTCCACAAAGGGCGTAGCCGTGAGCTCCAGGCCCAGCAATGGCTTCAAATCGTTAATGGCACGCAAGCCTGCGGTCGCTCGGTAGCGGTGTGACTCGTCCATCAGCAGCACCAGGTCTGGCAAGCCCGCCAAGTAGTCAAAGTAACTCTGACCTATGTACTCGCTCAGCCGCTTGATGCGCGGCGCCTTGCCTCCTCGCACCTCGGAAGTAATCTTGGCAATGTTGAAAATGTTGATGGTCACCGGCGAGAGCAAATCGCCCATCGCCTGGGCGCGCTCTTCGTAGTTGTCGCCGGTAATGATCTCCGGCGGGTACGACGCAAACTCAGCCACGCCCTTGAACACGTACTTGGCCGTATTCGGTGTGAAATCGCCAATCAGCTTGTCGTAAATCGTCAGATTGGGGGCCAGCACAAAAAAGTGCTTGATGCCATGCGCCGCATACAGGTAACTGATGAAAGCACCCATCAAGCGGGTCTTGCCTACGCCTGTGGCCAGCGCAAAGCACAGCGAGGGGAACTCCCTCTCAAAGTCTCGCAGCGTCGAAAACTGGCCTTGCAACACCTTCAGCACGTCGGCCACTTCGGCACTGTCCCGGTCGTGCTCCAGCATCAGCGGGCTGGCTTCAATGGCGCGGGCGAGACGGGCCAATGACTCGGCTTGCGGCGCTCGCAGGCTCAGGCGGCCGGTGATGGCATTCACTTCACGTTGACTCACGATGGTCCCTTTTTTTCTTTAGCTGTAGCGTGACTCCGGATTTCCGAGACAGCGTCTCGGAAATCAAAAGACATGCTGTTAGACACTTTCCATCAACTCCGACGCAGTACGTCGAAATTCACCCTGATTAACCGAATCGGGCCCCCGCCCTGCTGATCACGCGGCATCCCCACCAAACAAATCATCCTGCGCTGGCTCTATGGGCCACTTGGCCGCCATGGGCAGGTTGGCCACATTCAGGCTGTAGTCGTCATGGCCCCACTCGCAGCGGTCTTTCACCATCTTCGGGATTTTCTTGATGGTGAGCTGCTGCCAGCGCTGCGCCGCTTGCGCAGCCGTCACGCCCCTGTACGCACCGCAGCACACCAGTAGGCTGCGCTCTGGGCCCAGCTCATCGGCCAGCGCGTCGAGCTGCTCGGCACCCAAGGTCTGGGTGGTTACATAAATAAAGTCCCGCTCGCTGCTGTGGCCGTGCTGCCACCACAGCGCCTCGGACGGCGCATAGGCAAAGCCCTCCAGCTTGCACATGGCGGCCGACAACATGCCCGCGTCGTATTCGGGGTTGATAACCAGATTACCCCAGCGGTCGGTAGCCAGCAGCGTGGGGGCCAGCTCGTAGTAACGGAAGCCCCCGCCACCCTGCCAACCAGTGACCTGCGTTACGCCACCGGGATCTTGCCCATCTATGACCTTTTGCAGGCGGGGCACGATGTGCGTGTGGCAGTGCTCGCCCAGCTCCACCATTATCCAGCGGCGGCCCATTTTGTGGGCCACGGCGCCGGTGGTGCCGGAACCGGCGAAGGAGTCGAGAACGAGGTCTCCCTTTTGAGTGCAAAGGTCAATGCAACGCTCAATCAAACGCTCCGGTTTCTTGCCATTCTTGAACTCAACACCTCCTTCGCGAGCTATCCCATTATAGGGAATGTCAGTCCAAAGGTTTGTCAATGGCTTAGCCGGCGTTATCTCGCCATCAATCTCTTTAACCTTGGAGGAATAGAAATACATTTGTCGTCCATTGAGAACAAAAATATCTTCAAATCCGTCTCGTTGGATACGGAATACAACACCAGGTTCCTGTCCCGATCTATCTCGAATATCAACAATAGAACGTCCAGCCACATTGCTAATTGCCGTTGATTGAAATACCGATTGGGAGTTCTCCAGCGCAAACTGTGCAACAAGTGCATCAAACCCCAACCGACCTAACTTTTTACGGGCTTCTCGCGTGTCTGAAAAATTGAGTTTCTGTGAAACATACTCATTCAACCCGACAACACTCCAATCCTAAAACGGATCAGAACGATTGACTACGAATCGGTTGTAACCCTGGTCATAACCAGACGCAACGTACCGCTGATCATATTGATATTTGTATCGATTTTTGGCATACATCAATACATACTCTGTCTGCGAATATGGAGAAGGATTGACGGTCTTATGTCCTGAAGGATCAGATGTTTTCACCACAATCATGTTTAAAAAATTTGGACGCCCAAATACCTCATCACAAAGCACGCGCAGATAAGCCATTTCTTTATCATCAATATGAATCCAAATGACACCATCCGAATGCAATAGGCGACTAAGAATGGTTAACCTGTCGCGCATAAGGCCCAGCCATATGGAATGCTCCACACCATCATCGTAGTGATCGAACATTGCACCGGTATTAAATGGTGGATCAATGTAAATGCACTTCACCATGCCAGAAAACTCAGTCTCTAGTGCTTTAAGTGCCAGCAGGTTGTCGCCTTTGATCAGCCGATTATCAAACAGATCGGCATCCGTAACCCGCTGCTTGGCGTGGTAACTGCGCGCCGGGTCTTCCAGCAAGATGCGTGGCTCCAGTCGAGGGCGTTGGTCTTTGCCGATCCAGGTCAGTTCTAGTTTTTGCTTGTGACTCATGCGCCTGCAACTCTCTTGTCTACAATTTTCTTGGCAGCGGAATCAAATAATTCATCATTGATGGGGGACCGAAGTCGATCATTATTTAACAGCTTCAACAGCAACTCCATAGTCTCCAACTCCACAACGATTTTTTCATTTGAAATCTTGAGCTCCCACCCTTCCTCTTGACTAACCTGCATCAACTTACTCACGTAGTGCGGCTGTTTGTAGTAACCAAGATTCCTAATCGACGCCAATTTTCTTAGGTGATGGAGATTATCACCAACGTATTCTTTTATCGGCTCAACATTACTTAAAAAACTCATCTTCTCAAATTCACCCAATAACTCCGCACCATTCTTCTTCATACCATCGCGGAAGTTCATTGCAGATTCGAAAGCCCGCTTATTGGAAATGAATGTAAATCCATCGAATACAAAAAAATCAAAGCGAGGATCAATCATGAAGACTTTTTCTTCATCGACATCAATCAGTTTATGATCCTTGAAGAAGGTAGCTTTTTTGGACTTAACCTTCTTTGGATCTGTCATTGCATTGATTTGCCGCCATGCGTATAGGCGCTCTTTGCCATTTTCAAATTGCACAACATATGCCCATGAGTTCAGTAGCTCGCTGTACTCCCTGGCTATGGCATTATCAAAACCCTGTTCAATTGCAGCTTCCACTTTTGGGAAATCTGTTGCATCTTTATCCAACGTAAAGAGAACGTCGTCTGCATCTACATTGGAGTATTCGTAAGTTTCCAAGTGAAAATTTCGAGTCTGCAGTTGTTGCTTCAAGTATCCTTTGAACCTTCTTTTTAGCTTTATGTCTGTATTCACCCGAAGCACGGAATACTGCGCCTCTCGATCAACTGCCTTTCGCTTAATCAGCCAAAAAGTTGGTTTCCATTCAGCTAAATCAAGGGCTTTTATTTTATTCAGCACTTTAACGTCCGTTCCAGCCATACTATTCCTCCACATCAGATTTGAAGTTTTTTTGAGCCACTGCATACAAATAATATGAAAGTCGCTCCAACACATAGGTTTCGCCAATTTTTATTGGTTCCTTTGTGATGACCATCGCCTGGGTTTCGACCGATCCTCTTTTAAAAGTGCAATCTATTAGCATATAGCCTGCAAGTGCCAAAACAGGATTTACAAAAACAGTCTGAGTTCGATAAGCAACAACGAACATCATGCCCAAAAAAATTGCTAGGCTTAGCAATGTTTGCCAATCCCCAATGTCAATTTTCATAAAAGATAGCATATACGGTATGGTGTAACCAAACATTTCTCCTGACTTATTTGCCGCTTTGCTTACCTCAACTGACAGTCCATCGTCTATTTGAGATACGGCTTTCAATGCGTAGATGCAACTAGCCACTGAGATAGAGAGAAACAACAAACTCAAAATGGGATGCCTTGGCAAGAGGCCCAACGGTTTCGAATCGAAATCCTTGATGACGAGAATGATTAACAAGGGTGCATATGCACTTACAAACATAAGCAACGCAGCCCATGGACGCAAGCGAAGTGAGGCATTTTTCTGATGCATAGGCAGGACTACTTCGACAAACGAGTTATTACCTGGCAACTTGAATAAGTATTGAAGGGGGTCATCATTTAGTTTTCGGGTTAGACACGCGCTCTGGCACGTTCGCGAATTTGTGCGCGTGCCTGCACCAGCGCAGAGACACGTTCATAGAGATTGACGGTTTCATTTTCATGGTCACTGATGACGATGGACAGCGCATAAGGCTCGGCGGCATCTTGCTGCATGGACCAGTTTGCATCTTGCCGCGTGACGACGACGAACAGGCGCAACGCTGCAGCTTTAGGTGCCAGCGTGAAGGGCCATGAGGACGCCTGAAGTGTGCCTGCCTTTCTCACAGTCTCCGATACTTCGCCACCCTGCCGGTACTCCTTTAAAGGTTCTGCACGCCCTTTGGTGAATGCGTCCGCCACCACCTCAAGTGACTCCGCCTCAATGAGCTTGAATGTCAGCTTGGTGTGGCGATAGTCCAGTCGGGTGGTGCGCACTTCCGGGCTGTAGGCCAGCGCCACCGCTATGCGGCGATGCCGCTTGCCCCGCCCCCATAGCTCGGCAGGCAGCGGAATCTCAAAGAATTGGGTTCGGTTGTTTTCAATCTGGTCGTCTGCGTACAGCGTAACCACATTGGTGGTGGAGCGAAATACGGCGTCTTTGGCAATGCGCCCATAGCCGACCAGCTTCATCAGTTTGTCTCGCCCCGGGGCGTTGTCTGCGGGGTTCAATAGTTGCACGGACGCGTGCGGCCATGCGGCATGGCAAGCCAGGATGGCGCGCGCCAGATTCATAGACCCTTCAGGAAACTGGTGCGCCAAGCGCGCGGCCAGGTGGGCCACCTTGGGTGCCGCGAAGCTGGTGCCGTAGTCTTGGCGAAAGGGGCGGCCGGTGGCGAACCCTGCATTCATGGAGACAAGCCCAAGGCCTTGCTTCTTAATGCCACGGACTGCTTGAAATGCGGCGTTACCGGCTTCCTCAACAAAGTCGGGTTTAACGGCTTCGCCCACCGACATACCCGCGCGGGTGAAGGGTGAGGGCTGCTGTGGCTTTGCAATGGGTAGGTCTTCGATGCTGTGTTCGTTACGGCGCGCATCAGGGGTTGCATCCAGGATGGCCAGGCCACCGACCGTAATGGCATTCAAAGCCGGCGCCGGGTCCAGCATGCGGGCTGCAGGCTCCAGCAGGTAGTCGGGGTAAGCAGCAATTGGGTCAGCTGGCAGCTGATCATCACGCAGGTTGCCGGTGGGCACCACGAACAGCACACCCAACTCCCGGCTGAGCCGGTCAAGCGTGTAGGCCAAGCCGCGCACGTGCCGCCCGTCATATACCTTGTTCATGTCGCCATAGCTGAGGTTGAAGACGCGACACTGGTAGTTTTGCAGAAAGTAGCGAACGGCCTCTTCGACACTTTTTTCGACAAACGTGGTTTCGTCACGGTCATCGTCATTGAACACGCGACCAGAAAAGAGCAGGAGTTGTGGGACGAATTGCCCGGACCGAATACGCTCTGCTACATCACCATACAACGCAAGTCCTGCAACAAAAGTGCCGTGCCCTGCATCATCTGTGGCGATGCGGCCTGGCGCAACGAAGCCCTGTGCATCACCAACAGCAGCGGACAGAAGTGGATGCCCAGCGGTGATACCACTGTCCAGCACGGCAATGCGAGGGGCGTTGTCGGGTGGCGCAGGAACTGGGGGGAACTGATTCACGTCAGCGGTCAACAAGTCGAACGCAAGCCCCATGCGCGGGGGCAGGTCAACGGTGCGGATATCGCGGTGGTTCAACAGCAGGTCTGCCTTTGCGGCGTTGGCTTTTAGGCGAACGAGGATCAATGAGGGGCGCGACAGTTGGTCGGAAATTTCAAACCCATTTGCCTTCGCCCAGTCGACAAATTTTGCCAGTATTTGCACACGCTCACGCGGGCTTTCCATCGGCCAGAGTTCCACATCCAGAAAGAACTCGGGTCGGTTCGGCAGACCCTGTTCGGCCAGCGCCGCGCCCTTCCGGTTTTCAGGCTTCCAGCGATCAAAACTTTGAATAGCAAAAAGAATGCCTTCGCGAGTGGCTTTGCCTGATTTGCTCAAGCTCACCAATCGCGACTCGAACTCGGCCAGCCCGGCAGTGGTGGCGAAGGCAAGAACCACCGATTTGTCTTCCTGGCTGACCACGGTGATACCGGGGATGTCGCCAAGTGGAGGCGTCATCAGCCCTTCCTGAATATGCACCGTCAGCAACAGGCGGTTGTCGAACCCGCCTATATCCGCAGACAACGCCTGTTCTTGTGCCTGCGCCAAGCTGGCACGTATGTTGGTAACGAAGCCTGGAATATCGGCTGGCCTAATATTGGGCGAGAACCCCTTGCGGGGATGGCGTTCTCTGATAGGTTCGTCGCGAGATATTTTTATGTGCTCGTACGGCATTGAATCTCCTCCCTGAAAATTTAACTTTTAATCTTGTGCTCCCGGGCCAGTCCCGCCTCGATGTGTTGCTTCTCCAAAAATTCTTTGCCGGTGAGCACCATCTCTTTAACTGCACGCCGCAGCACCCGCTCGATGTCCGCATGGGACATGCCTTTGAAAAGCGTGGCGATTTTGGTGTCGGTGGGGTCAAAGTTGCGCCGAACCCCCGAGGTTTTGAGCGTGAGCAAACGTTTGATTTGCTCCAGGTTGGGCATTTCAAATTCAATGGTTTCGTCAAACCGACGCCATACTGCCTTATCCAACAATGACTCGTAGTTGGTCGTGGCGATCAAGATGCTGCTGCCACGGTAGCTGTCCATCATTTGGAGCACTGCGTTTACGGAACGCTTTAACTCGCCATGGTCTGCACTGTCGCCCCGGTCTTTGGTGATGGCATCAAATTCGTCAAACAGTGCGATGGTGGGATGGTCTGAGATGTAGTCAAAGACCTTGCGCAGGTTGGAGGCAGTTTCACCCAAGAACGACGAAATAACGGAGTCAAGCCGCACGACAACCAGCGGCAGGGACAAGGCGCTGGCAAGCACCTCGGCAGCCAGCGTCTTGCCACAGCCAGGTGGGCCAAAGAATAGAAGCTTTTGAGCTGGCTTAAGTCCGAATGAACGCAGCAGATCAGCACGGTTGTGCTCTTGGATGATTTCTTCCAACGCGGATTTGGCAATATCCGAGAGGACGATGTCTTGCTGCTCACGAACAACCGGGCGCAGCTCCAGCAATGACAGGCCACTGTCTTTGTTGGACGGCATGCTGGAAGCCAATGTGAGGTGACTCAATGACGGTGCGCCTGATGCCTGCGTACCGTACATGAGCTTTTCAAGATCATTGGCAAGAAGGTGGTGTTTTTTCTCGCGCTCTTCGGCAATCACTGCTTCGGAGGCTGCGCGGAAGTTGGGCAAATCTCCCTGTAAACCGGAGCTGATAAGTTGCCTGAGCAGTTTTCCATTGGCCATAAATGTTCCCTCATCTCCTGTTTCATCATCGAGGTTTGTATCAAAAACCTGCATCTTGTTGTTTTGGTCAGGTTGTTAGCGCTGGCGAAGTGATGCCAGTACCAAGCAATCTCATTTTGACAGGTGCTCAGTCAAGAAACCATTTGACTGAAAACACTTTTTTTGTCTGAACTTGGCGGGAAAGGCTGGCTTCAAGTTCTTCAATAAGTCCGTTTCGCTGGCCATCGATCTCATCCTGCCTGTCAAATATCCTGCGCCGCAATTGATTGCGTTTGTCTTCCAGCTCACGCTGGCGCTTTTGCCAATGCAGCTTTTCTTCCAGGGTAGCGGCCACCGTGGCGGTGCGGCGCACGTCTTTGATCTCTCTGTCCAGTTCTTTGACTTCGTTTTCCAGGCCGACTTTCAGGTCGTCTGCCCAAGCGTCCAGCTTTTGCACCTCGGCATCAAAGTAGCCCAGGTTGCGGGTGTTCACTGCGGCGAGTTGCGCACGCTCCAGGCCGAGCAGATCTTCATCCAGCGCGGCTGGAGGCTGCATGAACAAGTCTGCCTCCAGAAGTTGGGCTGGCAGGCGTAGGAGCTTATGAGCGTCTTCTTCATGCAGGACTTCACCCGCTTCCGTGACGCCAGCCAACAGCAAGTAGTCTTCCACCAGGCCCAGTGCATCCACAGACAAAACGCTCAGGCATAACCAGCCGCTTTGTCCGCGCAGGGTTTGCAGGGTGGAAACTTTGGCGCCGTAGCCATCGTAGTTGAAGCGCACCCGGGCCACTGGCAGCGGGCGGGCTTTGGCTTGGGCAATGAGGGCCTGGGCCAATGGGTGGCCCGTGCGGTAAAGGTGGGCATCGCCACTCCGGCGCGGCAACTCGTAGCGCCCCGGTGGTGCATCGTCTGGTGCCAGCCCTTGCGGGGTTTGGCGCAAAGTGAAGCCGTCCATATCAAACTCAGCCTGGTCTTGCAGCTCGGCTTGGGTCAAGTCCATGAGCAGTTTTTCAAAACGACTGCGGGCACTTTTGCTCTCAGTCTGGCGTGTTTTGAGTTTGTCTTGCACCGCTTCGTCAAAGTTCTCCAGCAGCAGTTGCCGCGTCTTGAGCATGGCGGCATTTATTTCGCCAGACAGGTCCAGCTGCAGTTGCTGGAACGAGGTTTCTATCTCCTGCGGGTTACGGCAGGTTTGGTAAATTTCAGCGATGCGGCGTTCAAAGTCCACGCCGCTGCCAATGGTGCCGAGCACCTCGTCACTGGCACCGAACACGCCTTCAAAGAGCTGGAACTTTTGCGCCAGCAACTCATACACGCGTTTGTCTGCGGGGTTGCTGTGGTCAATAAAGTTAACCACTACCACGTCGTGCTTTTGGCCGTAGCGGTGGCAGCGGCCTATGCGTTGCTCGATGCGCTGGGGGTTCCAGGGCAGGTCATAGTTGATGACCAGCGAGCAGAACTGCAGGTTGATGCCCTCGGCCCCGGCTTCGGTGGCGATCATGATCTGGGCTGAGTCTTTGAAGTGCTCCACCAGCGCAGCACGGGTGTCTGCGGTGCGCGAGCCGGTGATGCGGTCGGTGCCCGCGTGGCGTGCCAGCCAGTCTTGGTAAATGCGGGTGGCTTGCGGGCTGCTGTTGGTGCCGTTGAACAAGACTGCCTTGCCCGCGTAGGGGCTTTGCTCCAGCAGGGAATGCAAATAGTCTTGGGTTCGGCGGGACTCGGTAAAGATGAGTGCTTTGCGATTGGCGCCCAGTTTTTCCAGCTCGGCAAAGGCTTTGCCAAGTGCAATCAGCAGGGCTTGGCCCTTGGAGTTGTCTTGTATGGAGGTGGCCAAGCGCTGGAATTCGCGCAGTTCGACAATTTCTTCGGCCACGCTGGCCAATGGCAGCTGTGGCGCTTCGCCTTCCTTGTCCACCCATTCCTCTTCGGTTTCGTCCAGCGATTCATAGTCGCGGTCCAAATCTGCGTTGAGTTGTTCGTCGGTCTTGTCGGCAGCCTCCGCGCCCAACTTATCTTGCAGGCGCTGGGCCATGTGCCCAAGGCTCCACCAATGGCGTAGCTGCTGGATGCCAGCAGCTTCCACAGCACCAGAGAGATGAGTTGGCGCTGTCCAGAAGGCAGTGCGTTAAGGGCTGGGCGGCGCAGATAGTCGGCCACCATGTCACGCAGCACCTGCTCGTCTTGCGACGGGGTGAACTGCTCCACCATGGGGATGCGCTTGGTGTAAGAGATGTAAGGCTGCACTTGGCGGCGCAGCGTGCGCATGCACACGCTTTGCAGGCGCGCACGCAGCTTGGTTACGGTGTCTGGATTGTTCAACGTGCCAAACTGGTCACGAAAGCTGGACAAGTCGCCAAACACGCGCTCGTCCACCAGGCTGACCAGGCCAAACAACTCCAGCAGGGAGTTTTGCAGCGGGGTGGCGGTCAGCAAGACTTTGGGGGCGTTGGCAAGGGCCTCTTTGAGCGCCTTGCCAATCACATTGCTGGGTTTATAGACGTTGCGCAGGCGGTGGGCTTCATCCATCACCACCAAGTCCCAAGTGACCTTGCCCTCGAAAAACGTATCCCTTGCTGAGTGTTTAAATTCACGCAAGGAGAACGGAAATGACGAAGACAGCAAGAGCGCGCTACACGCTCGAATTCAAGCAAGAAGCGGTGCGACTGGTCGAAGGTGGCCAGAGCATTGCAG